>NZ_LZJH01000146.1:0-923 GCF_001666745.1 Mycobacterium sp. E2699 | reverse complement strand
TGCGGGGGCGGGATCCATTCGGTTTCGCCGCGGGCGTTGGTGCGGGTGGTCCAGCCTTGTTCGGCGAGTCGGTTGTCGGGGCCGCAGGCCAGGGTGAGGTCGTCGATGTCGGTGCGGTGGGTGGTTGTCCAGCCGCGGACGTGGTGGACCTGGCTGTGGTAGGCCGGAGCGTCGCAGCCGGGTTTGGTGCAGCCACGATATTTGGCGTAGAGCACAATGCGCTGCGCCGGTGAGGCCAGCCGTTTGGTGTGATGCAACGCCAGCGCTTTGGATTTGTCGAAGATCGCCAGATAGTGGTGAGCGTGGCCGGCCCAGCGGATCACATCCGACATCGGCACCAGGGTGCCGCCGGCGGTCAGGGCCTTGCCGGCGGCGGCCTCGAGTTCGTTGAGCGTGGTGGTCACCACGATCGACACCGGCAAGCCGTTATGTTGACCCAGGTCTCCGGAGGCGAACAGCGCGCGCAGCGCGGCCAGCAAGGCGTCGTGGTTGCGCTGGGATCGGGATCGGCTGTCGCGCCGCACGGCATTCTCGTCGGGTGTCTCATCGACCGCGGGTGTCTGGTCGTCAGGGTTGCAGGCCCCCGGCGCGGCCAGTTTGGCCAGCATGGCTTCGATGGCGGCCCGCAGTTCCGGGGTCACCAGCCCGCTGAGGCGCGACATGCCGTCGAATTGCTGATCGCCCAGCGTGATCCCGCGCTGACGAGCCCGCTCGGCATCGCTGAATTCACCATCGGGGTTGAGGCAGGCCATGAGTCGCTGGGCGTATTTGGCCAGCTCGTCGGGGCGATAGCCGCGGGCCTTGTCGGCCAGGTCGGCTTCGGCGGCTTGCCGGGTGAACAGGTCCACCTCGGCGGGCAGGTGGGCGAAAAAGCCGCGGATCACCTTGATGTGCCCGTCACCGATCAACCCCTCACGTTGGCC
>NZ_LZJH01000145.1:0-1645 GCF_001666745.1 Mycobacterium sp. E2699 | reverse complement strand
GTCGGTATGCCCGTCAAACGGCGCCCCGATCGGCTGGCCGGTGTCCGCGTCCCATAGCCGCACCGTGTGGTCCCAGCTGGCGCTCGCGAGCCGATGCCCGTCGGGGCTGAACGCCACACTGCTCACGATGCCGGTGTGGCCGGTGAGGGGGGCCCCGATCGGCTCGCCCGTGTCCGCGTCCCACAGCCGCACCGTTTGATCGGCGCCCGCGCTGGCCAGCCGATGCCCGTCGGGGCTGAACGCCACGCCGAGCACCGAATCGGTATGGCCGGTAAGGGTTTTGACGGGTTGGCCGGTGTCGGCGTTCCACACCCACACCGCGCCCCGCGGTCCGGCACCGGCGCTGGCCACCCGGTGGCCGTCCGGGCTGAAGGTCACGCCCTCCAGCTCGTAGGCGTAGCCGGCGAGTATCTCGTCGAGATTCCACACGCGCAGACTGTGGTCCCGCCCGCCGCTGGCTATCCGGTGCCCGTCGGGACTGTAGGCCACACTGATCGCCGCATCGGTGTGTCCGGTGAGGGCGGCCCCCAGCGCATGGCCGGTGTCGGCGTCCCACAACCGCACCGTGGCGTCGGAGCTTGCGGTGGCGAGCCGATGCCCGTCGGGACTATAGGCCACGCCGAACACTGCGCCGGGGTGGTTCAGCGGGCTACCGATCGGCTGGCCGGTGCCCGTGTCCCACTGGCGTACCGTGCGGTCGGCGCTGGCGCTGGCCATCCGTCGTCCGTCGGGACTGAACACCACCGTGACCAGACCGCCTTTTTGCCCGGCCTGCAGCGCACCCATCAGGCGCGCCGTGTCGGTGTCCCACAGCGCCAGCGTGCCGTCGTAGCTGCCGGTGGCCAGCAGGTGCCCATCCGGGCTGAACGCCACGCTGTGCACGAAACTTGTGTAACCACCCAGGGGGGCGCCGACCGGCCGGCCACTGTCGGCGTCCCACAACCGCACGGTGCGATCCCAGCCGGCGCTGGCCAGCAGGTGACCATCGGGACTGAAGGCGACATCTTCGACGAAATCCTGGTGCCCTTTGAGCGGGTCGCCGATCGGCTGACCCGTGTCGGCATCCCACAACCGCACCGTGTCATCCCAACTGCCACTGGCCAGTCGGTGCCCGTCGGGGCTGAACGCCACACTTGTCACCTTGTTCGTGTGACCTTTGAGGGGGTCGCCGATGGGCCGGCCGGTGTCGACGTCCCACAGTTGCACGGTGCCATCCGGGCCGCCGCCGGCGGTGGCGATTTTGCGCCCGTCGGGGCTGAACGCGACGCCGGGTACCTCCGCCCCGGTATCGACAACCTTGAGCGTGGTACTGCGTTGGCCCACCGCGTGCAGCAGGGCGCTCTGGCCCAATGGGGCCGCCTTTCGGGCCGCCAGCAATTCGCCGAATGCCCGGATGTCGCCGCCGGCGCGGGCGCCGGCCAGCATGGACTGCGCCTCGGCGGTAAGCCGTTCGGCGATCGCCTGGTTGCGCTGGCGGATGGCCTCCTGGCGCTGCACGACGGCGATCAGTGCCGCCACCAGTGACACCACCGTGAGCGCGACCATCCCGGCGATCGCGGCTGCGCGCAGCCGGCGAAACCTGCGCTGCTCACGCAGATCGTCGCCGGCCAACTGATCCTTGGGCTTGCCATGAATCGGCGCCGCC
>NZ_LZJH01000144.1:0-169203 GCF_001666745.1 Mycobacterium sp. E2699 | reverse complement strand
GACAACCGACTCGCCGAACAAGGCTGGACCACCCGCACCAACGCCCGCGGCGAAACCGAATGGATCCCGCCCCCGCACCTGGACCGCGGGCAGCCACGCACCAACAGCTACCACCACCCCGAACGATTCCTCCGCGACGCGGACGACGACGAACCCGATTGAGCCGGGTCCGTTTTCAGCCGAACGCTCTGGTGATGGCTCCCATGTCGAAGTAGTCACGCCACGCGACGATGCGGTCGTTGTGCACCTCGAAAACCCCCATCACGGGCAACGGCACGGCTTCGCCGTCCTTGCGGCGCATCACGTCGGTTCGCTCGTTCATCACCAGCGGCCCGTCGCTGATCTGCCGGTGCACGTTGAAGTCGATCCCGTCGAATGCGGCGAGAAAGCCCGCGATGAAATCCCTTATCGCTTGCCGACCTTGCACGGGCTGCATCGGGATGTTGTGGTAGACGGCATCTTCGGTGAAGTAACCGGCTAGCTCGTCAGGATCGGGTGATGCCCACCGTTTGCAGAATTCGGTTACCAGCTCATCGGCCGAACGTGTCATGTATTCATGCAACACAGCGCTATGCGGCAAATCAAGACCTTAAGGCCGTGGCGGTCTTGAGTTATTCCGGGTCAGGCGTGGGTGACAACAGCTTTGCGGCCGCCGAGTAGGGATCGTCGCGCCCGTCGGCCACCGCCTCGGCGAGCTTGTCGAGCTCCGGCCGGGTCCGCAGCAGCGTTTGCGCCAGCGACAGCATCTGCGCGCGGGCCCGCGCCACCCGGCGCTCCCGGCTGTCGGTGCGATGGTGATCGTCGATCGCGGCCACCAGATCGGCGATGCCCTCGCCGCGGGCGGCGACGAGACTGACTATCGGGGCTCTCGTTTCGGCGCGCAGGTCGCGCACCGTCTGTTCGGCGCCCTCCCGGTCGGCCTTGTTGACGGCCACGATGTCGGCGACTTCGAGCACGCCGGCCTTCGCGGCCTGCACCGCGTCGCCCGCCCCGGGGTTGAGGACGACGATGGTGGGGTCGGCGACGGCGGCGATCTCGATCTCCGACTGGCCCACTCCGACTGTCTCCAGCAGCACCACGTCGTATCCGATGGCGCCCAGTAGCCGGATGGCCGCCGGAACCGCGGCCGCCAGGCCCCCGACGTGACCGCGGGTGGCCACCGACCGGATCAGGACGTCGGAGTCGTTGATGTGGGCCGTCATTCGGATGCGATCGCCCAGCAGCGCGCCGCCGCTGAACGGCGACGACGGGTCCACTGCCAGCACCGCCACCCTGGAGCCGCGCTCGCGGTAGGCGCCGACCAGGGCACCGACCGTCGTCGACTTGCCCGCACCCGGCGGCCCGGTGATGCCGACAACTCGAACCGCCGACGGTCCGATGCTCGCCAGCACCTCGTCGCGGCGTTCGCCTTCCACCAGGCTGAGCAGCCGGCCCGCCGCGCGCGGAGACCCGTTGCGCGCACCCGCGATCAGGTCGGCGATGGTCATGTGCGCATTATGGCGCGGCGACCTCGATGACCGTCGCCGAACCCATTCCACCGCCGGCGCACATCGCCGCGACGCCTAATCCCCCACCGCGGCGGGCGGTGCCGATCGGGGTGCGCAGGGCGGACACGATGACGGCTTCAGGCACGGGTCTTCTCCGGGTTCGGGCAGCGCATACTGATGAGAACACTATTCTCTCATTGCGAGAGTGGGAGTTGCAAGGAGCAGGAGCCGTTCGAACCCGCGCGTCACCGGCGCGGGATGGCCACATATTTGCGATGGTGGGGGGATGACCCACGGCATGGTCTCGGTCCCAGGCGGAAAGGTCTGGTTCAAGCGGGCCGGCGGCGGCCCCGGTCTTCCGCTGCTCGTCGTCCATGGCGGCCCGGGTCTTCCGCACAACTACTTGAGTTCGCTCGAACGGTTGGCCGACGAGCGGGAGGTGGTGTTCTGGGATCAGCTCGGCTGCGGAAAGTCGAGACGGCCGTCCAACACCGCGCTTTGGACGATGGAACGCTCGGTCGCCGAGATGGACGCGGTGGTGAAGGCGCTGGAACTCAACCGCTTTCACATCTTCGGCAACTCATGGGGTGGGATGCTCGCGCAGCAGTACGTGCTCGACGTGGCCTCGGGCGCGGTCAGCCTGACGATCTCGAACAGCATCGCGTCGATACCCGAGTTCTCGAACATGGTGGCGCGCTTGAAGTCCGAGCTGGACCCGGCGACGCAATCGGCCATCGACCGCCACGAAGCGGCGGGCACGACCTATTCGGCCGAATACCAGGCCGCCATCCGGACCTGGAACGAGACCTACCTGTGCCGGGTGCGTCCCTGGCCCAGGGAACTCGAGGAAGCGTTCAGGAACATGGGCACGGATGTCTTCGAGACCATGTTCGGCCCGAGCGACTTTCACATCGTCGGCAACATCCGCGACTGGGACGTGTTCGACCGGTTGGGCGAGATCGCCTTGCCGACGCTGGTTGTCACGGGGCGGTACGACGAGTGCGTGCCCGAGCACGCCTGGGAGATGCACCAACGCATCCCCGGGTCACGGTTCGAGTTGTTCGAGTCGAGCGCTCACATGCCCTTCATCGAGGAGCCGGACAAGTTCGATTCGGTGATGCGCGAGTTCCTACGGCACCACGACTCGCGAGCGTAGCTCGCGGCATCAGCGATCAGTTCTTGCCGGCATTCAGCTTGGCGACGATCGTCCGGAAGTCCTCCGTCGTGAACGACTGGTGCTCGGCGGACAGCGCATAATCCAGGCTTGCGAGAACCGCGCGCTCCAAATGGATGTTGAGCACCCGTTTGGTGCTCTCGACCGCCTGCTGGGGCAGCTCCAAAATCTTTTCGGCGCAGGCGATCGCCTCCGCGACGGGGTCGGCCGCCACGTGATTGGCCAGTCCGAGTTCGACGGCGCGCTGCGCGCTGATGCGGGTGCCGGTCAGCGCGTACTCCTTGGCGAGCAGCAGGCTGATGTGCAGCGGCCAGGTCAGCGGTCCGCCGTCGGCGGCCACCAACCCCACCTGCACGTGCGGGTCGGCGAGGAAGGCGTTCTCGGCGATGTACACGATGTCGCTCAGCGCCACCAGGCTGCAGCCCAGCCCGACGGCCGGCCCGTTGACGGCCGCCACCACGGGAATCCGGCAGCGCGCCATCCCCAGCACGATCTCGCGGCCGTCCCGGATGGTCTTGGCGCGCAGATCGGCGTCCTGGGACAACTCGGCGAGGTAGGCGAAGTCGCCGCCGGCCGAAAACGCCTTGCCTGCCCCGGTGATCACCGCGGCGCGGGCCGCGGGATCGTCGGTCAACCGCTGCCATAACCGCGCGAGGCCGACGTGCAGGCTGTCGTTGACCGCGTTGAGGTCGTCGGGGCGGTTCAGGGTGATGATTCGCAATGGGCCGTCGGCGCGGACGTCGATTTCGGCCGGCATGTCGTACATTCAGACTCCCAATCCCAAGATTCGCGACGCGATGATGTTTTTTTGTATCTGTGAGGTCCCGCCCATCACGCTCTGCGCGCGGCTGTACAGGTAGGCGCTGAGCAGGTCGGGGTCACGGGTCCCGGCCACCGCCAGCGCGGCGTGACCGACGGACTGCTCGACCCACGTCATCAGCAGCTTGTCCAGCGACCCCTCGGGGCCGTGCGAGACCCCGTCCAACTGCTCGGACAGCCGTCGCCGGACATGATGCGTCAGCATCTCCGACTCGACTGCCGCCCACGCGAGCTCCTCGGATATGGGGCCTCCAGAATCGCTGTTACGCGCGAACAGGTTTCGGACCAGCTTGCCGTAGCGGGCCGCGTAGCCCAGCGTGGAGGGTTCGCGTTCGTGGCCGACGACCGTCATGGCCACCGCCCAGCCCTCACCGGGCGCCCCGACCATCCGGTCCGCGGGCACGGTGGCGCCGTCGAAGAACACCTGGCCGAACTCGTTGGTGACCCCGTTAATCATGCGTAACGGCCGCTGTTGCACGCCAGGCTGTTTCATGTTGAGCACGAACGCCGACAGGCCCCGGTGGCGCTTGGCCCCCGGGTCGGTGCGGGCCAGCAGGAGACACCAGTCGGCGACGTCGGAGTAGCTGGTCCAAATCTTGTGCCCGTGCACCACATAGGTGTCGCCCTCGAGGGTGGCCGTGGTGGTAAGCGACGCCAGGTCCGAGCCGGCGCCCGGCTCGCTGAAACCCTGGCACCACCGCTCGGTGCCGTTGATGATGCCGGGCAGGAACCGCTTGCGCAGCTCGTCGCTGCCATGGCGACCAATCCCGTACACCAGGTAGCCCACGCTGGGGCGCGGCGGAGCGCCGGCCCGGACCAGCTCCTCGTCGACGATGACGTCGTACACGGGCGCCAACTCCTGGCCGCCGTAGTCGCGCGGCCACGACAGACCGAAGAAGCCGTTGTCGTACAGGTCCCGATGCCAGTCGGCCATGCGCTGCCAGTATTCGTCTCCGGAGCCGGCATATTGCTTGGCGTGCAACGCAAGCCAGGAACGAAGGCGTTCCCGGAAGGCGGCCTCGTCGGCCGAGTCACGAAAGTCCAAAGTCGATCTCCTTCAGCGTCACGGGCCAGAGTTCGGTTGATGTCAGCGCCCGGCGCAGGTAGACGTGGACCAGGCAGTCCCAGGTGTTGCCGATGCCGCCGTGGACCTGTACGGCGGTCTCGCACACCGTGCGGGCGGCGCGCGCGCAGTACACCTTCGCAATCTGTGCGGCCCGGATGGCTTCGGCGGGCGCGAGTTCGTCGACTCCCCATGCGGCGTGACGCAACACGCTGACCGAACCCTCGATCAGCGCAAGGCTTTCGGCCAGCAAGTGCGCGATCGCCTGATATGAACCGATCGTTTTGCCGTACTGTTCGCGGATCTTCGCGTAGTCGCAGGCGACCGCGTGCGCGCCACGGGCGATGCCCACAAGGTCCGCGGTGGTAGTGACCAGCGCGAGGGCCAGCCATCGCGCTGCGACGTCGGGGTTCACCTCGCCGAGCGTGGCCGGCGCTCCCGCCAGCTCCGCCTCGGCTCGCGTCAGGTCGGCGCCGGTGCGCGCCGCCGCCACGCCCGCCGCCAGAACGCCGGTGCCACAGAGCGACAAGGCCCGTCGCGCGCCGCGCGCGTCGATCGCCCGGTCGTCGACCGCGACGGTCGCTCCCGCGCTGTCGGCGCCGACGTGCCGGGTGAGGTCATCGGCCAGCACCGGCCCGAGGAACGGCGCGTCGACCAGCCGGCGCCCGAATTCTTCGGCGACGACGGCCACCTCGACGCCGGAGGCACCGTCGGAGCGCAGCGCCCGCCAGCCGGTCGTCTGAATCTGCTTGTCCAGCCTGCTGATTCGGCCCTCGTCGTCGAGATCCTGCACCGCCCCGAGCCCGAGGTCGTCCGCCAGCTTGGCGGCGGCGTCACGAAGCTGCCGCTGTTCAGACGTCAGACGTACATCCATAGGTCTCCTTCAACGCTCGGCGCAGCACCTTGCCCGAGGACAGGCGCGGTATATCGTCCACGAACACAACGCGGCTCAGGCGTTTGTACGAAGCTAGCCTCTCGTCCACCAGGCCGGTCAGCTCGGCCGCTCGCACCGGACCGTCGGCTGCCACGGCGGCCACGATCGCCTCACCGTTGACGCCGTCGGGAACGCCGAACACCGCACAGTCTTTGACGGCCGGATGGCTGTGCAGCACGGTCTCGATCTCGGCCGGTGCGACCTGGAAACCGCGCACCTTGATCATCTCTTTGAGCCGGTCGGTGATGTGCAGCCAACCGTCGCTGTCGAGCGCGCCGACGTCACCCGTCCGGTACCACCCGTCGCGCATGGCCTCGGCGGTTGCGGCGGCCGGCAGGTATCCCGCCATCAGCGACAGCGAGCGGGCCTGGATCTCCCCCACCTCCCCCGCGCCGACGGGCCGGCCGGTTTCCGGCGAGACCACCCGCACGTCGACCCCGGGCACGGGGCGCCCGACCGAGTCGAGCCGGGCCCCCTGCACCGGATTGCACGCGATCACAGGCAGTTCCGTGGCTCCGTAGGCCGGCACCCAACCGACGCCGGTCCGGCGGGTCACGGCCTCGGCGACGCTGGGACTCACCGGCGTCGCCCCCCACATGATGAAGCGCAGCGACGACAGGTCGTAGGACTCGAGGGCGGGATGCGACGCGATCGCCAGCGCGATCGGCGCGACCGCCATTTCGACTGTGACGCGGTCTTTTTCGATGCATCGCAGCATCTGGTCGATGTCGAATCGCGGATGCAGCCGCATCCGGGCGCCGGTCCGCAACGCGGTGAGGATGTTGAGCAGCCCGAGTATGTGTGACGGCGGCGTGGCGACTTGAATCCGATCGTGCCGGGTCAGCTGCAGGGCCGCGCGCCAGTGGTCCACGGCCTCGTGCAAAGCGGCGTGGGTGTGCCGCACCGCCTTCGGGAGACCGGTGGTGCCGGAACTGAAGGCGAGCACCGCGTCGGCGCGAGGCGGCAGCGAACCGGAGACCGGCTCCCCGGCCGGGATCGGTTCGTCGAGGCTCAGCATGGGCAGCAGGCCGGCCAGCACCGGATGGTCGCCGACCGCATGCTCCGGATCGGTGAGCCCCAGCGCGTGGTCGACCTCGTCGCGCTTCCACGCGGGGCTGAGCAGGACGGCCGTGGCGCCGAGCCGCCAGATCGCCAGCAGGACGGCCACGAACTCCGGCCGGTTGGACGCCATGACCGCGACCCGGCGACCGGCGGTGACACCGTCCTTGGTCAAGGTTGCGGCCAACCCGTCGGCCATCGCGTCGAGCTGGGACAGGCTGAACCGCCGTTCCTCGAACACGAGCGCCGGCGGCTCGGTCACGTCCGTTCCTTCCAGCAGTCCACCACGTCTGAGAAGACCCTATCGCTCTGTGAGAATAGTATTCTCTATAGTGAAGAATGCAAATGCGAGAGGGGGCGGTCGAGGTGACGGTCACCATGATCATCGAGGAGACTCCACGGGTGGCAGATCCCGCATCCACGGACGGCGCCGAGGTCGGCACGGTGACGATCCACCTCGACCGCAAGAAGGTGACGGTGCCACGGGTTCCCGGCGAGACGCTGTTGGAGAGCGCGCGACGGGCCGGCCTCGAACCGCCCTTCAGTTGCGAGGCCGGCAACTGCGGCACGTGCATGGCCCGGCTCGAGGAAGGCCACGCGACCATGCGGGTCAACGACGCTCTCGACGAGGACGAAGTGGCCGAGGGCTACATTTTGACGTGCCAGGGCGTGCCCGATACGGATTCGGTCACGGTGCGCTACGAGTAGCTACGGAGAGGTGGCCGCGATGGCTAAGGGCATCATGCTTGTGGAGAGTCGGCCCAGTTCGCCCGAGCGCGAGCAGGAGTACAACACCTGGTACGACGAAGTACACATCCCCGAACTGCTGGCGCTCGACGGAATCGTCGCGGCACGCCGGCTGCGGCCGGTAGACGGGCAGGGCCCGTATGTCGCCATCTACGAGCTCGAGGGCGACGACCTGCAGGCCATCCTGGACAACATGATCGCCAACGCCGGCCAGCTGCACATGTCCGATGCTCTGCTGCTGGATCCCGCGCCCGTCCCGCGACTGCTCGAAACGACCATCGAGTGCGGCGGCTAGCGGCCGGGCAGCGCAGCGAGCGCAGGAGCTAACCGCTCGAGTTGCTCTATGCCAGAGCCGAACTCGATTCCGATCGGCGGCAGGAGCGTGACGTGGTCGGCGCCGGCGGTCAGCTGCTCATGCACTTGAGCGGCAATGGCCGCCGAGTCGATCGGGTCGCCGACTACGGACACGCCGACGACCAGGAGCTTGTCCGGCCCCAACGTCCGCCGGGCCTGTGTGGTGAACTGTGCGGGCAGCATGGCCGGCAGCGCCCCGTCGGCGATATCACCCGCCAGCGCAAGCATTTTCGGGCCGTTGGCGGCGATGATCTTCGGGTAGGGTGCGTCGGGCGCCGACGGCCAGGTAGGGCTGTCCATCCGGTTCACGTAGTCGCGCATGGTGGCCAACGGGCTGCCGAAATCCCGGCCGACGCTGGCCGCCTGTTCCGGGTAGCCGACGCCGAGGCCCAGCACGAACCGGCCCGGGTAGGCCTGAGCCAGTTGCGCGGCCGCGGCATGCATGGTCTGCGCCGGGCGGGCCCAGATGTTCGCGATGCAGGTGCCGAACGCCATCCTCTCGGTGGCGGACAGCAGCATGCCCAGTTGCACCAGGGCGTCCTTGCCGATGACCTCATTAGTCCAGACGGCGCGGTATCCGGCGTCTTCCAGCCGGCCGGCGGCCGCACGCTGCAGATCGGCGTGCGGGTTGTCGGTGAAGGAGACCGGGAGGCATACGCCAACCGGTCCCAACGCCGCGCGGGCGGCGTCGACCACGGGGTTAGCCACGGCGCCGCTCACTCGCCGAAGTAATGGCCGGCATCGAGATCCTCCAGCAGACCGGGCCATTCGGGCTTCCAGTCCAGCAGTTCTTGCGTCAACGCGCTCGACGTCGGGTTGTCCAGCGATGCGAAGAGTGCGAGAAAGCCGAAATGGCCGGCTTCTTCGGCGGGGATGCTGACGGCCGGGACATCCAGGTGGCGGGCGATGACGCCGGCGATCTCGCGGAACGGCACTCCCTGGTCGGCAACCCCGTGCAATCGCGTTCCCGCGGGAGCGTTTTCGAGGGCCAGCCGGTACAGGCGGGCGGCGTCGAGCGTGTGCAACCCGGGCCAGCGGTTGGAGCCGTCGCCGATGTACGCCGACTTGCCGCTGTCGCGGGCGGTCTTGATCAGGTGGTGGGCGAAGCCATGGTGGTCCAGGTTGCTGTGCACCAACGGCGAGAGCCGGATGACCGAGGAACGCACCCCGCGCTCGGCCATGGCGATCACCGCGTTCTCCGAGTCGATCCGGGGTCCTGCGGGCAATGTGTCGCGTTCGGTCGCCAGGCGCCCCGGCGCGGTAAAGGAGAGCAAGAGAGTTCCCGAGGTGCTCACGAACGGCTTGTCGGTGCCGACGAGCGCCTCACCCATGGCCTCGACGGCGCAGAGATCGGCCTGGGCGGCGCCCGCGAAGTCATCCCAGGCGTGCTTGAAGGCGAGGTGAATGACGCCGTCTGCCGACGCCGCGGCTTGCCGCAGGCCATCGAGGTCGTCGAGATCGCCCCGGTGCACGCTGACGCCCTTCGCCGCCAACGCGGCGGCGGACTCGTCGGAGCGGGCCAGGCCGGCGACATGATGCCCGGCTTCCAGGAGTTCGTCGACGACGGCCGAACCGATGTGTCCGGTCGCGCCGGTCACGAAGACATGCATGGATGGTCCCTTCGATTGCGTTGACATTCGCGACACCAAGTCAACGACCGGGCCGGGCCGGGCGTCCAAGACCTATTCCGGATGGCGCGATACGGAATAAGCATCACCGCACGTCAATTGGGCAATCGCGGCATTGGACGGGATGCCCGACGGTTACACTGTCGGCATGACCGCGCCGGCATCGCCAATGATCGATCTGGACCTGCGGCTGGTCGGATATTTCGTGGTGGTGGCCGAGCATCGGCACTTCGGCCGCGCCGCGAGCGCGCTGCGCGTCGCGCAGCCGTCGTTGAGTCGCCAGATCCGGCGACTCGAGCAACAGCTGGGTGTTCGGCTGTTGGATCGCACGCCACAAGGCACCCGCCTCACGGAGGCCGGAGAGGTGTTTCTGCCCCGAGCCAGGGCCCTGCTGCGCAGCGCCGCGCAGGCCGCCGCCCAGGCCCGGGCCGCAGGGCAGCCCAGCCGCATCACGATCGGCTACACGACCGGGATGATCGTCACTCCGGCGGTGCGCGAGCTGCGCCGCGAGCACCCGGACGCCGAAGTGCAAGTGTCGCACCTGCATTGGGGCCAGGCCCTCGATGCATTGCTCGGGCATCGGGTGGACGCGGTGGTGACCCGGCTGCCGTTTCCCACCGACGGACTGCACGTGACCATCCTCTACGACGAGCCCCGGATGCTCGCGCTGTCAGTCGACCACCGCCTGGCCGGCCGGGATTTTGTGACTCTCGACGACATCGCCGATGACCCGATGCCGCGGGTCCGCGATTCCGACCCGGCGTGGAGTGCCTTCTGGCGCATCGATCCCCGCCCGGACGGGCGCCGAGCGCCCGATGGGCCGTTCATCGACGCGCTCGAGGACAAGTTCGAAGTCATCGCCTCCGGGCAGGCGGTAGCCATCACGGCCGGCTTCCACGGCAACGCGTTGCGGCCTGACATCACCACGGTCCCGTTGAAGGGCGTCGAGCCCTGCCATGTCGTTCTGGCGACGCGCGCCGGCGACCGTGGCCGTCTCGTTTCGGCTTTTCGCAAACTCGCCGAGGCCCACCTCACCGGGCCGCCCGCTTCAGCCGTCGGCTAGTTCCGGCGGGGGCCGGTAGTCGGGCTCGTAGCCCGACACGCGGATCGGGCTGCCGACCAGGCGGAAATCACCCGCGGTCACAACCACTTCCGGTGTCGCCTTCAGCGCCTCGGGCAGCGTCCTGACGGCCGCGGCCGGAACGCCCAGGGGGCGCAGTCGCCGTTCCCAGCCGGCGGCGGTGTCGGTCGCCAGCATCGCCGTGACGACCGCCAGGACCTCGTCGCGGCGGGCAACCCGTTCGGCCATGGTTTCGAATCCGCCGATGCCCGCCTCGGCGGCGAACGACTTCCAAAAACCGTCGTGCGTGATGAACAGCGCCAGATACCCTTCCGCGGTGGGAAAGAGCTGTGCCGGAACGTAATACGAGTGGGCCCCGTTGGGCCGGCGCTGTGGCTCGACGCCGTTGTTGAGGTAGGCCGACGCGTGGTAGTTGAGCTGCGAGAGCATCACGTCGCGCAGCGACACGTCCACCTGGCCGCCCGTGCCGGAGACTATCTTGGCCAACAGCCCCAGTGCGGCGCACATTCCGGTGGAATTGTCGGCCGATGAATAGCCGGGCAGTGTCGGTGGGCCGTCCGGGTCGCCGGTCAGGGCGGCGGTGCCGACTCCCGCCTGTACCACATAGTCGAAAGCCGGATCGTCGCCGCCGTACAGGCCGAACCCGGTGATCGCGACGCAGACGATGCGCTCGTTGTGCCGTCGTAGCTCGTCGTAGGTGAGGCCGAGCCGCCGGATGGCCGACGGCTTCAGGTTCACCAGCAGCGCGTGCGATTCGGCGACCAGCTCACCCAGCTTTCGCTGTCCCGCTTCGGAATTCAGGTCCAACGTGACGCTGGACTTGTTGCGGTTGAGGCTGGCGAAGTAGCTGGCGCCGACGCCGCGGGAGATCTCCCCGCCGCGCGGCTCGATCTTGGTGACTTCGGCGCCGAGGTCGGCCAGCAGCATGGTCGCGTACGGACCGGCCAGCATGGTGCCGACCTCGAGGATGCGTATTCCCGCCAGTGGGCCGGCGTCGGCCGTCAACGCAACTCCCTTGCGAGCGAGGCGATCATGTCCCGGGTGCGGCGCTTGGAGGCGACGAGTTCGTCCCGGTTGTCGCCGATCGGCAGCAGCCGGACCGACAGGTCGGTCACGCCGGCGTCGGCGAATCGTCGCATCCGGGCCAGGATGGCGTTCTCGTCACCGGCCGCGCACAGATCGCCGACGTCGCGGGCATCGCCGCGTTCGAGCAGACGCTGATAGTTGGGCGACACCTCGGCCTCGCCGAGGATGCGGTTGGCCCGCTGCTTGGCCTCGTCGACTTGTGCAGGCGCACAGAGGCATACGGGGATGCCCGCGACGATCCGCGGCGCGGGACGGCCGGCATCCGCGGCGGCCTTGGTGATCTTCGGCGCGATGTGATCACCGATCGCGCGCTCGTCGGCCATCCACAACACGGTGCCGTCGGCGAGTTCACCGGCAAGCTGCAGCATCACCGGGCCCAGCGCGGCGACCAGCACCGGCATCGGGCTGTCGGCGCCGATCGCCAACGGGTTGTGCACCGTGAACGAATCGTTCTCCACGTCAACCGGTCCCGGCCCGGCGATGGCGGCGCCCAGCACCTGCAGGTAGTCGCGGGTGTAGGCGGCCGGCTTCTCATAGGGCAAACCGAGCATGTCGCGGATGATCCAGTGGTGCGACGGTCCGACGCCCAGCGCCAACCGCCCGCCGGCCACCGCGTGCGTCGAGAGCGCTTGGCGGGCAAGGGCAACAGGATGCTGGGCCTGAAGCGGCACCACCGCGGTGCCGAGCTCGATGCGCGAGCTGTGAGCGGCCATCAGCGAGACCATGGTCAGGCAGTCGAAGTCGTCGGGGACCTGCGGCATCCATGCGGTGTCCAGACCCGCGGCCTCGGCCCATTCGATGTCAGACACCAGCTTGTGCACCTTGCGGGCCATGTCGCCACGCTCGGCGCCGATCATCACTCCGACGCGCACTGTTCCTCTTTTTCCGCAACGGGTTCGGGGGTGCCGGTCAGTGCGCGGATCTCGCGCACGAGTGCGTCGAGCGGTGTGCCGGTGGGGAACACCGCGGCGGCGCCGGCGGACAGCAGCTTGGGCACGTCGGCGTGCGGAATGGTGCCGCCGACGACGACGGCGATGTCGGCGGCGTCGGCAGCGCGCAACGCCTCGATGGTCCGCGCGGTGAGCGTCAGGTGCGCACCGGACAGGATGCTCAGCCCGACGACGGCCACGTCCTCCTGGACGGCGATCGAGGCGATGTCTTCGATGCGCTGCCGGATGCCGGTGTAGATCACCTCGAAGCCGGCGTCGCGCAGGGTGCGCGCGACGATCTTGGCGCCGCGATCATGACCGTCCAGGCCCGGCTTGGCCACCAGGATCCGCACCGCCATCTAGAACACCACCGGTTGCTGGAATTCGCCCCACACCCGTTTGAGCGCGGAAACCATCTCACCGACGGTGCAGTACGCATTGGCACAGTCGATCAGCTTGTGCATCAGGTTGTCAGTTCCTGCGGCGGCCCGCGACAACTCCGCGAGCGTGGATCGCACTGCGCTCGAATCCCTTTCGGCCTTCACCTTGGCGAGCCGCTTGAGCTGCAGGTCGCGGCCCTCGGCGTCGAGTTCGTAGCTGACCACGTCGGGTTCCGGTTCGTCGGTCACGAAGCGGTTGACCCCGACGACGGGGCGGGTGCCCGCCTCGATGTCCTGATGCACCCGGAAGGCCTCGTCGGCGATCAGGCCCTGCAGGTACCCGTCCTCGATCGCGCTGACCATGCCGCCGTGGCGTTCGAGGTCGTCCATGATCTCGACGATGCGGGCCTCGGTGGCGTCGGTGAGCGCCTCGACGAAGTAGGAGCCCCCGAGCGGGTCGGCGACGCTGGCGACACCGGTTTCGTAGGCCAGGATCTGCTGGGTGCGCAGCGCCAGCGTGGTGGACTCCTCGGTGGGCAGCGCGAACGGTTCGTCCCAGGCCGCGGTGAACATCGACTGGACGCCGCCGAGCACCGCCGCCATCGCCTCGTAGGCGACCCGAACCAGGTTGTTCTGCGCCTGGGGGGCATACAGGGAGGCGCCGCCGCACACGCAGCCGAAGCGGAACATCGACGCCTTGTCCGTCACCGCCCCGTAGCGTTCCCGCACGATCGTCGCCCAACGGCGCCGTCCCGCACGGTATTTGGCGACCTCCTCGAAGAAGTCGCCGTGGGTGTAGAAGAAGAACGAGATCTGCGGCGCGAACTGGTCTATGGTCATCCGGCCGCGTTCGACCACGGTGTCGCAATAGGTGACGCCGTCGGCCAGGGTGAACGCCATCTCTTGCACGGCGTTGGCCCCGGCGTCGCGGAAGTGCGCCCCGGCCACCGAGATCGCGTTGAACCTGGGCACCTCGGCCGCGCAGAACTCGATGGTGTCGGCGATGAGCCGCAGCGACGGTTCCGGCGGCCAGATCCAGGTCCCGCGCGAGGCGTATTCCTTGAGGATGTCGTTCTGGATGGTCCCGGTGAGCTTCGCCCGCGGTATCCCTTTCTTCTCGGCGGCGGCGACGTAGAACGCCAGCAGGATCGCCGCCGTCCCGTTGATCGTCATGCTCGTGCTGAGCTTGTCCAGTGGGATGCCGTCGAACAAGATCTCGAAGTCGGCCAGGGTGTCCACCGCGACGCCGACCCGGCCGACCTCCTCGCCGAAGTCCGGATCGTCGGAGTCATATCCGCACTGGGTGGGCAGGTCGAGCGCCACTGACAGCCCCGTCCCGCCCTGGTCCAGCAGGTATCGATACCGGCGGTTGGATTCCTCGGCGGTGCCGAAACCGGAGTACTGCCGGAAGGTCCACAACTTGCCCCGATACCCGGACGCGAAGTTTCCCCGGGTGAAGGGGAACTCCCCGGGCGGCGGTGGTTCCGCGGTTCTGTCCGCCGGCCCGTACACGGGCCGCAGCGGGATGCCCGACGGTGTCTGAGCAGCGTTATCCATCGATGAATAACGTACTTGCAAAAAAAGAGAATGCCAATACCACTTGCCTGAGCTGGGAAAACGGCGTTGTCGCCCTACGCTCGGCAGAGAATTTCGCCGTGGGGCATGGACAGCCAGCCGTCCCGGGCCGCCGCCCACGCCCGCCACGCCGCCGCAACCTCCTCGAGCTGGTCAGGAGTGGCCAGCCCCAGGGTCAGCAGGTCGCGGGCCACATTCGAATGCAGGATCCGGTCGGCCCACATGCCGCCCCACCAGTCGCGGGTTTCGGGCGTCGCGTAGCACCAGACGCTGCCCGTCGGCGTGACGTCGTCGAACCCGGCCGCCAGCGCCCACGACAGCAACCGCCGGCCGGCATCCGGTTCGCCGCCGTTGGCGCGGTGCACCTTGCCGTAGAGATCGAGCCATAGGTCCAGCCCGGGGATCCGCGGAAACCAGATGAAGCCGGCGTAGTCGGCGTCGCGGGCCGCGACGATTCCGCCGGGCCGGCACACGCGGCGCATCTCGCCCAGCGCCCGGACCGGATCGGCCACGTGCTGCAGAACCTGGTGCGCGTGGACGACATCGAAGGTGTCATCGGGAAACTCGAGCCGGTGCACGTCGGCGGTCGCGAACGCGACGTTGGCCAGGTTGCGGCGCTCGATCTCGGCGCGGGCCACCTCGAGGACGTCGGTGGATTGGTCGACGGCCAGCACCGTTCCCGGCGCCACCCGCTCGGCGAGGTCGGCGGTGATCGTGCCGGGGCCGCAGCCGATGTCGAGCACCGACAACCCCGGCTTCAGGTGCGGCAGCAGGTAGGCCGCGGAGTCCTGCGCCGTGCGCCGCTGGTGGCTGCGCAGCACCGACTCGTGGTGCCCGTGCGTGTACTTGGCCGGCGGTGCGTTCATGACCCGAAGCTTAACCGGCTGACTCATGATATGAAACCGCTGTCTCGAAATATGAGAACAGCTAGTCCACCGGGACGTTGAGGATCGGTCGGTCGACGCCCGCACCCGGGCCGTCGAAATGCCACCACTCCCCCGAATACGGCGACAGCCCGCCGTACTTCATGGCGTCCCGCAGCCGTGCGCGGTTCGCCTGCGCGTCGACGCCGACGCCCTGCGTCGCGTATGCCGTTGCGCGCGAGGAGAAATCGTCGAAGTCGGTGCCCATGTCGGCCAGGCACAGCCCGTCGACTTGCCGCTCCGCCGAGCACTGCTCCTGCACGCTGGTGAACGTCACGTCCACCGAGCGCCCGGACTCGTGACTGTGCGCATACGGGCCGGGCCGGGCCACCCAGGCGGGATTCGGAACCGCGTTGAACAACGCGACCTGCACGTCGTGCGGCCGGTAGCAGTCCCAGAAGACCAGCACGTGGCCCTGGGGCCGCAGCGCCGTCGCGGCCGTCGCCAGCCCGGGAGCCATCGACTGATGGACCAGGCATCGGGCGTCGGAGGGATACAGCTGCGTGTGGGTGAAGTTGTTGGTCGTCGCGTAGCGCAGGTTGATGACGGCGTCGGGGACTACGGTGCGGACGTCGACGAATCCTGCCGCGCGCGCCGCGTCGCTGACCGGCGGCACGTCGGGACCGGCCTGCGCGGTGGCGGCGCCGACGAGCGCTCCGGTGAGCAGGAGCGGAGACAACAGCCGGAGGCGACGCATTCGATCATTGTCGCGGTGCGCCGGGTGGGATCACACGAGCCACACCAGCCACGGCAACAGTTTCTATGACTTGTTCCGTAAAGCGGTATCACCGGCGCTACCCCTTTGTGGAGCGGTGACGACGCCATTGATGGACCGCGAGGCGTCATCTATCGTCCGAGTAGCCGATCGACTAGCCACTGGCCGGCGGCCCGAAGGAGCGACCACGATGCCGGTCTCGGAGTGGACGTCGTGCACCACGCGATCAATTCGGTTCCGCCGCGGTCGATGTGGGCGATCCCAATATGTCGCTGCAATTCCGGAACGAGGGTTTTGCCATGCCGATGATTGACTTGACGTTCGTGCGCGGCTCGCTGGCCGAAGAAGTGTTGAGCCGGCTGGCCGACGAGTTGGTGACCGTGCTCCTGCGCGCCGAACGCGCCCCGGACACAACGTTTTTGCGTGACAACACGTGGGTGTACCTGCATCCGATCGAGGCGGGCGAGCTCTCGGTGGGTGGCCGCGGCCCGGGCGCGCCGCGGTTCAGGGTCGACCTGACGGTCTTCCAGGGAGCGCTCGACCGGCACCGCAAAGAACGGCTCGTCGCCGACGTGCAGGACGCGGTGTGCGGCGCGGCGGGAATCGAGCCGCAGGGCTCCCGCGCGTTTCACGTGTGGACGCTGATCCATGAGATCCCCGAGGGCGACTGGGCCGGTGGCGGGAGGATCATCTACTACCAGCAGGTGAAAGGGATTGTGGCCGAGGATATGCCCGACGAACGTCTCGCCTGAAGGAGCGGTCGGCCGAAGGGGCCGCCCACCCACGGTAGATCGCATTATGCTGGCCGGGAGCAGGTGGGCATGCTCGTCGTGAGGGGGAGACCGGATGCAGTACGTGCTAGCGCAGCCCCGGGTGATGGTGACCGCGGCCGCGGATGTGGCCGCGATCGGATCGGCGATCGACGAGGCCGGTGCGGCCGCGGCGGGCAGGACGACCGGTGTGGCGGCGGCCGCCGCCGACGAGATATCCGCCGCGGTCGCCAATCTGTTCAGCGCATACGGCCAACAGTGCCGGGCGCTGATCGGGCGGGCGGCGGCGCTGCACGGCGAATTCGCCCAAGCGCTGGCGGCGGCCGGCAACGCCTACGCCAACACCGAGGCCGCCGGCGTGGCCGCGCTCGCCGCGAACGGCGGTTCCACGACCGCGGCCCTGCAGAGCGCGGCGGACCCGCCCGTCACCTTCGTCCTGGGCGGCAGCGGAATGCCGTTCCCTCCGCCGGACTTCGTGACCAACGTCGTCAGCAAGTATGTCGCCCCCAATTTCCCCGTGGGCCTCGTCCAAGCCCTGTTCATGCCGGCGGGAGAGTATCCGGACAGCGGCATCAAGGACCTGATGCAGAACATTTCGATAGCCCGCGGCGTCACGGCCCTGAACAACGCAATACAACAGCAACTTACGGCCGGAAATACCATCAACGTCCTGGGCTACTCGCAGGGCGCCAACATCGCCGCGCTGGAAATGCAGTTGCTGGACCCCGCCGGCACGCCCAGCAATCTACCGATAAACTTTGTGCTGCTTGGCAATTCGATGAACCCCAACGGCGGCTGGGACGCGCGCTTTCCTGGTCTGAGCCTGCCGACGCTGGGCTTTTCGACCCTCGGCCCGATGCCGACCAACGACTTCCTGACCAAGGTCTACACAATCGAGTACGACGGCTGGGCCGACTTCCCGCAATACCCGATCGACGTCTTCTCCGACTTGAATGCGCTCGCGGGCATGGTGACTGTGCACACGAGCTACGACACCCTCAGTTCCAGCCAGATCAATTCGGCGGTCACATTGCCGACGCAGGGTGCCACCCAGACCACCTTCTACATGATTCCCAACCCGAACCTGCCGCTGTTGGATCCGGTGCGCTTCATCCCGTACGTCGGGAACCCGATCGCGGATTTGGTGCAACCGGTTTTGACGCCCCTGGTCAACTGGGGCTACGGCAACCCGGACTTCGGCTGGTCCACCGGGCCGGCCAACGTGACGACCCCGTTCGGATTCCTGCCGCCGCTCAGCGACACCACCGCCCTGGGGCCCGCGCTGGTCAGCGGGATGCACCAGGGAATCGGCGCCGCGATCGCCGACTTCTCCGCCGAGGGACCCCCGCAGTTGCCGTCGCTGCAGGGCGTAACCGGGGCGCTGACGTCACTGACGTCGAGGCCGGGGACACTGGCGCTGCCCGCGGGGCCTCCAACGGTGACAGACCTCCTCATGGGCTTGGAGGCGGCCAACACCCAGATCGTCGGCACCGGGACGACGGCGTTCTCGACCGCCTACTCGACACTGCTACCGACGGCAGATATCACGACGGCCGCCCTGGTCTCCCTGCCGTCGTACGACGTCAACCTGTTCCTGAACGGGATCACCCAGATGGTCAACGGCCAGCCCCTCGGCGGGCTGATCAACGCGTTCGGCTACCCCGTCGCCGCCGACGTCGGGTTGCTCCCGATGCTGGGCGGTTTGGAAGTCGCGGTCCTCGGGGAGGCGGGTTATTCGATCCTGACGGGCGCGCCGTACGGGAGTTTCTGATCGTTCTGGTAGTGGCCAGGGGCGGGATCGAACCGCCGACCTTCCGCTTTTCAGGCGGACGCTCGTACCGACTGAGCTACCTGGCCGGAAGGCATGACTGCCTCGCCGTGCTGGCGACCCTGACGGGACTCGAACCCGCGACCTCCGCCGTGACAGGGCGGCGCGCTAACCAACTGCGCCACAGGGCCTCGCTATCGCTCCGCGTCATTGCGTCGCGCGTACCCCCAACGGGATTCGAACCCGTGCTACCGCCGTGAAAGGGCGGCGTCCTAGGCCACTAGACGATGGGGGCCAGAACCGAATCACTTCGGGGGCACTCGCAACGCAGTTACCGTTGGGAGCCACGTCAGCTTAGGTCACCGCAGGCCCAATCCTCAAACGAGCGCCGGTCGGGCGGTGTTCCGAACGCAGTATCCTGAACCTTCGCGCCCCTATAGCTCAGTTGGTAGAGCTACGGACTTTTAATCCGCAGGTCCTAGGTTCGAGTCCTAGTGGGGGCACCGAAGATGGCCCTGAAAATGGACGTTACCTCCCGAAACGGCGTCGGCACGGCCGCACCGTCGGCCGGAGTCGCCCTGCCCGACCCGGTGCGTTCCGCGCGCCGGCCATCGCACGGTGTGGCCCTCGTTCGGCCGCGGAACGGCTTGGCTTATGCTTCGGACTGTGAGTGTCGATGCGGCCTACCCCAACGCGCCCGTAGCCCTGGTAACCATGGAAATCCGTCACCCGGCAACGGATTCCCTGACCGATGCCTCGGCCAGCGAGCTCAGACGCCTGCTCGCGGACCTGCTGCCCATCGAACGCCAGGCTCAGGACGTGGCGTGGGCGATGGGCGCCGGCGGCAGTCCGCAACCGACCGCTGAGCGCTTCGTGCGTTACGTCAACCGGGATAACACCGTTGCCGCCTCGATGAAGACACAAGCGGTGGTCGTCGAGACCACCGCGTACACCAACTTCGAGTCGCTGGTCGACTTGGTGATGCGGGTCATCGACGCCCGCTCGCAGTTTTCGCCCATCGTCGGGGTGGAGCGCCTCGGCCTGCGCTACGTCCTCGAGATCCGGGTGCCCCAGGGCGTGGACGGCCGTATCGAATGGGCCAACTGGATCGCCGAGCCGTTGCTCGGCCCGCAACGCATCGCCCCCGCCGGCCTGACCCTGACCGAATGGCAGGGCGCCGCGGTCTACCGCGAGGCGAACCCCGGCAAGTCGATGATCGTGCGCTACGGCCCGGGCGTGGGCCAGGCGCTGGACGCCAGCTACCACCTGCGCCGGACGATGCCGGCCGCACAGGGACCGTTCTTCCTGATGGACATCGACAGCTTCTGGACTCCCCTCGGATCCATCCCCGAATACGACCGGAACGCGGTGCTGGCGACTTTCCAGGACCTCTACGACCCGGCCCGCACCGTGTTTCAGGAGATGCTCACCAACCGCCTGAAGGACGATCTGCTCAGCCGGTAAGCCCGGCGAACACAGCGCTGCTGTAGGTCACGTCGGCGAAGGCTTGGGCGATGTCGTCGTCGGGATAGACGAAGCCGTTGGCCGCGTGCAACTCCTTGACGGTTTGCGACGACGTCCGCCAGCCCCGCTTGTTCAGATAGTCGAGGATGTGGCTGCGCCGGCCGTGATAGACGAGGTCGTTCAAGTCGATCTCGAACCCGAGTTCGCTCATCCGGTCATGGTGTGCGCGCCAGCGCTCGTCGGCGAAAACCGCGGTGTCGGGCACGAATTCGAAGGCCAGGCGGCTGCCCGGGGCGCTCAGCGCGGTGATGTGGTCGAACAGGGCGTCCTGGGCTTCGTCGGGCAGATAGACCAATAGGCCCTCGGCACTCCACGCCGCCGGCGCGTCCGCATCGAAGCCCGCCTCCTGCAGGGCGGCGGCCCAGTCGTCGCGCAGGTCGATGGCGACGGTGCGCCGCTCGGCGGTCGGCTCCGCGCCCAGGTCGCGCAGCGTCTCCGTCTTGAACTCGATCACCTCCGGCATGTCGACCTCGTAGACGACGGTGCCCGCGGGCCATGGCAGGCGGTACGCGCGCGCGTCAAGTCCCGACGCGAGGATGACCGCCTGGCTGACGCCACCGCGTGCCGCGTCGAGAAAGAACCGGTCGTAAAACCTGGTGCGGCAAGCCATCCCGCGCGCCATCCGGCGCGGGTCGAACTCGGATTCGCCGCCGGCCGGAATCTGGCCGTTCACCAACCGGACGTAGACGTCGATGCCCACCGCACGCACCAACGGGGCCGCGTAGGGATCCTCGATCAACTTTTCCTCGCTGGACAGCGCCCGCTGCGCGGCGACCATGGTGGCCGTCGCTCCGACACTGGTCGCCAAATCCCAACGATCACGATCGGTGCGCGCCATGGTGGTCCCTCATCCCGAGCCGAAAATATAGACTGTCTAGTTACTAGCACAGCGCGAGCTGCCGGCCCGCGGCGCTACCCTCCGAGCTGTGACCGACTTCGCCCAGCGCACGATCGAATTGGCCCGCCAAAACGTCGCCGCGGGCGGTCGCCCGTTCGCGACGGTGATCGTCAGGGACGGCGACGTCCTCGTCGAGAGCGCCAACCAGGTGGCCCAGACGAACGATCCGACGGCACACGCGGAAATCCTGGCCATCCGCGAGGCGTGCCGGAAACTGGGCACCGAGCACCTGGTCGACAGCACCATCTATGTGCTGGCCCACCCGTGCCCGATGTGCCTGGGCTCGCTGTACTACTGCTCTCCCAGGGAAGTCGTCTTCCTCACCACCCGGGAGTCCTACGAGCAGTACTACCTCGATGACCGCAAGTACTTTGAGGTTTCCACGTTCTACGACGAATTCGCCAAGCCCTGGGACCGCCGTCGTCTCCCGATGCGCTACGAGCCCCACCAGGCGGCCGTAGAGCTGTACCGGCTGTGGAACGAACGCAACGGCGGCCGGCGCGCATCGACCGTCGTACCCCCGGGTTGACTCAGCGGCATCGCCGCGCAGGGCTACTATTTGCGTATGCATGCAGATAATGGCGAAAGCCGCTTGCCCGACGACCAGGCAGGTCTCGTCGTCGAGGTTTTCCGGATGCTGGCCGACGCCACCCGCGTGCAAGTGCTCTGGTCGCTGAGGCATCGCGAGATGTCGGTCAACGAACTCGCCGAACACGTGGGAAAGCCTGCGCCGTCGGTTTCCCAGCACCTGGCAAAGCTGCGGATGGCACGACTGGTGCGCACGCGCCGGGACGGAACCAGCATCTTCTACAGCCTGGAGAACGACCACGTCCGGCAGCTGGTCATCGACGCGGTCTGCAACGCCGAGCACGCCGGCCCCGGGGTTCCCCGTCATCACCGCGGCGAGAGCGATTTGAGGATGGCCGCCGGGTCGGGGTCGGGCAGGGGCGCGCGATCCCGTCGCGGTCAAGCCTGATCACTTGGAGCACAACACATTTCACGTCGAAAAGGTGACACGATGACCGATCAGCACAGCCATGCGGCACCACACGCGCACGAACACCACCACGGCGACAGGGCCCACTCACACGCGCACACCACCCACGAGCACGACCATCTCAGGCACGAGCACCCGCATGCCCATGACGACGGAACCGAGCACACGCACCAGCACGTGCACCAGTCCGACCTCGAGGGCGCGCACAATCACGCCCACGGTTAGGGTGCTCCGCGCGGCCTCAGCGCACCTGCGGGCAATAGTGTTTCGGATTGTCGCGCTCGTCCAGCGGCGGCAGGTTGCGCGCAGGCGTTTGCACCAGCGGTGCGTCCGACGGGATCCGGCCGGCGACGCGGTCCCAACCGGCGCGTGCTCGGGGATGTTTACGGTATCGCCTTGGCACGCAAGCGAAGACGCCACGGACGAGGTCGCCGAAACGCCGGTGCAGCCACTCGTCGCGACGCGACCACGTGTAACCCATCAGGTCGCGCACCGGCGGATCGTAGAGACCGACGGTGAGCCACACAAAGAAGGGGGCCAGCAGCCTGCGCTGGGCGGCCCACAGCGGGTCCGGAAGCCATTGGGCGAAAGGCGGTTTGGGCAGCTCGGTCAGGTCGAGGACCGCGCGGGCAGCCCAGTTGTCCTCTAAGACGTTGCGGCACATGTGGTCCCAGTACACCTTGAAGTCCTCCCAGGACGCCGGCACCGGTCGCATGCTCATGCCGTACATGCGATACCACTCGACGTGCTCGTCGAAGA
The DNA here is from genome assembly GCF_001666745.1 of Mycobacterium sp. E2699. NCBI lineage: Bacteria > Bacillati > Actinomycetota > Actinomycetes > Mycobacteriales > Mycobacteriaceae > Mycobacterium > Mycobacterium sp. E2699. The sequence continues at coordinate 146,533 of NZ_LZJH01000144.1, read as the reverse complement.
GCCGGCGCCGCTGCGCCTCGGTCAGACCCCCGCAAAACCGCTCGGCCACATGGATGGTGCCGACGAAGAAGGTGGCGTGGGCCCAGTAGAAGACGTCGGGATTCAGCGCGTGGTAGCGCCGGCCCTGTTCGTCGACGCCCTTGATGTCGGTGTGGTACTCGCGCACCTCGGCGCCGGTGACCGGGGCGCGCTCGCCGTCGAACACGACGCCGCCGATCGGGTACAGCGAGCGCAGCAGACGGGGCCACCGCTCCCGGAAGAAGGTGGAGTGGTCGATGACCGCCGCACCCAGTTGCGGATGCATGTTCTGCATGGACCCCGCCCACGGACCTTGCAACATGCCGCGCCAGTCCCCGAAGTAGCGCCAAGTCAGGGATTCGGGGCCGAGCGGTATCGGCGGAGCCTCGTAGCCCAGCGGCGACACCGGGCAGCCGTCGGCCAGGCCGTCGGAGCCGCTGGTCAGCGAGCGGGGTGCGGACGTATGTTGGGTCACTATTGGATTCCTGTAAGTTTCGACAAGTTTGACTACACGTGTTGTCAATTTAGAGCTTAGGAGCGATGTGCAGACCGGTCAACGACGGGGCCGTTGGACCGGCGTCCCCCTAGAGAGCCGACACGCCCTCCGTCGCGACAATCTCATCACCGCCGGCGTGCAGTTGCTCGGCAGCGATCGCGGTCCCGCGCTAACCGTGCGTGCGGTGTGCCGCAAGGCCGCGCTCACCGAACGCTACTTCTACGAAAGCTTCTCTGACCGTGACGAATTCGTGCGCGCCGTCTACGACGATGTCTGCACGAAAGCGATGAACACCCTCACCTCGGCGAAGACGCCGCGCGAGGCCGTCGAACAATTCGTCGAGCTGATGGTCGACGACCCCGTGCGCGGTCGGGTGCTGCTGCTGGCGCCCGCGGTGGAGCCGATATTGACCCAGTCCGGCGCAGAGTGGATGCCCAACTTCATCGATCTGCTGCAGCGCAAGCTGTCCCGGATCGGCGATTCGGTGCTGCAGAAAATGATCGCCACCAGCCTGGTCGGCGGCCTGACGAGCCTGTTCACCGCCTACCTCAACGGCCAGCTCGGGGCCAGCCGCAAGCAGTTCATCGACTACTGCGTCAACATGCTGTTCGCGGCGGCGGCGCCGTATGTGACCCCGGCCGAGCAAGCGAAATTCGAGTAGCGGTGCCCGGCCGCACCGCGCCGGCCAGCCCTGAGAAGCGGGGTTTCACACACCGGCGGTTTCACCTGACAAAAGGCGACGGCGCGCGGGCTGGAGAAACTTGATGCTACCGGCGGGCACAGATATATTGACTGCAACCCGTAGACACAGATAACTGGAGGGACTATGTCAGCCCAGCTGACCGACCGACAGCTGCTGCACGAGCTGGAGCCGGTGGTCGAGAAGTACCTCAATCGGCATCTGAGCGTGCACAAGCCCTGGAACCCGCACGACTACATCCCGTGGTCGGACGGCAAGAACTATTACGCTCTCGGCGGGCAGGACTGGCACCCCGAGCAGAGCAAACTTTCCGACGTCGCCCAGGTGGCGATGGTGCAGAACCTCGTCACCGAGGACAACCTGCCGTCGTACCACCGCGAGATCGCGATGAACATGGGCATGGACGGGGCCTGGGGGCAGTGGGTCAACCGCTGGACCGCCGAGGAGAACCGGCACGGCATCGCGCTGCGCGACTACCTGGTGGTGACCCGCGCGGTCGATCCGGTCGAACTGGAAAAGCTGCGCATCGAGGTGGTCAACCGGGGCTTCAGCCCGGGCCAGAACCACCAGGGTGAGTACTTCGCGGACACCCTTTGTCACTCCGTCCTCTACGTCAGCTTCCAGGAACTGGCCACCCGGATTTCGCACCGCAACACCGGCAAGGCCTGTAACGACCCCGTCGCCGAGCAGCTGATGGCGAAGATCTCGGCCGACGAGAACCTGCACATGATCTTCTACCGCGATGTCAGCGAGGCCGCGTTCGATCTCGTCCCCAACCAGGCGATGCAGGCGTTACACCTGATTCTCAGCCACTTCCAGATGCCCGGCTTCCAGGTGCCCGAGTTCAGGCGCAAAGCCGTGGTCATCGCAATGGGCGGCGTCTACGACCCGCGCATCCACCTCGACGAGGTCGTCATGCCGGTGCTGAAGAAATGGCGCATCTTCGAGCGCAACGACTTCACCGGAGAGGCAGCAAAGCTGCGCGATGAGCTCGGCGTGCTGGTCAAGGAGCTCGAGGCGTCCTGCGACAGGTTCGAGGTGTCCAAGCAGCGTCAACTGGACCGGGAAGCACGCACCGGCAAGAGGACCACCGCCTACGAGTTGCACAAGACCGCGGGCAAGCTGGCGATGAGCCGCCGGTAGTCCGGCTCGGGACACCAAGTGCGCATCGGTCCGATCACGCTCGCCAGCCCCGTCGTGCTGGCCCCGATGGCCGGCGTGACCAACGTCGCGTTCCGCACGCTGTGCCGTGAGATCGAGGAGGCCAGGGCGGGAACCGTCAGCGGCCTCTACGTCTGCGAGATGGTGACCGCGCGGGCGCTCGTCGAGCGGCATCCGGTCACCATGCACATGACGACGTTCGCGCCCGACGAGTCGCCGCGCTCGTTGCAGCTCTACACCGTCGACCCGGCGACGACCTACGCGGCCGCCAGGATGATCGCGGACGAGAACCTGGCCGACCACATCGACATGAACTTCGGCTGCCCGGTGCCCAAGGTCACCAAGCGCGGCGGCGGGGCGGCGCTGCCGTTCAAGCGGCGGCTGTTCGGCCAGATCGTCGCCGCGGCCGTGCGGGCCACCGAGGGCACCGGAATACCGGTGACCGTCAAGTTCCGCATCGGCATCGACGACGAACACCACACGCACCTGGACGCCGGCCGCATCGCGGAGGCCGAGGGGGCCGCCGCGGTCGCGCTGCACGCCCGCACGGCGGCGCAGCGTTATTCCGGCACCGCCGACTGGGAACAGATTGCGCGGCTCAAGCAGCGGGTGGGGACGATCCCGGTGCTCGGCAACGGCGACATCTACGACGCCAGCGACGCGCTGGCGATGATGGCCAGCACCGGATGCGACGGCGTGGTCATCGGCCGCGGCTGCCTGGGCCGGCCGTGGCTGTTCGCCGAGCTGTCGGCCGCCTTCACCGGCAGGCCGGCGCCGACCCCGCCCACGCTGGGGCAGGTCGCCGACATCGTGCGCCGGCACGGCCGGCTGCTGGCCGCGCATTTCGGCGAGGACAAGGGCATGCGCGACATCCGCAAGCACATTGCCTGGTATCTGCACGGCTTTCCCGCCGGATCCGAACTGCGCCGCGCGCTGGCGATGGTCAGGACCCTGGATGAACTCGACGCGCTGCTCGACCGGTTGGACCGGGCGGTGCCGTTCCCCGACGCCGCGACCGGCCCCCGCGGCCGGCAGGGCTCGCCGGCCCGCGTGGCCCTTCCCGAAGGCTGGCTGACCGACCCGGACGACTGCACAGTGCCGGCCGGAGCGGACGTCATGCATTCGGGCGGCTGAGCCTTAACACTCTCGAAATCGCATCGACGCGGATAACTCAGTACGATGTGGACCTTGCTGCATTGCGCTTCGGTGGGGGACCGTTCGGTGCCGCTGCAGGAGCGCCTCGAGATTGCGCAAGAGCACCTGTAACGCCGAGCTTCGGAGGCCGATAGGACATGAGTGATGGCGGCACTGACGCCACTCTTGACCATCGGCGCACCCCGCAGGCCATGCCCGGCTCCGCCCCGTGGGAACGGTTCGCCGAGCCGCCGGCCCGTCGCGGCGTTCACCGGTGGCAGGCCGAACCGGCCGTGATCGAGCCCGCCATCGCCGAGGCCGAGCAGGCCGGTTGCCACGCCGACGGCGGCCTCACCGTCGCCGATTTGATCGCCAAGGTGGGGGCCCCGACCGCCGCCCGGCCCAGCCACCATCGCGCCGCAGCAGACGAAGAGCCGCCGGACTCGGTACCGGGCCTGCCGGTCGAGTTGCAGGACACGCAGGTGATCCCGGCCTATTCGCTCGACGCCACCGCGGAGCTGCCCGACCTCGAAGCCGCCAACTATCCGAACGACGACGAATTCGACGCCGCTGAACCCGCGGCGCCGACGCGCGCGCCCAAGACGCGCGAGCCCAGGCCGAGGCCCCGCCGGCGGCCGATACTCCTCGCCGCGCGCTCGGCGGCGGCGTTTTCCGCCGTGCTGGCGCTGGTCCTGACCGGTGGCGCGTGGCAATGGAGCGCGTCGAAGAACAACCGCCTCAACATCGTCAGCGCGCTCGACCCGAACTCGAGCGACATCCGAGATCCCGGCGGGCAGTACGGCGACGAAGACTTCCTGATCGTCGGCATCGACTCGCGCGCCGGGGAAAACGCGGACATGGGCGCCGGCACCACCGACGACGCCGATGGCGCGCGATCGGACACGGTCATGCTGGTCAACATCCCGGCGAACCGTAAGCGCGTCGTCGCGGTGTCGTTCCCCCGCGACCTGGCGATCACCCCGATCCAATGCGAGGCCTACAACCCCGACACCGGCAAGTACGGGCCCATCTACGACGAGAAGAAGGGGACCTGGGGCCCTAAGACGGTCTACACCGAGACCAAGCTGAACTCCGCTTACGCGTTCGGCGGCCCGAAGTGTCTGGTCAAGGAGATCCAGAAGCTGTCCGGCCTGAGCATCAACCGGTTCATCGCGGTCGACTTCGCCGGCTTCGCCAAAATGGTCGACGCCCTCGGCGGCGTCGAAGTCTGCAGCCGCACCCCGCTGCACGACTACGAACTGGGTACGGTCCTCGACCACGCGGGACGCCAGGTCCTCGACGGCGCAACCGCGCTGAACTATGTGCGGGCCCGCCAGGTGACAACCGAGACCAACGGTGACTACGGCCGCATCAAACGCCAGCAGTTGTTCTTGTCGTCGCTGTTGCGATCGCTGATCTCCGAGGACACGTTGCTCGACCTCAACAAGCTCAACAACGTCGTCAACATGTTCATCAGCCTGACCACCGTCGACAACGTCAAGACCAAAGACCTGGTGCAGCTGGGTCAGTCGTTGCAGGGCATGGCGGCCGGGCACATGACGTTCGTCACCGTGCCGACCGGCGTCACCGACCAGAACGGCGATGAGCCGCCGCGGATGGCGGACATGCGGGCGCTCTTCGACGCCATCATCAACGACGATCCGCTGCCCGAGGAAAACGACCAAAACGCCAAACCGTTGGGCGGGACGTCGGCAACCTCGACGCCGACGAAGGCGCCCACCACCAAGAAAACGCCGACGCCGACGCCCGAGGCCCAGCACCAACAGGTGACGACCACGTCGCCGCAAGAGGTCACGGTGCGGGTGTCCAACGCGACGACGCAGAGCGGCCTGGCGGCCACCGCGACCAAACAGCTGAAGAACAACGGCTTCAATGTGATGACGCCCGACGACTACCCGAGTTCGGTGAACACGACGACGGTCTTGTTCTCGCCCGGCAATGAACAGGCCGCCGCCACGGTGGCGTCCTCGTTCGCCAACGCGAAGGTCCAGCGGGTCTCGGGCTACGGGCAGGTCATTCAGGTGGTGCTGGGCCCGGACTTCAACTCCGTCGCCACTCCCGCGCCCACGGGCTCGTCGATCAGCATGCAGATCGAACGCGGTTCGGGCAACGCGCCGACACAGCTGCCCGACGACCTGACGGTGACCAACGCGGCCGACACCACCTGCGAGTAAAGAATTTTGGCGGGACGGCAGCACCCGTTTCCTGCGTCGAGAACGTAGGCTGGGCAGCATGCGGACGGCCTACCATGAGCAGCTCTCGGAGTTGTCCGAGCGCCTCGGCGAAATGTGCGGGCTGGCGGGGATCGCGATGGAGCGGGCAACCCAAGCCCTGCTGCAGGCCGATCTGGTGCTGGCCGAACAAGTGATTTCCGACCACGAAAAGATAGCGGCGCTCAGCGCGCAGGCCGAGGAAAGCGCCTTCGTGCTGCTGGCCCTGCAGGCGCCGGTCGCCGGCGACCTGCGGTCCATCGTCAGCGCCATCCAGATGGTGGCCGACATCGACCGGATGGGTGCGCTTGCGCTGCACGTCGCCAAAATCGCCCGCCGACGGCATCCCCAGCATGCGCTGCCCGAGGAAGTGAACGGGTATTTCGCCGAAATGGGCAGGGTCGCAGTCGAATTGGGCAACAGCGCGCAAGAGGTGGTGCTGTCCCGCGACCCGGAGAAGGCCGCCCAGATCGCCGAAGAAGACGACGCCATGGACGATTTGCACCGGCATTTGTTCTCGGTCCTGATGGACCGCGAATGGAAGAACGGCGTAGCGTGCGCCGTCGACGTGACCCTGCTGGGCCGGTTCTACGAGCGCTTCGCCGACCACGCCGTCGAAGTCGCGCGGCGCGTCATCTTCCAGGCGACCGGCGTCCTGCCCGAGGAAGACAAGCGGTAGGCCGCCCCGGCCTGCCGCCGACCGGCCGGGCTAGCCGAAGCGGCCCGAGATGTAGTCCTCGGTCGCCTTCTCGGTCGGGTTGGAGAAGATCTTCTCGGTGTCGTCGATCTCGATCAGCCGGCCGGGTTTTCCCGTCGCTTCCAGGTTGAAGAACGCCGTATGATCGCTCACCCGGGCGGCCTGCTGCATGTTGTGGGTGACGATGACGATGGTGTACTGCTGCTTCAGCTCGCTGATCAGGTCTTCGATCGCCAGCGTCGAGATCGGATCCAGCGCGGAGCAGGGCTCGTCCATCAGCAACACGTCGGGTTGCACGGCGATCGCCCGCGCGATGCACAACCGCTGCTGCTGCCCCCCGGACAGTCCACCGCCGGGCTTGTCCAGGCGATCCTTGACCTCATTCCAGAGATTCGCGCCGCGCAGTGAGTGCTCCGCCGTCTCGTCGAGCATCTTGCGGTTGCGCACCCCCTGCAGCTTCAGGCCGGCGACCACGTTGTCACGAATCGACATGGTGGGGAACGGGTTCGGCCGCTGGAACACCATGCCGATCGAGCGGCGCACCCCGACCGGGTCGACCCCCGGGGCGTAGATGTCCTGATCGTCGAGCAGCACGCTGCCCTCGACCCGGCCACCCGGGATCACCTCGTGCATCCGGTTGAGCGTGCGCAGCACGGTCGTCTTGCCGCAGCCCGACGAACCGATGAACGCGGTCACGCTGCGGGGCAGGATCGACATCGTCACATCGGCGACCGCTTTGAACGACCCGTAGTAGATGTTGACGGATTTGAGGTCCAACCGCTTGGCCACTGATCTCCTGACTACGCCTTCTTGGGGGCCTTCTTGGGGGCATACCTTCTCGCGATCACCCTGGCCCCGACATTGATGACCGCGATCACCAGGATGAGGGTTAACGCCGCACCCCACAACCGATCCGTGGGCGCCGGGCTGATGCCCGCCCCCGCCGCTGTCTGGTTATACATCATGCCGGGCAGCGACCCCATGAACCCGCGGAAAACGTTGAAGTTCATCGACTGTGCATAACCGACCAGGATCAGCAGCGGCGCCGTCTCGCCCATCACCCTTGCCACCGCCAGCATGATCCCGGTGACGATGCCGGACAGCCCCGTGGGAATGACCACGCTGGCGATCGTCTTCCACTTCGGGATCCCCAGCGCGTAGCTGGCCTCACGGAGGTCGATCGGAACGATTCGCAGCATCTCCTCGGTGGCGCGCACGATCACCGGAACCATCAGGATGACGAGGGCCAACGACACCGCGAACCCCGACCGGGGCAGCCCAAGCGTCGCCACCCACAGCGAGTAGACGAACAACGCCGCCACGACCGAGGGCACCCCCGACAGGATGTCCACCATGAACGACGCGAGCCTGCCCAGGGGGGTGCCGCCGCCGTACTCGACGAGGTAGATCGCCACCAGGATGCCGATCGGGACCGAGATGACGGCGCATACCAGGCCCAACAGCACCGTGCCGACGATCGCGTGGTAGGCGCCGCCGCCCGCCACGAACGTCGTCATGCCCGCCTGGGAATGCGTCCACCACGCGGTGGAGGTGATCACCTTGAACCCCTTGGCAACAACCGAGTAGAGCACCAGCAGCAGCGGTGTCACCGCGATCGCCACCGACAACGTCACCAGCGCGGTCGCCAGGTTGTTCGCCAGCCGACGACGCCGGCCGAGCTCCGAGAAGCCCCGCGTCTTGAGCGGACGGTCCAACATCGAGGTCATCGGCCGGCCCGTCCGCTGCGTGCGCCGACGCCCCTGGTGGCGCCGCGCGCCAGGGCGTCGACGAGGAAGGTGAGCAGGAACAGGACCAGTCCCGCCGCGATATAGGCGCCCGCCTTGTACCGGTCGTCGAGTTCCGAGGCGGTGGCCGCGATCTTGGTCGCGAAGGTCGAGCCACCGTCGAACAGCGACCAACCGAACGCGGCCTGGGTGCCCCGCAGGATGATCAGCAGCGCGACCGTCTCGCCCAACGCACGACCCAGGCCCAGCATCGCGCCGCTGACGTACCCGGACAGACCGAACGGCAGCACGGTCGTCTTGATCACCTCCCAGCGCGTGGCGCCCAGGGCCAGCGCGGCCTCGATCTCTTCGTGCGGGGTTTGGACGAACACCTCGCGGGTGACGGCGGTGATGATCGGCAGGATCATCACCGCCAACACGATCCCGCCGGTGAAGACGGTGCCGCCCCCGGCGATCGACGCGTTGCCCGTGGCGAACAGGAAGCACCAGCCCAGGGTGTGATTCAGCCAGGTGGCGACCGGCCGCAGTTGCGGCGCCAGCACGTGCAGGCCCCACACGCCGTAGACGATCGAGGGAACCGCGGCCAGCAGGTCGACGGCGTAGGCCAGCGGTGCCGCGACCCGCCGTGGCGCGTACTGCGTGACGAACAGGGCGACGCCCAGGGCGATCGGCATGGCCAGCACCAGCGCGAACAGCGACACGAACACGGTGACCTGGAGCAGTTCGAAGATTCCGAAGTGCAGGGCCGAGCTGTCGGTGGTGACCCAGTTGCCGCCATAGCTGAAGAAGTTCTCTTGGTTGCGCTTCAGGGCCGGGATCGCGCGCAGCAGAAGGAAGCCGCCGATCGCGGCGATCAGGACGATGATCAGGACCCCGGAACCCCGCGCCAGCCAGCGGAAAAGCCTGTCGCCCGGGCGTGGCTGGGCGCGCCCCCACGGGCTGATCGGCACGACGGGCGACTCGGGAAAGGGCGCAGCGACGACCGCACCCGACCCCGCAGCGGATGGGTCTGGCCCTGAAGACACCGTCACGTCGGTCCCGCCACAGTTCTGCTGCCGCTCTGTGCGCCGACCGGTTACTGCATGGCGTTGATCGCGGTAACCAGTCGCTCCTTGACTTTATCGGGCAGCGGCACATAACCGGCGGACGCCAGACCGGCCTGCCCGCTGGTGGCGGCCACACCCAGGAACGACTTCACCGCCGCCGCCGTGTCCGTGTCGTAGCCCTTGGAGCACACGATCTCGTAGCTGGCCAGCACCAACGGGTAAGTATCCGGCCGCTGGGCGGCGTACATCGGGTCCAGATCGAGGACCAGATCGTTGCCGTCGGCCACGAAGCTGGCCGCCTGGATGGCCTTGCCGGCCGTGTCGTTGGTCAGCGGAACCACCCCATTTCCCGTGTCGATCAGGGCGTACGGCACACCGGCCTGGTCGGCGAACCCTTTCTCGACATAGCCGATCGCGCCCGCGGTGGTCCGCACGGCCTGAATCACGCCCGCGGACTTCGCGGCCCCCTCGCCGACGCCGCCCTGGAATTCCGTGCCCACCCCCCGGGTCCAGCTCTGGGGCGCCGCGGCCGTCAAGTACTTCTGGACGTTGTCGGTCGTTCCCGACGAATCGGCCCGGTAGATCGGCACGATCTTGGTGTCGGGGAGCGCCACGCCCGGATTGAGCGCAGCCAGGATCGGGTCGTTCCAGGTGACGATCCTGCCGCTGAACACCTTGGCCAGCGCGTCGCTGCTGAGGACCAACCGCGGCACGCCGGGCAGGTTGTAGACCAGCGCGACCGGACCGAAGACCAGTGGCAGGTCCCACGCCGGGTTGCCGTCGCAGCGTTTGGCGGCCGGGCCGATCTGGTCGGCGACGAGCGGCGAGTCGGATCCCGCGAAGTCGACGTGACCCGCGATGAACTGCTCGCGCCCGGCGCCCGACCCGGTCGGGTTGTACGCCACGGTCTTGCCCGGACAGGTTTGCCCCCACACCTGGTTGAACGACGACATCGCGTTTTGCTGGGCGGTCGAGCCCTCCGCCGTCAGCGCGTTCTTGCCGGCGCAGGCCGCCGTGCCGGCCAAACCGGAGATCGTGGCCGTCGGCGCGCCGCGGCGGTTGTCGTCACTGCCGCATGCGGTCGCCGCGGTGCCGCAGACCGCCAGGGCCAGCGCCACGACCGTCAGCGCCCCGGCCTTTCCGTCGAGCCTCACCGATCTCGCTTTCTGACGCACTCCCCCCGACGCATGCGGGCGCTGCCGGCGGTCTTCCCAGGGGAAGGTAGCCAAGCCGCCGCGAAAGTATTCGTCGGTGCAACCCACAGAAGCCGGTGGAAATGAATGCCGGGTGAACAATCGGCCGGCGGTCAGGCGGCGGGCAACCCGTAGGCGGTGTCCACGCTGTAGGTGCTGAAACCCAGGCCCTGGTAGGTCCGCAGCGCGGCGGCATTGTCGGACTCGACGTAAAGCATCACGGTGGGTTCGGCCGAATCGGCCAGCCGGCGTGCCAGCGACTGAATTCCGATGGCGGTCAACGTGTGCCCGAGCCTGCGGCCCTGGGCCGACGGGTCGACCCCCAGGACGTAGACCTCGCCGAGGCCCGGCTGATCGGGGTGCACCTTGGTCCAGTGGAAACCCAGTAGCCTGCCCGCCTGCTCGCTGTCGGGGGCGCCGAACGCCAGGAAAAGTCCCGCCGGGTCGAACCAGGGTTCGCTGCGCCGTTCCGCCAGATCGGCATCGGTCCACCCGCCCTGTTCGGGGTGCTCGGCGAACGCCGCGTTGTTGACGCGCAGCAGCTCCGCGTCATCGGCGGTCCCGCGGTAGGTGCGAACCTGCACCCCGACAAGGGGCGGCACCGGGTCGAGCGCGTCACGCAGCGACCGTCGCATCTGGACGAGTTCGCGCGCCGGGACCAGACCGAGCGCCGAGGCGGTCGCCCGGGCCGGCTCGAGGGTGCCGTGCGCCCAGAATTGGTTGCGGCCCGCGGTTTTGGCCATCGCCGCGCGTGCCATGGCGGCGCCGATCCCGCGCCGGCGGGCCTCGGGGTGCACCACGAATTCCGCCATGCCGGCGCCGCCGTCCCGCGGCGGGCTGAGATTCAGGTAACCCGCTATCGTGCCCGGTTCGGCCCCGGCGACCAGCAGATGTTCGGTGCGGTCGTGACCGAGTTCGCGCAGCACCTGCTCGCCGACGGGTGCCACCGCATCGAATTCGGTTGCGGCCGAGACAAGTTCGCGCACGCCCCGCTGCTCGGCGCCGGTCAGATCAGAACGCCAGGTCGGCGAGGTCACTGACTGCGCAGCGGGTCGCCCAGCGATTCCTCCAGATTCGCGGAATCGGGCTCCGCATCTCCGGCGGCTTCGTCGTCGGCGGGGCCCGCGATCGGAGCGCGGCCGCGGGCCGGCCGGACGGCCTTGTAACCGACGTTGCGCACGGTGCCGATCAACGCCTCGTATTCGGGGCCGAGCTTGGCCCGCAGCCGACGGACGTGCACGTCGACCGTGCGGGTGCCGCCGAAGAAGTCGTAGCCCCACACCTCGTGCAGCAACTGCGCCCGGGTGAACACCCGGCCGGCGTGCTGGGCGAGGTACTTGAGCAGCTCGAACTCCTTGTAGGTGAGGTCGAGCGGGCGACCCCGCAGCCTGGCGGTGTAGGTGCCCTCGTCGATGACCAGCTCACCCAGGCTGACCTTGCCCGCGCTTTCCTGGTCGGCCAGGCCGCCGCGGCGGCCGACCACCAACCGGAGCCGGGCGTCGATCTCGGCGGGCCCGGTGCTGGGCAGCAGGATCTCGTCGAGTCCCCAATCGGCGCTGACCGCCACCAGCCCGCCTTCGCTCACCACGGCCAGGACGGGCACCGACCGGCCCGCCGTGCTCAACAGCCGGCACAAGCCGCGCGCCGACGACAGGTCGGTGCGCGCGTCGACGAGCACCGCATCGGCGGTCCCGGCCTCCAGCAATGAGGATGGTTCTGGCGGCGCCGTCCGGACGGTGTGGGGAAGCAGCGACAACGACGGCAGCACCGGGTCGGGATGCAGCTCCGACGTCAGCAGTAATAGCTCCAACTAGCCCCTCCAGCTCGGGGGGAAGGCGTCTCCCAAATTCGTAACGCAACGACGCGTTAGTTGCCAGGTCATCTAACGATAACGTGCCACCTGCCATTTCGGCGTGGGGTATCGGCCAGTGTGAGCCCCGCCACCGGACGGTCGGCGGCGCGGCGGCCACGGCGTTACGGGACAATGTGCGGATGCGCAAGGTGCTGATCGGTGCGGCGGTGGCGGCGATCGCCGTGGCCGTACCGGTCGTCGGCGCCGTCGGCGTCGACTACGGGGCCAGCATCTACGCCGAATACCGCCTGTCAACCACGGTGCGCAAGGTGGCCAATCTGGGGTCCGACCCGTTCGTCGCCATCGTGGCGTTCCCCTTCATCCCCCAGGCGCTGCGCCACCACTACAACCAGGTGGAGATCAAGGCCAACGCCGTCGATCACGCGATGGTGGGCACGGCCACCCTCGAGGCCACGATGTATTCGGTCGACCTGACCCACGCGTCCTGGCTGATCGGACCCGACGCCAAGCTCCCGGTGGGCAGGCTGGAGAGCCGCATCATCATCGACTCGACGCACCTGGGCCGCTACCTGGGCATCAGCGACCTGATGGTCGAGGCACCGCCCAGGGAAACCAACACGGCCACCGGCGGCGTCACCGCGTCGGGCATCTCCGACAGCCACGGACTGGTGTTCAGCGGCACGCCCCACTCGGCCGGCTTCGAGCACCGGGTCAGCATCTCCATGGACCTTTCCATCGCGCCTGACGACCCGGCGACGCTGGTGATCACGCCCACGGGTGTCCTGACCGGGCCCGACACCGCCGATCAAACCGTCCCGGACGACAAGCGCGATGCGGTGCTGCGCGCGTTCGGGACCAGGCTGCCCAATCAGCGGCTGCCGTTCGGGGTGGCGCCGACCTCCGAGGGCGCGCGCGGCTCCGACGTCATCATCGAAGGCGTCACCCGGGAAGTAACCGTCACCCTGGAAGGGTTCAAGCAGTCATGATGACCGTCCTCATCGCGACCGTCGCCGCCCTGTTGGTGGCGACCGTCGCAGGCTGGTGGCTGACAAGCAGGTCCGGAAGGATCCGCGAAGTTGCTCCCGACCCGGACGCGCGGCCAGCCGGCGCCGACCTGGCGCTCTCTCGCAGCGGGCCGACCATCGTGCATTTCAGCGCCCCATGGTGCGGGCCCTGCGATCGGGTGCGCCGGGTGGTCGGTCAGGTGTGCGCGGACATGGGCACCCCGGGATCTCCCATCGCCCACCTCGAGGTCGACCTGGACGCCGACCCGGGGACGGCACGGCGGTTTTCGGTGCTGTCGCTGCCCACCACGTTGATCTTCGACGTCGAGGGGCGACAGCGGTACCGGGCGTCGGGCGTGCCCAAGGCCGCCGAGCTGCGCTCGGTCCTGCAGCCTCTGTTGGCTTGAGCGCTACGTCATTGGGTAAGCTGACCGCGTGTCAACCCGCCTCGAGCCCACGCTCACCAAGCGCCGCGCAGTCGATCTGTGCCGCATCGCGGGTTGTTGTTGTCGCTGTAGCTGCTGAATAGCCGCGCTCTGCGCGCATTCGGAGCAACTTCGGAGCCTTGCTCGGGCCCCCAAGGCGTGCCTGAATCCCTTCCGCGCAGCCAGATTTCTAGGAGTAGTACCGTGCCGAGCAGCAACACCGCCCTCCTGCCCGACCGCGTCGACGTGCGCGGACCCAGGTTCGCCGCCTGGGTCACGTCCGCGGTCCTGGTGCTCACGCTTGCCGTATCCGCCGCCAGCCCGGCGGCGGCCGCAGTGATCCTCGGCGCGCAAGCCGTGATCTTCGCCGTCGGCGCCATCGGCGGTCCCCGCCGCCACCCCTACGGGCGGGTGTTCGCCCGCGCCGTGGCGCCGCGGCTGGGACCCGTCAAGGAGCGCGAACCGGTGGCGCCGCTGAAGTTCGCCCAGCTCGTCGGACTGATCTTCGCGGTCGCCGGCGTCGCGGGATTCGCTGCCGGGGCCTTTGTGGTCGGCGTCGTCGCCACCGCGGCCGCGCTGGTGGCGGCCTTCCTGAACGCCGCCTTCGGCATCTGCCTGGGTTGCCAGCTCTACCCGTTGGTCGCACGCTTCCGACCGACTCCCGCATAACTTCCCTCAGAAGCAATCGAAAGGAACACCCAACATGGCACGCTCCGACGTCCTGGTCTCCGCGGACTGGGCCGAGAGCAATCTCGATGCCGCGAACGTCGTCTTCGTCGAAGTGGACGAGGACGCCAGCGCTTACGACACCGGCCACATCGCCGGCGCGGTCAAGCTCGACTGGCGCACCGATCTGCAGGACCCCGTCAAGCGCGACTTCGTCGACGCGCAGCAATTCTCCAAGCTGCTGTCCGACCGCGGCATCTCCAACGACGACACCGTGGTCCTCTACGGCGGCAACAACAACTGGTTCGCCGCGTACGCCTACTGGTATTTCAAGCTGTACGGTCACGCCGACGTCAAGCTGCTCGACGGCGGCCGCAAGAAGTGGGAGCTGGACGGGCGCCCGTTGTCCACCGACACCGTCAACCGGCCGGCCACCTCCTACACCGCGGCCCCGCCGGACAACAGCATCCGCGCCTTCCGCGACGAGGTCATCGCCGCGATCAACGTCAAGAACCTGGTCGACGTGCGCTCCCCCGACGAGTTCTCGGGCAAGATCCTCGCGCCGGCGCATCTGCCGCAGGAGCAAAGCCAGCGGCCCGGGCACGTCCCGGGCGCGATCAACGTTCCGTGGAGCAGGGCCGCGAACGAGGACGGCACCTTCAAGTCGGACGAGGAGCTGGCCAAGCTGTACGCCGACGCCGGCTTGGACGGCACGAAGGAGACCATCGCGTACTGCCGGATCGGGGAACGCTCGTCGCACACCTGGTTCGTGCTGCGGGAATTACTCGGCCACCGAAACGTCAAGAACTACGACGGCAGTTGGACGGAATACGGCTCCCTGGTGGGTGCCCCGATCGAGTTGGGAAGCTGATATGTGCTCTGGACCGAAGCAAGGACTGACGTTGCCCGCCAGCGTCGATCTGGAGAAGGAAACGGTGATCACGGGCCGGGTCGTGGACGGCGCCGGCCAGGCGGTGGGTGGCGCGTTCGTCCGCCTGCTGGACTCCTCGGACGAGTTCACGGCCGAGGTGGTCGCGTCGGCCACCGGTGACTTCCGGTTCTTTGCCGCACCCGGGTCCTGGACGCTGCGCGCGCTGTCCCCGATCGGCAACGGCGACGCCGTGGTGGCGCCGTCCGGTGCGGGCATTCACGAGGTCGACGTCAAGATCGCCTGACGCACCGGCCGGTCTCGGGCCGACCGCGGGACGAATAGACTCGTCCCCGTGGTGCTGTTTTTCGAGATCATGCTGGTCGTCGCGGTCGTGGTCATCTCATGGTTCGCGCTGTACACCCTCTACCGGCTCATCACTGACGAGTCGTGACGTCCGACGAGGGCCCGGTCGGTCCCGCCGCTTCCGGTGACCGCGCCGTGGCGGCCGCCGCCGAACGCGCCAAAGTGACCGCCTCCCGCAACATCCCGTCTTTCGACGATTTGCCGGTGCCCGCCGACACCGCGAACCTGCGCGAAGGAGCCAACCTCAACGACGCGCTGCTGGCCCTGCTGCCGCTCGTCGGGGTGTGGCGTGGCGAGGGCGAGGGCCGCGGGCCCGACGGCGACTACCGGTTCGGCCAGCAGATCGTGGTCTCGCACGACGGTGGCGACTATCTGAATTGGGAAGCTCGGTCCTGGCGGCTCGACGAGACCGGAGGGTACCGCGAACCCGGCCTCCGCGAGACAGGCTTCTGGCGCTTCGTCAGCGATCCCGACGACGATCCCACCGAGTCGCAGGCCATCGAATTGTTGCTGGCCCATTCGGCCGGCTACATCGAGCTGTTCTACGGGCGGCCCCGGACGCAGTCGTCGTGGGAGCTGGTGACCGATGCCCTGGCCCGCAGCCGGTCGGGCCTGCTGGTCGGCGGCGCCAAGCGGCTCTACGGGATCGTCGAGGGCGGCGATCTGGCCTACGTCGAGGAGCGGGTCGACGCCGACGGCGGCCTGGTGCCCCATCTTTCGGCGCGGCTGTCACGATTCGCGGGATAGCGGCCCGCCCAGGGGCCCCTGACATGGAGCGGCCCCCGAGCGAATGTCCGGTTGGACAGACCGGAACTCGGGGGCCGGGTGGCTACGTGGGATTCGCCAGCGCGTTGAACGCCGGCTCTTCCGAGCCAGTGCAGCTAGCGCGTAGCCACCTCACATGTCCATGAAGCTATCAATTTCGCGGACCACCTCCTTCCTTGTGTACCGCCGACCGTACCGGCTGATTCGCGAGCCGACAACAGAATTCAGCGCTCAGCGATCGCTGACGATCGCGGCGTCGACCAGTTCGGCGAATTCGGTGGTGATCGGCGATCGGAGCAGTCGGCGGCCGTCGAGCGTGTGCACGCGGGCCGCCAGCGTCATGCTCGAGATCAGCCAAATCCCTTGGGCCGCCTGCAGATCGGCGACCCGTAGCGCACGATAGTCGCAGTCGTAGCCCTTGGCCCGGGCCACCTCGAAGAGGGCCTGCTGCGTGGTGCCGCGCAGGATCGGGTACCACGGCGGCGGTGTCAACAGGCACGGGTTGCCGTCGGCGCCGGTATCGCTGGCGATCACCACCGTCGAGCGCGGGCCTTCCAGGATGTGGCCGTCGGAGCTGACGAAGATGACGTCGCCGGCGCCCTGCCGGGCGGCGTGCCGCAGGGCGGCCATGTTGACCGCGTACGAGAGCGTCTTGGCGCCGGCCAGCAGCCACGGCATGGTGTCGGCGGCGTCGGCCGGCAGCCCGCGATCGAGGGTGATCGCCGACAGCCCGTCGCGGCGAACCGCGGCCACCCGTTCGGGGACGGGGTTGACCATCACGTAGGCGGTCGGCCCCGAACCGCTCTCGCGGCCGCGGCTGCAGATCAGGCGCATCGCGCCCTCGTCGGCGGTGTCCGCGGCCCACCGGCGCGTCGCCTCCCCGATGGCGTGCCGCCAGCTGGGCAGATCGGGCGCGGGTAGGTCCATCAGCTTGGCCGAGTGGGTCAGCCGCTGCAGATGCGACTCCACCAGGCAGGCCCTGCCGTCGCGGACCAGCAGCGTCTCGAAGATGCCGTCGCCGCGGACGGCGGCGAGGTCGTCGGCGTGCAGCAGTGGCGTGTCGGGCTGGTGGGTCGCGCCGTCCAGCGTGACGATCACACCCTTCTCGGCCATGGACGGTAAGCCTAGCCGCGGCCCGTCCGTAGAGTTGAGGCGTGACCCGCGCAGTACCCGCACCCGATCCCGGACCCGACGCCGGGGCGATCTGGCATTACGGCGATCCGCTGGGCGAGCAGCGTGCGGCCGAGACCGAGGCGGTGGTGGTCGACCGCTCGCACCGCGCGGTGCTCACCCTGACCGGTAAGGACCGGCAGACCTGGCTGCACAGCATCTCCACCCAACACGTGAGCGAACTGCCGCAGGGCGCCAGCACGCAAAACCTCAGCCTCGACGGCCAGGGCCGCGTCGAGGACCACTGGATCCAGACCGAGTTGGGCGGCACCACCTACCTCGACACCGAGCGCTGGCGGGGCGAACCGCTGCTGGACTACCTGCGCAAGATGGTCTTCTGGTCCGAGGTCACCCCGGCCGCCGCCGACATGGCGGTGCTGTCGCTGCTGGGTCCGCGGTTGGCCGACCCGGCGGTGCTCGCCGCGCTCGGCCTGGACGCCCTGCCCGCCGAGGCGACCGCGATCCCGGTCCCCGGCGGCGGCTTTGCGCGCCGGATGCCCGCCACCCCCGCGGCCCAGGTCGAACTGGACCTGGTGGTGCCCCGGGGCGAGTCGGCGGCCTGGCGCGACCGCCTGACCCGGGCCGGCCTGCGCCCGGCCGGAGTGTGGGCCTATGAAGCCAACCGGGTGGCGGCGCTGCGCCCGCGACTCGGCGTCGACACCGACGAGCGCACGATCCCGCACGAGGTGGGTTGGATCGGTGGCCCAGGCGAGGGGGCCGTCCACCTGGACAAGGGCTGTTATCGCGGGCAGGAGACCGTCGCGCGGGTGCACAACCTGGGCAAGCCGCCGCGGATGCTGGTGTTGCTGCACCTCGACGGCTCGGTGGAGCGGTCCTCGACCGGTGATGCGGTGCTCGCCGCCGGTCGTGCGGTCGGGCGCCTCGGAACCGTCGTCGAGCATGTGGACCTCGGGCCGGTGGCCCTGGCACTGGTCAAGCGCGGACTCCCGGCGGACACCCCGTTGACGACGGGTCCCGAGGCCGCGGTCGCCGCGGTGATCGACACCGATTTCCTGCCCGCCACCGAACACGTCGGCGCGGGGCGGTTGGCCGTTGAACGGTTGCGGGGCGGTGCGAGATAATCGTCGATGAAGTCCGCCACAGCGGGCAGGGGTCGCCGACACCCGGCCATGCGGCACGGTAAACTGTCGGCAGGACAATAACGACACCAAGAGATCGGAGCCGCCTACTCGTTAGGCCGCTCCGTTATTGCGCGAGGGGGTCCCCCCATGGGCCGCGGCCGGGCGAAGGCAAAGCAGACCAAGGTTGCTCGAGAACTCAAATACAGTTCCCCGCAGACCGACTTCCAGCGGCTTCAGCGCGAGCTGTCAGGAACGGGCGCCGACGAATCCAGCGACCTGGACGACTCGGACGGTCCAGGCCCAGACAATTCTTGGGACGAAAACGACGACTGGCGTCGCTAGGTCTCAAACCACTGTGCCGATGCGCTGAGCATCGGCACAGTGTTCGTTTCGGGCCGATGCGCTGAGCATCGGCACAGTGTTCGTTTCGGGGTTCGTTTCGGACCGATGCGCCCAGCATCGAAGCAGTGGTTCGTTGCGGGCCGTCAGAACCTCGGGTGTTGCCCGACCAGTGTGGCCCGCGGGCCGTCTTTCTCGCCTTTGCCGACGGTACCCAGCACCCAGCAGTCCAGGTGTCGCGCGGTGAGAATGGCCCGGGCGCGGTCGGTGTCCTCGGGCGCGACGACGGCGATCATGCCGACGCCCATGTTGAACGTCTTCTCCATCTCCTCCCGCGTCACCCGGCCGCGCTGGGCGATCATGGCGAAGACCGGCGCGGGCGTCCAGGTGCCGCGGTCGACCTCGGCGACCAGCCCGGGCGGGATCACACGTTGCAGGTTGCCGGCCAGCCCACCACCGGTGACGTGGCAGAACGTCCGGACATCGGTCTCGGCGGCCAGCGCCAGGCAGTCCTTGGCGTAGATGCGGGTGGGTTCCAACAGCTCTTCGCCCAGGGTGCGGCCGAACTCCTCCACGTAACCGGCCAGGTTCATCCGGTCGATCTCGAGCAGCACCGTCCGGGCCAGCGAATATCCGTTGGAATGCAGACCCGACGAGCCCATGGCGATGATGACGTCGCCGGGCTTGACGCGATCGGAGCCCAGCACGTTGTCGGCCTCGACGACGCCGACTCCGGTGGCCGAGATGTCGTAGTGGTCCGGCTCCATCAGACCGGGGTGCTCGGCGGTTTCGCCGCCCAGCAGCGCGCAGCCGGCGCGCACGCACCCCTCGGCGATGCCGCCGACGATCGCGCTCAGCCGTTCGGGCACCGTCCGTCCGACGGCGATGTAGTCCTGCAGGAACAGCGGCTCGGCACCGCACACGACGAGGTCGTCGACCACCATCGCGACCAGGTCGAGGCCGACGGTGTCGTGCTTGTCCATCGCCTGAGCGACCGCCAGCTTGGTACCGACCCCGTCCGTGGACGCCGCCAGCACCGGCTCGCGGTAGCCGCCGCGCAAGGCGAACAGTCCGGCGAATCCGCCCAGACCCCCGCGCACCTCGGGTCTGGTCGCCTTGGTCGCCAGCGGCTTGAACAAGGCCACCGCGCGGTCACCGGCTTCAATGTCCACCCCGGCCGACGCGTAGGTGATGCCCTGGCTGCCCGGGTTGCGTCCGGGGCTTTTTCCGGGATCCGTCATCGCGATAAAGGCTACCGGGCGGCGCACTACGCCGGTATCGAAGCCGGTATCGAAGCCGGTATCAAACGTCTTTGAAGCAACGCGAACCCATCGGGTCAGCGCACGACGGGCACTTCGTCGGGCGTCAGGTCGTCGAGCGCGGCTCCGCGCGCGGCGTTGGCGAGCATGTGCTCGATGACGTTCTTGCCCAGCGCGCTTTCGCCGGGCAGCTCGATCGGGTACTTGCCGTCGAAGCAGGCCGTGCACAGCCGCGACGCGGGCTGCTCGGAGGCCGCGACCAGACCGCGCAGCGACACGTAGCCGAGCGTGTCGGCCCCGATGGCATGCCGCACCGCCTCGAGCATCTCCTCTTTGTCCTCGACGGCGTTGGCGATCAACTCGGCCGGCGACGGGAAGTCGATGCCGTAGAAGCACGGCCACTTCACCGGCGGCGAGGCGATGCGCACGTGCACCTCGAGGGCGCCCGCTTCGCGCAGCATCCGCAACAGGGCCCGCTGCGTGTTTCCGCGCACGATCGAATCGTCCACGACGATCAGCCGCTTGCCGCGGATCACCTCTTTGAGCGGGTTGAGCTTCAGCCGGATGCCGAGCTGGCGGATGGTCTGCGACGGCTGGATGAAGGTGCGCCCCACGTAGGCGTTCTTCATCAGGCCCTGCCCGTAGGGGATGCCGGACTCCTGCGCGTATCCGACGGCGGCCGGGGTACCCGATTCGGGCACGCCGATCACCAGGTCGGCTTCGACGGGGCTTTCGCGCGCCAGCCGCCGACCGATCTCGACCCGGGTGGCGTGCACCGACCGGCCCGCGATCGTGCTGTCCGGCCGCGCCAGATAGACGTATTCGAAGACGCAGCCCTTGGGCTCGGGGTTGGCGAAACGCGTCGAGCGCACGCCGTCGGCATCGATGGCGAGCAGCTCGCCCGGTTCGATGTCGCGCACGAACGAGGCGCCGACGATGTCGAGCGCCGCGGTTTCGGAGGCCACCACCCAGCCACGATCGAGCCGTCCCAGGCAGAGCGGCCGCACCCCGTAGGGGTCGCGGCAGGCATACAGCGTGTTTTCGTCCATGAACGTCAGGCAGAACGCCCCGCGCACGGTCGGCAGCAGTTCCAGCGCCGCCTGCTCCAGCGTGGAATCGGCCGCGCCGTGGGCCAGCAGGGCGCCGAGAATGTCGGAGTCGGTGGTCGCCGGGGCCGGGCATCGGGTGCCGATCAGGCCGGCGTCGCGGGCGCGGGCGGCAAGTTCGGCGGTGTTGACCAGATTCCCGTTGTGCCCCAACGCGACTCCGGTGCCGGCCGCGGTGTTGCGGAACACCGGCTGCGCGTTTTCCCATGTCGTGTCGCCGGTGGTGGAATAGCGGCAATGGCCGATCGCGACGTGGCCCTGCATCGCGGCCAGCGTTTGCTCGTCGAAAACCTGGCTGACCAGGCCGAGGTCCTTGAAGACCAGCACCTGGGATCCGTCGGCGACGGCGATACCCGCGGCTTCCTGCCCACGATGCTGCAACGCGTACAGGCCGTAATAGGTGAGCTTGGCGACTTCCTCGCCGGGGGCCCACACCCCGAATACGCCGCACTCTTCGCGGGGGGAATTCAGGTCCTGCTCGGGTGCTTCGGCTCCAGCGACGGTCACGGTTCGGCGGCTCCCTGGGGAACGATTGGTGACGTAACGGAGTCTACGGGCACAACGGCCGCCGCGACGAATCCGTCGGGCGTGTTGGGCGGCGAAAAATCCAACGAATAACTCTAAACCTGCAGTTCAGACTTCTATTTCGCCCACATCGAACAGGGGCAGCCAGTGGCCGATCTCACCCGCTCGGGAGCCCGACAGGGTCAGCGCGCCGGTGCGCTTCGCCTCGTCGAGCGGCACCAAGCCCGTCGCCAGCAGCAACCAGGTGCGCGGATCGGCCTCCACGACGTTGGGCGGTGTGCCGCGGGTGTGCCGCGGTCCGGCGATGCACTGCACGGCGGCGAAAGGCGGGACCCGGACCTCGACGCTGGATCCGGGCGCCACCGTCGCGAGGGTGCGCGCCGTGAGCCGGACCGCGGCTGCCAGGGCGTCCCGGCCGGGCGCCGGGCGGGATCCGTCGCGCAACCAGTCCAGCACGGCCAGCACCGCCTGGCAGGTCAGGGCGGGGTCGGCGCTTCGGCTTTCAGCCATGCCCCAGGGTCTCAGAAGCACGTCGTCCACGGGACACGGCCACCGCCGAACGCCGGCGACGCCGCGGCTGAACCCGGTGTGACGGGGTTGCAACGATGAGGTTGCCCTCAGATGTCCGAAAAATCGCTAAATGGGCCACCTTGCAACCACTGTCGACGCACCGGCACCATGGACTGATAACCCCGTCGGCCAAGGGCCCTCAGCCATGTCCCCGCTTCGACGTCGAACTCCTACCGTTCCCGTGACGACTGTGAAAGGCGGTGTTTCAGATGGCGAAGATCGTTGCGACCAATGGCAGCCGGTCGGCCGGTCGGTCGCTCGATCCCATCGTCGTCACCCGGCGCGGGAAGATCGCACGCCTGGAAACCAACCTGACCCCGCATGAAGCGCAGATCGAGGACCTGGTCTTCGTTCGAAAGGTGCTCAATCGCGCCGATATTCCGTTTCTGCTCATCCGAAGCCACAAGAACCGGCCGATTCTGGCAATCAACATCGAACTGCGCGAGGCGACCCAACGCGCCCTGGTCGCAGCATGCGCCACCGAACCCATGTATGCCAAAACAACTGACGAGAAGGGGCATTCGCCTGTCCTCCTGGCCAACGGCCGATTGTCGGAGCTGCCGGATCCGCGGATCGTGCGGCTGTACCGGCGGCGGATCGCACCGGGGGGCCTGCGGTACGGCCCGGCCTTCGGCGTGGAGCTCCAGTTCTGGGTTTTCGACGACACCGTGATCCGGTGCCCGGTGGAAAACTCGCTTACCCGAAAACTTCTGCCCTCCAGCGAAATTCAGCCAGCCACCGTCAAACTCTATGGCTACAAGTGGTCGACAATCGCGGGAATGTTCGCTCCGCATGCCAGCGACGTGACGTTCGACATCGACATGGTTTTCTCCTGGGTCGAGGGCAGCGACCCCGACTTCCGGACGCAACGAGCCAAGCAGATGTCGCGGTACGCGGTGGGTGAAGGGGATGACGCCGAAGCGCGCATCCGGCAGATCGACGAGTTGAGGTACGCGCTGCGGTCGGTGAACATGTTCGCGCCGTGGATACGCCGAATCTTCATCGCGACCGATTCCCGACCACCGGCTTGGCTGGCCGAGCACCCGAAGATCACCATCGTGCGGGCCGAGGAGCACTTCTCGGATCCGGCAGCCCTGCCCACCTACAGCTCGCATGCGGTGGAAAGCCAGCTGCACAACATCCCCGAGCTCAGCGAGCATTTCCTGTATTCCAATGACGACATGTTCTTCGGCCGGCCGCTCAAGGCCACGATGTTCTTCTCCCCCGGCGGGATAACCAGGTTCATCGAGGCGAAGACCCGCATCGGGCTGGGTCGCAACGATCCGGCGCGCAGCGGGTTCGAGAACGCCGCCCGGGTGAACCGGCAGCTGATCCTCGAACGGTTCGGGCAGGTCATCACCCGGCATCTCGAGCACACCGCTGTCCCGTTGCGCAAAAGCGTGCTGCAGGAGATGGAACGCGAGTTCCCGGACGACTTTGCACGCACCCAGGCGAGCCAATTCCGTTCCAGCACGGATATCTCGGTGACGAACTCCTTCTACCACTACTACGCGCTGATGACCGGGCGCGCCGTCCAGCAGGAGAAGGCCAAGGTGCTGTACGTCAACACCACCACCCGGGAGGGTCTCGAGCTACTTCCCGTGCTGCGAAAAAGACGGGGTTACGACTTCTTCTGCCTGAACGACAGCAGCTTCCCGGACGTTTCGCCGGCCGAGCGCGCGGCGCGTGTCACCAGCTTCCTCGAGCGCTACTTCCCCATCCCCGCGCCCTGGGAGAAGGTGACGGCGGACCTCAGCCGCCCGGCCTTCGCCGAGCCGATGGTGTCAACACCATTGGAGGGTGGCTGAACAGCGAATCCCGTTGTGAAGGCTCAATGAACAGGCCGATTTCGGCCAGCTTCTGACGCGCCTCCACGGGGGACACGAAGGTGCCGACGGTCTCGCCGCCGCCGAGTGGGATCACCGAGTGCACAACGGTGTCCTGATAAACGTGCACCAGGTTGCACGCCTGAGCTCCGTTCCTGCCTCGCGTTCCCCCGGCGGCCACCATCAGGTCCTGCGTGTAGCACGTGGCGGACGCCACCGACACCGGGATGCCGACGAAGGTCGCGTTGGTCGAGTAGTGCAGGTGCCCGGCGAGGATCGCGCGGACGTCGCTGCCCTTCAGAACCCGCGCGAGCGAGGCCTGGTCGCGCAGTTCGACCGTGACCGCCAGGTCCAGCACGCTCGGGATCGGCGGGTGATGCATGGCCAGGATGGTGCCGTTCGGCGATGGCTCCGCCAATTCTTCTGCCAGCCAACCCAATTGGGATTCGCTGAGTTCACCGTAGTGGTGGCCCGGGACCGAGGTGTCCAACGAGATGATCCGGAGGCCGTCGATGGCGCGCACCCGGTCGAGCGGGGCCATGGACGGCGCTTCGTCCAGAAGCACACTGCGCAGGGCGGCTCGGTTGTCGTGGTTGCCCATCACCCAGACGAGCTCGGCGCCCAGCTGGGCCGCAAACGGCTCGACGACGGCGCGAAGCTTTTGGTAGGCCTGCAGCTCGCCGGCGTCCGCCAGATCGCCGGTAAAGACGATCGCATCGGGACGCACCCCAGAGCCTTTCAGCTGCTCGAGCAACTCGCTTAGCTTGCCGTCGGCGTCGACCGCCCCGTAGAGCGACCCGTCGGAAATGAGATGGGTGTCGCTGATGTGGAGAAGAACGTAATCCGGCCGCGGGTGCTCCGCGGCCCTAAGTCTGTGCACCTGAGGTGCCAACCCTCTCGTAGATCGGTTCAAACAAAACCTCGCCAATTGTAGCCGGGTCACCAGGCGCAACCGGCATTCATTAGGCCGCACGTCGCACGGCCAGCGCGGCGATCGCGCCGGCCTCGTTGATCGCCAGGTGCGCCAGCATCGGCGCCGCGAGGCTGCCCGAGCGGTCGGCCAGCCAGCCGAACACCCAGCCGGCGAGGCCGGTGACCAGCACCGTCGCCGCGACCGGCTGACCCGTCGCCCGCGCGTCCGGGATGTGGGAGAGGCCAAAAGCCGCGGCCTGCAACAGGCTTCCACCGGTTCGGCCGAACGCGCGGGTACCGGCGGTGGCCAGGGCGGCGCGAAAGGTGGCCTCCTCGGCCCAGACTGTGCCGGCGGGGATTCGCACCAGCAACCACTCCGGCACCGACGCCGGCGGCTCACCAACGGCCATCGCCGCCCGGACCATCGGCGCCGCGGTCGTCGCGGCGATCGCACCCGGAATGGCCGCCCCGGCCGCCGACCCCAGCCGTGCGCCCGCCCACAATCGCGGCGGGCGCAGTCCCAGCGGTGCGCGGGTCGCCGCCACCAGCAGCGCGCCCACACCCGCCTGCAGCGTGACGCGCCGCGTGGGCGGCAGCCGCGGACTGACGAAGCTCCAGCCCACCACGGCCGCTGCCAACAGCAGCGCCCGCAGCCGCCTCATCCAAAGAAGCGGGGCAGCACCGATTCTGAGGTCTCGCGCAGCTCCGCCAGGGTCACCGTGAACAGACCCTGCACCTCGACCGTGTCCGAGGCCTGATCGACGACACCGATGCGGACCGCCGGCAGCCCGCGCGCCTCGCACATCGCACGGAACCGGCTCTCCTCGGTACGAGGCACCCCGACCAGCACCCGGCCCGCCGACTCCGAAAACAACATCACAAACGGATCCGAACCCTCGGGAAGCACTATGCGGCAACCGGTTTCGCCCGCCAGCGCGGATTCCACGACGGCCTGGGCCAGGCCGCCCTCGGACAGGTCGTGCGCGGCGGACACCAGCCCGTCGCGCGATGCCGAGGCCAGCACGTCGGCCAGCAGCTTCTCGCGCGCCAGGTCGACCTTCGGCGGCAGCCCCCCCAGGTGGTCGGCGGTCACCTGCGCCCAGACGGAACCGTCGAACTCGTCGCGCGTGTCGCCCAGCAGCATGAGAGTCTCGCCCGGTTCGGTACCCAGGCCGGTCGGGATGCGCCGGGCGACGTTGTCCAACACGCCGAGCACGCCGACCACGGGCGTGGGCAGGATCGCCGCCGAACCGGTCTGGTTGTAGAAGCTCACGTTGCCGCCGGTCACCGGAATGCCAAGGGCCACACAGCCATCGGCCAGGCCGCGCACCGCCTGCGAGAACTGCCACATCACCCCGGGGTCCTCGGGCGAGCCGAAGTTGAGGCAGTTGGTGACCGCGACGGGGCTGGCGCCGGTGACGGCGACGTTGCGGTAGGCCTCGGCCAGCGCGAGCTGAGCCCCGGCGTACGGATCCAGCAGTGTGTAGCGACCCGACGCGTCCGTCGACACGGCGATGCCGCGGCCGGTCGACTCGTCAACGCGCAGCACGCCGCCGTCAGCGTGCTCGGCCAGCACGGTGTTGCCGCGCACATAGCGGTCGTACTGCTCGGTGATGAACGCGCGGCTGCACAGGTGCGGGCTGCCCAGCAGCGCAAGCAAAGTCGCGCGCAGCTCGTCGCCGGTGGACGGACGCGGCAGGCTCGTCGACCGGTCGGCGTTCAGGGCGTCCTGTGATGCGGGGCGCACAACCGGCCGCTGGTACACCGGCCCCTCGTGGGCCACGGTGCGCGGCGGCACGTCGACGACCGTCTCGCCGTGCCAGGTGATCCGCAACCGGTCGCCGTCGGTGACCTCGCCGATGACGGTGGCCAGCACCTCCCATTTGCGGCACACCGCCATGAAGGCGTCGACGTTCTCCGGCGCCACCACCGCGCACATGCGTTCCTGCGACTCGCTGCACAGCACCTCGGCCGGCGTCATCTCCTTGGCCCGCAGCTTCACCGCATCCAGCCGGATCGCCATCCCGCCGTCCCCGGCCGACGCCAATTCCGAAGTGGCGCAAGCTAATCCTGCCCCGCCGAGGTCCTGGATGCCGATCACCAGGCCGCCCGCGTACAGCTCCAGGCAGCACTCGATGAGCACCTTTTCCATGAAGGGGTCGCCCACCTGGACCGAGGGCAGCTTCTTGCGGGATCCGGTGGTGTCGAACGTGTCCGACGCCAGCACCGACACCCCGCCGATGCCGTCGAGCCCCGTCCGCGCGCCGAACAGGATGATCTGGTTGCCGGTGCCCGAGGCGAACGCCAGATGCAGGTCCTCCTGCCGCAGCACGCCGACGCACATCGCGTTGACCAACGGATTGCCGGCGTAGCAAGCGTCGAAGACGGTCTCGCCGCCGATGTTGGGCAGTCCCAGCGAGTTGCCGTAGCCGCCGATGCCGCGCACCACGCCGTCGACCACGCGGCGGGTGTCCGGGGCGTCGGCGGCGCCGAACCGGAGCTGGTCCATGACGGCGACCGGTCGCGCGCCCATGGCCATGATGTCGCGCACGATGCCGCCCACGCCGGTCGCCGCGCCCTGGTACGGCTCGACGTAGGAGGGGTGGTTGTGCGACTCCACCTTGAAGGTGACCGCCCAGCCGTCGCCGATGTCGACGACGCCGGCGTTCTCTCCGATCCCGGCGAGCATCCCGGCGCGCATCTCGTCGGTCGTGGTCTCACCGAAGTAGCGCAGGTGCACCTTCGAGGACTTGTAGGAGCAGTGCTCGCTCCACATCACCGAGTACATCGCCAGCTCGGTGTCGGTGGGCCTGCGGCCCAGGATCTCGCGGATGCGCTGGTACTCGTCGTCCTTCAGGCCCAGCTCGTGAAACGGTTGCGGCTGGTCGGGCGTGGTCGCGGCCTGGTCGACGGTGTCAATCTGGGTCCGCGCCCCTGTTCCGGAGACAGTCACCCGAACAGTGTAAGAGCGCTACCTGCCCTGCAGCAGGGCGGCGCTCGCGGCGTCGGCCGGATAGAACAGCTCGACGGCCAGTTCGGCGAGCGTGACGTCGAGCGGGGTCCCGAACGTCGTCAGTGTGGTGAACATGGACAGCGGTTGCCGACCGCCGACGTCCAGCACGAAGGGGACGAGCAGCGCGTCGGCGTTGTCCGGCGGCGCGCTTCGCGCTTTGGCGGCGCCCGCGACTCCGGGGTACCGGCGCACCTCGTCCTCGAGCGCCTGCAGCCCCGGGTCACCGGTGAGTGCGATCGTGCGCCGGAGTTGGTGCAGCAGGTAGCCCGCCCATTCGGGAAAGTTCAGGGTCCGCCCGGCGAGGCCGTCGGGGTGCAGCGACAGCCGGTAGACGTTGGCCGGCGGGCCGAGCAGCTCCGCGGGCAGCCCGGCGGTGAGCGCGGAGGCCGCCGCGTTGGTGCCCACGATGTTCCAGCAGCGATCGATCACGATGCCGGGGTAGGGGTCGTGGGCGTCGAGGAGGCGCTGCACCGCGTCACGGGCCGGGGAGAGCGCGGCGTCTTCGAGCGGGCGCGCCTGATAGCGGGGCGCGAAGCCGGCCGCGAGCAGCAGCGTGTTGCGCTCGCGCAGTGGAACATCGAGACCCTCGGCCAGGGCCAGCACCATCTCCGGGCTGGGGCGCGAGCGGCCCGTCTCGATGAAGCTCAGGTGGCGCGCCGACACGCCCACCGACAACGACAGGTCGAGTTGGCTCACCCGTCGCCGCTCGCGCCATTCGCGCAACAGGGCGCCCACCGCCGCATGGCTCACCAAGCCACGGTAACCACGCCGCCGTACGCGTGGCGATGACCTCGGAGGTAATTGTGCCGCTGCAACCGCCGCGACACGCTGGGCACGAAGCGCTCGATCGAAGCGCCCGACCCGAGGAGAAACGATGACCGACATCCAATCCGCCCCGAAATTCAGCGCCGAGGTGTTCGCGGCGTACTGGGCCGCGCCCACCATGTCGCGCGGCTTCGACGTCCTGGCCGACGACATCGTCGGCTACTGGCCCGGCGACGCCGAGCCGGTCCGCGGCATCGCGCCCTACACGGCGAAGATCGGCGAATTGCTGGACGCCGCACCGGATTTGACGCTGGAGGTCATCGACAGCGCCACCGTTCCCGGCGCCGCCGCGGGCGAGGAACTGGTGTTCCTGCACTACGTCGGCCGCGGCACCGGGCCCGACGGGCCGTTCCAGATCCGGGGGATCGACCGGGTTCGCACCCGCGACGGGATCGTCGTGGAAAACGTGATCCGCTACGACCCGCCGATCCTCCAGCGGGGCTGACCGGCGAGCTACTGACCCACCACGCAGAAGACGTTGCCCTCGGGGTCGGCCAGCACCACCCAGCGGAAGTTGTCGCCGAACTGGTGCCGGCCGACCTCGCTGGCCCCGGCCGCCGTCAGCCGGGCCACCTCGCCGTCGACGTCGGCGGCGCTGAAGTCGAGGTGCACGCGGTTTTTCCCGGGCGTCGGGTCGGGCACCTTCTGGAATCCGAGCTTGGGTCCCTCCGACAGCGTCACCGCCGTGAACTCGTCGGCGAGCAACTCCTGCGTCGAGCCGCCGAACTGCGCGGCCCACCAGCCCGCCAGCGTCGCCGGGTCGCTGCAGTCGATAGTGACCATTTCGATGTTGAGCGTCATGCCCGGATCGTAGGTCAGGGGGGTGACAGAAACGCTTGCAGCGCCGCCGAATAGGCGCCGACGTCGTGCGCGCCCATCAGCTCGCGCGCGGAGTGCATCGCCAGCTGCGGTGCGCCGACATCGACGGTCGGGATGCCCGTGCGGGCCGACGCCAGCGGCCCGATCGTCGAACCGCACGGCAGGTCGGCGCGGTGCTCGTAGCGTTGCAGCGGCACCCCGGCCTGCCGGCACGCCAGCTCGAACGCGGCGGCGGTGCGCCCGTCGGTGGCGTACCGCAGGTTGGGATGCACCTTGAGCACCGGGCCGGCGTTGACCTCGATCGGATGACCCGGCTCGTGCCGGTCCGGATAGTTGGGGTGGGTGGCGTGGGCCATGTCGGCCGAGGCCAGCAGCGACGCCGGCAGCCGGCGCAGGTAATCCTCCCTCGTGCCGCCGGCGGCCAGCACGATCCGTTCGAGGACGGTGCTCAGCAGGTTGGACTGCGCGCCGCGGTCGGAGGCCGACCCGACCTCCTCGTGGTCGAAGAGCACCAGCACCGGCACGCATCCGCGCGGCTCGGCGCCAAGAAGTGCCTCCAATCCCGCGTAGCAGCTGGCCTGGTTGTCCAGCCGGGGCGCGCTCAACAGGTCGGCGTCGGCCCCGATCACGGCCGACGGGGTCAGATCGTGCGTCATGAGGTCCGCGCCCAGCACGTCGCCGGGCGCCACCCCGGCGCGCTCGGCGACGTAGGCGACGAACGAACCCTGTTGTTCCCCAACGCCCCAGACCGCGTTGAGGTGTCGCTGCGGGTCCAGCGTCACCGACTTGCGGTCCTCGGCCAGGTGGATCGCCAGCTGCGGCACCCGCAGGATCGGGTCGTCGATCCGCACCAGGCGATGGGCGATCCCCTGCCCGTCCCGCACCGACAGCCGCCCGCTGATGCCCAGGTCGCGGTCCAGCCAGGAGTTGAGCCATGCGCCCCCGTACGGCTCGAGCGCCACCACTCGCCAGCCGGCGACGATGCGGTCCGGGTGCTGCTTGACCCGCAGGTTGGGGCTGTCGGTGTGCGCGCCGACGATCCGGAACGGACCGCCGGTCTCCTCGGAATGCCAGGCGACCAGCGAACCGGCGCGCACGACGAAATAGCGGCCGGATTGCTGCGGCCAGCGGTCGGCCTCGCCCAGTTCGGCATACCCGGACGCGGCCAGCCGGGTGGCCACCGTCGCGCAGGCATGAAACGGCGACGGGGACGCATCGATGAAGTCGCAGAGGTTTGCGGCGCTGGCCGGCATGGTGAACATCATGGCTGTCGGCGACCGCCGTCGCCACGATAGGGTCGACAGAGTGCCTCCGGTTCAGCCGCAACCCATCCTCCAGCCGTTGACACCAGCCGCCATCTTCCTCGTCGTCACCATCGACGACGGCGGAGAGGCGACGGTGCACGACGCGCTG
The DNA here is from genome assembly GCF_001666745.1 of Mycobacterium sp. E2699. Taxonomy (NCBI): domain Bacteria; kingdom Bacillati; phylum Actinomycetota; class Actinomycetes; order Mycobacteriales; family Mycobacteriaceae; genus Mycobacterium; species Mycobacterium sp. E2699. Next base: position 115,346 of record NZ_LZJH01000144.1, on the reverse strand, counting down.
GCGGACATTTCCGGGCTGGTGCGCGCGATCGGTTTCCGTGAGCCCCCGAAGCGGTTGTCCGCGATAGTCTCGATCGGCTCCGACGCCTGGGACCGCCTGTTTTCCGGGCCGCGTCCCGCCGAACTGCACCCGTTCGTCGCGTTGAAGGGCCCGCGGCACACGGCCCCGGCCACGCCCGGGGACCTGTTGTTGCACATCCGGGCCGAAAGCCTGGACGTCTGCTTCGAATTGGCCGACCGCATCCTGCGGGCGATGGCGGGCGCCGTCACCGTCGTCGACGAGGTGCACGGTTTCCGCTACTTCGACAACCGCGACCTGCTGGGCTTTGTCGACGGCACCGAAAACCCCGACGGCCCACTGGCCGTCAGCGCCACCACCGTCGGCGATGAGGATCCCGACTTCGCCGGCTCGTGCTATGTGCACGTGCAGAAGTACGTGCACGACATGTCGGCGTGGAACGCGTTGTCGGCCACCGAGCAGGAACTGGTGATCGGCCGGACCAAGCTGGACGACATCGAACTCGGTGACGACGACAAGCCGGCCAACGCCCACATCGCGCTCAACGTCATCACCGACGACGACGGCACCGAGCTGAAGATCGTGCGGCACAACATGCCCTTCGGTGAGCTGGGCAAGGGGGAATACGGGACGTACTTCATCGGGTATTCGCGCACACCGCGGGTCACCGAACAGATGCTGCAGAACATGTTCCTCGGCGACCCGCCCGGCAACACCGACCGTATCCTGGACTTCTCCACCGCGCTCACCGGCGGGTTGTTCTTCTCGCCCACCGTCGACTTCCTCGACGACCCACCGTCGTTGCCCGCGCCGTCGCTGGCGGCGCGGCCAGCGGCAGCTGATGACGGCTCACTCGCGATCGGCAGCCTGAAAGGAACCACTCGATGAACAACCTCTACCGCGACCTGGCACCGGTCACCGAAGCCGCTTGGGCCGAAATCGAATTGGAGGCCACCCGAACCTTCAAGCGCCACATCGCCGGGCGGCGAGTCGTCGACGTCAGCGAACCGGGCGGACCGGTCACCGCGGCGATCAGCACCGGCCGGCTTCGTGACGTCGAGGCGCCCACCGACGGCGTGGTGGCCCACCTCCGGGAGAGCAAACCCCTTGTCCGCCTGCGTGTTCCGTTCAACCTCTCGCGGTACGAGATCGACAACGTCGAACGCGGTGCGCAGGACTCCGACTGGGACCCCGTCAAGGCCGCGGCCAAGAAGCTGGCGTTCGTCGAGGACCGCGCCATCTTCGAGGGCTACGGCGCCGGGTCGATCGACGGCATCCGCGGCTGCAGCTCCAACCCGCCGTTGCAGCTGCCCGAGGATCCCCGCGACATGCCCGACGCCATCTCGCAGGCGTTGACCGGGCTGCGGCTGGCCGGCGTGGACGGCCCGTACTCGGTGCTGCTGGCCGCCGACGTGTACACCAAGGTCAGCGAGACCACCGAACACGGGTATCCCATCCGCGAGCACCTCAACCGATTGGTCGACGGGGACATCATCTGGGCGCCGGCCATCGACGGCGCCTTCGTGCTGACCACCCGGGGCGGCGACTTCGATCTGCAGCTGGGCACCGACGTCGCGATCGGATACCTCAGCCACGACGCCGAGACCGTTCAGCTGTATTTGCAGGAGACCCTGACGTTCTTGTGCTACACGGCCGAGGCGTCGGTCTGCCTGGCCCCCTAGTACCGCACGCCGTCAGCTGTCCTCCGGCAGCTCGAACGAGGCGATGAGACGGCCGATATCGCGGCGCCGCGAGTCGGCCGGCCACACCACCCAGGTACGGCGCACCAAGGGCCGTCCTACCAGCGGGGCCCACGTCACGTTGTCGGGCAACGGTTGCAGCTGGTCCTCCGGTGCAAGCGCGAAGGCATGCCCACCGCTCACGGCGGCGAACTTGACGTCGGCGATCAGCACGTGGCCATCCGGCGCCGGCGGCCCGATTTCGATGCCATGGCCGCGGAGCGCCGCCGTGAGCTCGTCGTACCACGCGGGGCTGCTCGACCGGGGAAAGCCCGTCCAGCGGAGGTCACTCAGATCGTGCAGTGCGATTCCCTCGGGACCGACCCGGTCGGCGGCAACCGCTGAATCAAGCAGGACCCCAAGGCTTTCCCGCGACACCAGTAATGCGTCGAATTCGGACCCGGTGGGACGTTCGCGCACCAGGCCGACGTCGAGTTCGTCGTTGTGCAAAGCGGCAAATTGCGCGGCCGTCGACAGGTGGCGCGGGACGACTCGCGTCTCGGGGACGTCTGCCGCGAACTTGGCGAGGACACCCGGCAACATGCGCGGAGCCAGCTCCAGCGGGATGCCCAGCCGTATGGCCCCGTCGGCTTCGCCGCGATAGCTCGCCATTGCTCGCACCGCCTGTCGGTATCGAGCGAGGACGCCGCGGGCTTCCTCGAGCAGGGCAACGCCGGCGTCGGTGGGTCGTACGCCGGTGCTGACCCGCTCCAGCAGCTGAACCCCCAGTTCGCGCTCGAGCGCGCTCACCGTCTGTGAGATCGCCGACTGGCTCACGTGTAGTCGGCGAGACGCCGCCGACATGCCGCCCTCTTCCACGACGGCCACGAAGGCACCAAGTTCTCGCAACTCCATAGCCGATGGCCGGTCCCCTGCTTCTCCCGATACCTGCTCAGCTTAGTTAATGGCCGCCATCGACAAAGCCGATAGCCACTCGGCGACGCCGGAATTAAATGGGTGCGCGGGGGCGCTATGCGCTTCGGCATGTGCAGCAATTCGTCGAGGAGAACTGGTATGGAAACAACACTTGAGGGCTCGACCGCGCTGGTCACCGGTGCCACGTCGGGCATCGGGCGCGCGGTCGCACTGCAACTCGCCGCGCTCGGCGCCGAGGTGGTGGTGCACGGGCGCAGCGCCGAACGCGGTGCCAAGACGGTCCAGGAGATCGAAAATTCCGGAGGGAAGGCACGTTTCGTTGCGGCCGACCTGGCCGAGGCCGACGACGTTCGGCGCCTGGCGGCCGCGGTGGGCCCGGTCGACATCCTGGTCAACAACGCAGGCGTGTACAAGTTCGGGACGACCGCCGACCTCGACGACGGGGTCTTCGACGAACACATGAACATCAACCTGCGCGCGCCCTATCTGCTGGTCCAGCAACTGGTGCCCGGCATGGCCGCGCGGGGCAGGGGCGTCGTCGTGAACATCAGCACCATCGCCGCCGCCGTCCCGGCGAAGATGGCCGGCGTCTATGGCGCCAGCAAGGCGGGTCTCGAGCTGCTGACGCGGGTCTGGGCGGACGAATTCGGCCCGTCCGGGGTCCGGGTGAACGCCGTGCAGGCCGGGCCGACCGAAACGTTGGGCACCGCCGCGACTCCCGGCCTCGCCGAGGGCTTCGCCACGGTCACCACGCTTGGCCGGGTGGCGCAGGCCGACGAGATCGCCAATGCCGTAACGTTTCTGGCCTCTCCGCAGGCGGGCTACATCAACGGCGCGATCCTGCCGGTGAGCGGCGGACTACTGGCGCTCGCCCCGTAGTGGGGGCCGTCACAGGTCCAACACCAGGTCGCTGCCCGGCGCGGCCGAGCAGATCAGGACCTCGGCATCGCCGGGCTGCTCCAGCGGTGCCTGCACGTAGGTCGCCGTCCCGGAGACGATGCCGGTGACGCACACGTGACACACCCCGCTGCGGCACGAGAAGCGGGTCGGCACATCGCACGCCTCGGCGAGGTCGAGAATGCTGCCGTAGTCCGGCGACCAGTCGACGGTCAGCCCGCTGCGGGCGAAGGTCACCGACGGTCCGGTGCCGGGCGGTCCGGCGGGCGGGTGCGGCACGGGGCGCTCTCCGGTTTCGAGAACGCCCGGGTTGATCGCCGGCAGGGCACCGAAGAGTTCGCTGTGGATGTTCTGGGGGTCTGAGCCGGCGGCCGTCAGGAATTCACGGATATCGGCCATGAATTGGGTCGGGCCGCAAAGGTAGACGCTGGCGTCGGGCGGCAGGCCCAGTGCCGCGATCGACTCCCCGTTGAGGCGGCCCTGGGTCTCGGTGTAGAAGACGCGCTGCCGAGCGTGCGGCAGGGAGTCGATCAGGCTCGTGACTTCGGCTGCGAACGCCTGCGTTTCGGGGTTGCGGGCGGTGTGCAGCCACCAGACGTCGCGGACGCTGTGGCCGGCGGACAGCGCGTGCAACATCGCCAGCACGGGCGTGGCCCCGATGCCCGCCGAGCAGAGGACAACCGGATTGTCGCCGTCGGTGAGATAGAAGTCGCCACGTGGTGCGGCCGCCTCGATCACCGCCCCTGGCTGGATGTGGGCGTGCAGCCACCGGCTCACCAAACCATGGTCTTCGCGCTTGACGCTCAGCCGGTAGGTCCCCGCAGCGGGATCACCCGACAGCGAGTAGCTGCGCAGCGGCGCCGGTTCGCCGGCTCCGCGAAGTCGCACGGGCAGGTATTGCCCCGGCAGCGGCGGTGGCAACGGGTCGCCGTCCTCGGACTCCAGGCGAATCGACAACACCTGGGGGCTTTCGCGGTGTATACGGGCGACCCGCAAGGTGCGAAATCCGTTCCACCGCGGTGATACTCCGGTCACCGGCGCCACGGCGGGCCCGGGTTCGGCCAGCATGTCCCGGAAGGACTGTTGCCAGCCGGGGCTGAGCGCCGGGACGTCGACGACCTTATGGAGTTGCTCGGCGTTGCGATTTGGCAGGTAGAGCAGCGCGTCGACGTCGGCGACGCTGAGCTCGTGACGGCCTCGCCGGGTCCGTACGATGTCGTCGCCGGCGCAAACGGTTCCCTCGCTGATGACCCGGAAGTAAAAGCCCGGCCGATGCTGGGAGACAAACAGATTGGGCATCCTGGGTTCGTTGAGTCGCATGCCGACCCGGAAGCAGGTGACGCGCGGCTGGGTGACCTCGAATTCCGCCTGACCGATGCGGTAGCGGTCACCGATGCAGACCTCGTCGTCGGTCAGGCCGGCGATCGTGAAATTTTCACCGAAGTGGCCCGGCTCCAGGTCATCGCGACCGAGGTAGGTCCTCCAAAAGTCGTACGACTCCACCTGGTAGACCATCACCGCGCGCTGTTCACCGCCGTGGCCCCCGAGGTCGCCCTGGCCGTCACCGTCCAGGTTGAGGCGGCGCACCATGACCGGTCCCTCGACCGGGGTCTTCCAGATCCCGGTGTGGACCGTTTTGCCCCGCCATCGGACGTCCTTGGGCATGCCGACATTGACCGATACCAGCCTGCCCACTGTGTCTCCTTGCGGTCCCCTGGGAGGAGCCTAGGTCAGCGGCTCTCCGCCGTCGACCTTCAGCGTCACACCGGTCATGAAGGTGTTGGTCATGGCGAACAGGACCGCTCCGGCGATATCGTCGGTGGTTCCGATTCGCCCCACGGGGTTGCCGTCGGCGATGCGGTTGAAGTAGTCCCGCTTGCCCTCGTCCCCGAAGGCATCCCAGGCTCCGCTGTCGATGACGCCGGGCGAGATCGCGTTGACCCGCACGGGAGCGAGTTCGACGGCCAGCCAACGAGCGAGGAAGTCAACTGCACCGTTGGTGATACCGACGCCCAGGTAACCCACGTTGTGCTTGAACGCGTGAACACCCGAGAACAGCACGAGCGAACCGCCCGCTTTCATCTGCGGCGCAAAGTGTTTGGCGAGCATGGTCGGCCCGATCACCTTGGTGTCGAAGGAGAGCCGCAGCTGATGGCGGTCCAGGTCGGCCAGCTTTCCGCGGGAGCGTGCCGACGCGGTCGACACCACATGATCCACCGCGCCCACCCGGGCGGCCAGGGCGGCGATCGACTCGTCGTCGGTGAGGTCGACCACCTCTGCGGCGATGTCGCGGCCGGCGTATGCGCTTTCCAGCTTGGGTTTGTCCCGGCCGGCCACGACCACGCGGGCACCTTCCGATCGCGCGAGCAACGCGACGGCCCGAGCAATTCCGCTGCCACGCCCGACCACCACTACTGTCCTGTCCCGCAACGCGTTACCCACCGTGCGATCGCTCCTCGCGTGGGGACAGGAACCGATCCGGCCCCAGAATTGGGATGTCTGGCCCAGAATATGCCGATCCGGGGCGGGCGGCAACATATCGGCCCGGGCTGTTGCCCGCCGCCCGATTGAGGCATAATGGGTTGCACAACCCATAAAGTAGGTGCGTTCGAGCGCGGGCTCAGGAGGAACGTCATGGCGAGCGTCCATCATCGTTACACCACCGTCGACGGTCATCGGCTGTTCTTCCGCGAGGCCGGCGATGCGGGCGCGCCCGCGCTGGTCCTCCTGCACGGGTTCCCCACCAGTTCCTATATGTTCCGGGCCCTGATACCAGCGCTGGCCGACCGCTACCACGTGATCGCACCGGACCACCTGGGCTTCGGACTCTCGGACGCCCCACCGGTCGAAGAGTTCGACTACACCTTCGATGCACTCACCGACCTGACCGCGGGTCTGTTGCGCACGCTCGGCATCGACCGCTACGCCATCTACGTCCAGGACTACGGCGCCCCGATCGGATGGCGGCTCGCGCTGCGGGATCCGTCCGCCATCACCGCGATCATCACCCAGAACGGCAACGGTTACGACGCGGGATTCGTCGAAAGCTTCTGGAAAGTGGTGTGGGCCTACCAAAACGAGCCGACACCCGACACGGAGGCCCCGGTGCGGCAGTTCCTCACGCTGGATGCCACCCGGTGGCAGTACGTCACGGGCGTGCCCGACGAGACACTCGTCGACCCCGAATCCTGGCATCACGACCACGCGCTGATCTCTCGCCCCGGCAACGACGAAGTCCAGCTGAAGCTGCTCCGCGACTACGCCACCAACGCGCCGCTCTATCCGCGTCTGCACGAGTACTTCCGCGCGAGCCGGGTGCCGCTGCTGGCGGTGTGGGGTCGCGGCGACGAGATCTTCGGACCGGCCGGCGCCGAGGCGTTCGCCGACGACCTACCCGACGCCGAGATCCACCTGCTCGACGGCGGGCACTTCCTGCTCGAATCGGCGCTGGACGAGGTCGCCGCGCTGATCCGTGACTTCCTCGCCAAGCTCCCCGTGGCCGCCTGACCGGGCCGCAGCCGCCACCACATCAATGGGTTGAATAGCCCATAAGCGCGGAGTCCCCGGACTAACCTGGGACGATGGCCCATCCCGATGTTCTCGACGAGCAGCGGTTGACCGCCAAGGGGCGCGCCACCCGCGACCGGATCGTGCAGGCCGCAGCCCAGCTCATCGTCACCGAGGGCCTGTCGGCGTCGAACATGGAGAACGTGCGCAGGGCGGCTTCGGTCAGCGGCTCGCAGCTTGCGCATTATTTCACCGACAAGGGCGCGCTCATTCGGGCGGTGATCCGGCGCCAGATCGGAGTGGTGCTGGACTTCCACCGCCAGCCCAGGCTCCACGGCCTGCGTTCATTCGACGACTTCGAGCGGTGGGCCGACCTCAACCTGCGTTACCTGAGGCGCATCGGATATTTCGGCACACCCACCTACCACGCCCTCGCCGCCCAGCTGGTGAAATCCGACGACGCGACGCGCGAAACCCTGGGATGGGGCTACTGGCGGTGGGTCGAGCTGCTCGAGGAATCGATCCGGCGGATGAGAGATGACGGTGTCCTGGTCGCCGATGCCGACCCGCGCCGGCTGGCGCTGGTCATCGTCAGCGCTCACCAGGGGGGCGGGACGCTGGCCTTCACCTATCGGGCGGAGTGGCCGCATGCCGACGCGGTCCGGTTCGCGGTCAACTATTTGCGGCTGTTCGCCACCGATGCGGCCGAACGGGTCCCGCGGGCCGCCCGGCGCCCCCGTGCTCGGCGTGGGCGGCAACGTGACTGACGACGCGCCATCGCGGTTCACCCGCAAGGGTCTGGCGACGCGGGCGCGCATCGTCGAGGTCGCCGCTCGCCTCATGTTCGAGCGCGGCGTCGCCAATACCAGCATCGATCAGGTGCGGCGCGTGGCCGACGTGGGCGGCTCGCAGATGTCGCACTACTTCGCCGACAAGCGCGACCTCACCCGCCATGTCGTCGCCGCTCGCCGCGACGAGGTGCGGGCCTTCCACACTCAACCGTCGCTGGAAGGTCTCGACAGCCTCGATGCGCTGCAGGCGTGGGCCGATGCGTGCATCACCGCCGCGGACTCCGTGTACCGCGTCGGCGGTTGCGTCTACGGCGCTTTGGCCGGTGAGCTCATCGACGCCGACGACGAAGTGCACGACGATCTCTCGGCGGGCTACGACCAGTGGATCGGGCTGTTTCAGGCGGGTCTCACGGCGATGCGGCAGCGCGGCGACCTGCGCCCCGACGCCGACCCGCGGCATCTGGCCGTGTCGCTGGTTGTCGCACACCAGGGCGGCGCCATGGTCACGCACGCCACCGGAGACACCGAACCGCTGCGGGCCGCCGTCACGGCGGCCGTCGACTACGTGCGCTGGTTTGCGCCGCCGCCCCCACCGCGCAACACGCGTCGCCGAGGTAAGTCCTGACCCGGTTGCCGGCCGCCGGTCTGGACAGAATGGGTCCACTGGCCCATAATAGTGGGTCAGATGGCCCATTCAATCTGATGTGGACGGCTCGCAGCCGACGCGCCGATGCACCGGCGCAGATCCACATGCACAGGCCAACAAGCGATCTGGGGAAGAGGCGGCAGTTGTCCATCACCGATGCACCCCAGCTGCCCACCGCTCCGGCCGTTGTTCGCGAGCGGCCCGGCGGCGACACCATGCGAGCGATCATCCTCGCGGGGTTCGGCGGACTCGACAACCTCGTCTACACCGACATCCCCAAGCCGCTGCCCCGGGACGGCGAAGTTGTCATCCAGGTCAAGGGGTTCGGCATCAACCACGCCGAGATCCACATGCGCCGGGGGGAATGGGCGGAAGCCGCCGAAGTCAGCGGCATCGAATGCGTGGGCGTCGTCGACTCCTGCCCGGGAGGCGAATTCCCGACCGGCGCCAAGGTGGCGGCCTTGATGGGCGGCCTGGGGCGAACGATCAATGGCAGCTACGCCGAGTACACGCGCGTCCGCGCGGCGAACGTCGTCCCACTCGAGTCCGACCTGACGTGGTCGCAGCTCGCCGCGCTCCCGGAAACCTATGCGACCGCTTGGACGTGCCTGTTCCGCAACCTCGAATTGACGGCGGGACAGACGCTGGTGATCCGCGGGGCCACCTCGGCGTTGGGCCAGGCGGCGCTCAAGATGGCCGTGGCCACCGGGGCGAACGTCATCGCCACCGCGCGTAGCCGCGAGCGCTTTCGGATGCTCGAGGAGTTGGGAGCTGTCCGCGTCGAATTGGAGCGTCGTGACCTTGCCAGCCACATTGCCGAGGCCAAGCAGATCGATGCGGTCCTCGATTTCGTCGGCAACAGCACGATCCTCGACTCGCTCGACATGTTGCGCCGCGGTGGTTCGGCATGCCTGGCCGGGTGGCTCGGCGGGCTTGCGCCCATCGGCGATTTCAACCCGCTTGCGCGGATGGCCAGCGGGGTGAACTTCACCTTCTTCGCCAGCCCGGTCTTTGGCAATCCCGGCTTCCCGGTGTCGGATGTGCCGCTGGGCGACATCGCACAGCAGGTGGCGGATGGCAAATTCGACGCGAAACCGGCTCGCGTTTTTTCGTTCGACCAGATTCACGAGGCCCACCGGCTGGCGGAGTCGGGCGAAGCCGGCGGTAAGGTCGTCGTTGTCATGGACTGACAGCGGCGTAAAGACCTTCCTCGAGAATAGCTTTCGCCAATGAGGGGACACCACAGTGGGTTTGGCATGGCAACAAGGACCATTGGCATCCGGATCGGCGGGGCATTTCCTCGTCGAGCAGCCGCTGCCGCCGCGGCTGTTGTTCGCCGAGCCGTTGCGCCGGCGCATGCGGGTACGCTTCGCGGACCGCTGGATCGCCGACAGCGAGGACGTCATCCTGCTGCACGAACCTGGGCGGTACCCGGTCGCCTACTTCCCCGCCGGTGATGTCGAGGCGGGAATGGTGGTCGCCGAGGATCGGGTGACTCAGCACCGCGACCTCGGCGACACCCAGTGGTTCACCGTCACGGCCGCGGAGCGAGAGGCCAATCACGCCGCCTGGCAACACACGGCACTGCCGCCGCATGCAGCGGTCCTGGACGGGCGGCTGGCCTTCGCCTGGCGCGCCATGGACGCCTTCTACGAGGAAGACGACCGCATCGTCGGGCATGCCGCCGACGCCTATCACCGCATCGACATCCGCTCCACCTCACGCCATCTCGTCGTCCGGGACGGGGAGCAGGTGGTCGCCGAAACGAAGCGCCCGTTGGCACTATACGAATCGGGCTTTGCGCCGCGCTGGTACGTGCCGCGAGAGGATACCGACCAGGATTCCCTCACTCTCGTTGCGTTGCAGACCTTTTGCCCCTATAAGGGGATCTGCTCCTATTACGACGTCGGCGGCCGCAAGCGGGCCGCCTGGTCGTACGTCGACGCCTGGCCGGAGGTAGGGCCGGTGACAAATCTGGTTTCCTTCGAGCCCGACAAGATCGATGTGTATCTCGACGGCAAGCAGCTACAGCTCGAGCCCGGCCAGACCGTCATTCCGCATGGCGTTGACCGCGGGCTCGACACCGATGAGGTGCTGCTTCCGAAGCCGTCCACGCAGAGCGCCAGGGATTGACCATGCGGCCCGGAACCCCGTCGGTACTCGTATTCGACGTGAACGAGACGCTCCTCGACATCGAGTCGCTGGCACCGCTTTTCGGGGAGAAGTTCGGCGACGAGGGGGTGCTGCGCGAATGGTTCGCCCAGCTCGTCATGTACTCGATGACCGTCACCCTGGCGGACCACTACGTGAACTTCTCGGCGCTCGCCCAGGGCGTGCTGCGGATGCTCGGTGACATCTACCACGTGGACGTCACGGACCACGACCTGCACCGCCTGAAAAGCGGCCTGCTCACGATGCCGGCACACCCGGATGCGGCCGATGCGCTTGCCGCTCTGCGCGACAACGGATTCCGCCTTGTCACCCTGACCAACTCACCGCCCAACCCGACCGGGCCGACCGCACTGCAGCATTCCGGCCTCGGCGACTTTTTCGAGGCGCAGCTGAGCGTCGACGCCCGCCGCGCCTTCAAGCCGGCCCCCGCGGTGTACCGGTACGTGTGCGAAACGCTCGGCGCCGCTCCCGCCGATTGCATGATGGTGGCCGCACACGTGTGGGACACCCTCGGCGCCCAGCATGTGGGTTTCAGCTCGGCACTGATCACCCGACCGGGCAATCCGCCGCTGCCCGTCGACGGGCTGCCCCAACCGACGCTGGTGGTGAGCGACATGCGACAGCTGGCCGCGCGCCTCATCGGCGGATAGCCGAACCACGGAGAGGACCTTCGCATATGACGGCGGACTTCGACTCGCACTACGACGTCGTCATACTGGGCGCCGGGCCGATCGGGCAGAACGTCGCCGACCGCGTCCGCGCCGCGGGTCTCAGCGTTGCGGTGGTCGAGCGCGAGCTCGTCGGGGGCGAGTGCTCGTACTGGGCCTGCGTGCCCAGTAAAGCGTTGCTGCGCCCGGTCATCGCCGTCTCGGACGCGCGCCGGGTCGACGGCGCCCGCGAGGCGGTCAGCGGTTCGATCAGCAGCGCGGGCGTCTTCGGTCGCCGCAATCGCTACGTCACCGACTGGGACGACAGCGGCCAGGCCGACTGGGTGACCGGACTCGGCGCCACCCTGGTGCGCGGGTACGGCCGGTTGGCCGGCCCGCGCCGAGTCGCCGTCAGCACCCCCGGCGGCGAGCAGCCGGTGCTGACGGCGCGGCACGCGGTGGTGGTCTGCACCGGCAGCCGGCCCGCGCTCCCCGACCTGCCCGGCATCGCCGAGGCCAAACCGTGGACGAACCGGGATGCCACCGACAGCAGCTACGTCCCGGAGCGGCTCGCCGTCGTCGGTGCGGGCGGCGTGGGCGTCGAAATGGCCACCGCCTGGCAAGGATTGGGCGCGCAGGTGACCCTGCTGGCTCGCGGCTCCGGCCTGCTGCCCCGCATGGAGCCCTTCGTGGGCGAGCTCATCGGCCGTGGACTCGCCGAGGCGGGTGTGGACGTCCGCACGGGAGCATCGGTCCGCGCGCTGCGCCGGCCCGACGGCGGGCGCGCGATCCTCGAATTGGGCGACGGATCCGAATTAGAGGTCAGTGAGGTGCTTTTCGCCACGGGCCGGGCGCCGCTCACCGACGACATCGGCCTGGAGACGATCGGGCTGCGCCCGGGCAGCTGGCTCGACGCCGACGACACCTGCCGGGTGCGAGCGGTCGAGGACGGCTGGCTCTATGCGGCGGGCGACGTCAATCACCGGGCGCTGCTGACCCATCAGGGCAAGTACCAGGGGCGCATCGCCGGAGCGGCGATCGGGGCGCGCGCGGAGGGACGGCCGTTGGACACCGCCCCGTGGGGCGCCCACGCGACCACCGCCGACCACCACGCCGTGCCGCAGGCCTTCTTCACCGACCCGGAAGCCGCCGCCGTCGGACTGACAGCCCGACAGGCCGAGGACGCCGGGCACCGGGTGCGCACGGTCGATGTCGAGATCGGCGACGTCGTGATGGGAGCCAAGCTCTACGCCGACGGGTACACGGGTCGGGCGCGCATGGTGGTCGATGCCGATCGCGGGCGCCTGCTCGGCGTCACGCTGGTCGGCCCCGGGGTCACCGAGATGCTGCACTCGGCCACGATCGCCGTCGCGGGCCAGGTGCCGCTCGATCGGCTGTGGCATGCGGTCCCCTGCTTCCCGACGGTCAGCGAACTGTGGCTGAGATTGCTCGAGGCCTATCGGGATGCGGCGGACGATAATTGACGCATGGCGACTTCAGACGGATTCCATCCAGACTTCGACGACGCGACTGTTGCGGTCACGCGCAACCGGGTGCACCACATCAGGGCGTCGGACATCAGTTCCGACACCGCACAGTCGGAGGGCCTGCGCCGCTTCGCCGCGCTGTCCGGCAAGTCGGTCGGCGCGGAGAAGCTGTGGATGGGCGAGACGCACGCGTCACCGAAGACCGTCTCGTCGAACCATCACCACGGCGAATCGGAGACCGCAATCTACGTGCGAAGCGGCAACCCGGAGTTCGTCTTCCACGACGGCGTTCACGAGGTCCGCGTCTCGACCGCGCCCGGCGATTACGTCTTCATCCCGCCGTATCTGCCGCACCGGGAAGAGAATCCCGACGCCGACTCGCCCGCGGAAGTCGTGATCGCACGCAGCACCCAGGAGGCCATCGTCGTCAATCTGCCGGAGCTGTATCCGCTGGAAGAGCCTCAGTAGACAGCGATTTCAATGAGGTTGCCGTCGACGTCGCGGCAGTAGTGCGAGGTCATCGGCCCCAGCGCGCCGATCTTGGTGACCGGCCCGGAGACGACGTCGACGCCGCACGCCGCGAGGTGGGCGCGCACCTCCTCGGGGCTCGCCCGGGTGACGAAGCACAAGTCCTCGGAGCCGGCCGCCTCGACGGAGCCGGTGACCCAGTCGGGGTCGTCGGCCAGCGCGCCCACCGGTCGCAGGTTGATCTTCTGATCCCCGAAGCACACGGCGGTTCTGCCGGACGGCCCGAAAGTCTCGCGCCGCATGCCCAGCACCCGCTCGTACCACGACGCGGTGGCATGAACGTCTTGGCAGTTCAGCACGATATGGTCGATCCGTTCCACCGTGAATCCCACGTCCAGCCCTCCCGCGGTGTGGCGTTGTCGTCACCCCACCTTCGACGGTCACCGTGCGAACGGCAAACCCGTCGACGTGTCGGCCGCGCCGTGCGCCTCCTGGGCTAGCCCATTGTCAAAATCGCCATTGCGGCCAGCGCCATTATGGTGCCGAGGGCCACCAGTATCACGGTGATCGCAGCGCGCACAATTTCGTCTTCGCTGGGTCGCCGTCGCGGCATCATGGTTCCGACGCGCCAGACAATAGCTTTGGTTCTTCCGGCCGCAGCGGTCCAGGGGCTTATCTCCGACTCGAAATCGGGATACGTACGGGTGCTGACAAGCTCGTGCGTCGGGCTCGCGGAAGTCATGCCGGGCCTCCTTGGACATGCGGGCCCACGGATCGGTGTTTTGTGGTCAAAGAAGCCACCCCCTTTTTCTCATGACCGATGGTAGAAAAGGCAGGTAACTATTCCAGTGAAGGCGGCTAACGGTATGGCACGTAACCGATTACGCCTCCGTATCGAATTGGGTTCTGATCGCCCTGGGACCGTTGCAAGCGACCAACCCCGGGCCCTTTGTTTCGCTCAGCCAATTCTCAACAATTTCTTGGCTGCCGGCTGGCTCGGCTCCAAGGATCTGCAAAGCCGCAGGCCCCACCATCTATCTCATGACGAGTGAGCCGCTCTGCGCAGACCTGGTCGAACGCTACCTGTGCACGCGCGGCAGCCGGTATTTCCGGGGCCGGCACGACGGCGAGTTCTTCTACGTCGCCAACACCCGTCCGCGGCGGCTGCACGTCCATCTGGAGATCTGCCCGACGCACGGCGACGTGTTGATGATCCGGGTGGCTCCCGCCTGCTACTTCCCGGCCGCCGACCGCCCCTGGCTGACACACTTCGCCGACACGTGGAACGGACAGAACCGCGAGGTCGTCGCGATTGTGCACGGCTCCTCGGATCCGCAGCGCATCGGCGTGGTGGCGCGCCGATCGCAGTGGATCAGAAAGGGCGCTTCGTTCGAGGATTTCGCATCCTTCGTCGACGCCGCGATAGCTGACGCGATCGACCTGTTCGGCCAGTTGGCCCCGGTCGTCGACTTACCGTCGACGGAGGATCCGATGCTGCTCGACGCCGGCTAAGACCTGGCCACCGTAACGCCACGGCGAAATCTCGGGCGGTATTTCGCAGCGGCGCTACGCTCGCCGACGTTTAGGGCCCCGACCACATTGGCAATCGATAGCGAATCGCAGGAACACGGCGACGAGCGGGCAACAAGGGCAGCGTCGCTGAGGCCCACACGCAGGAAACCAGTGGGATCCGGCCTTCACCAGACAGGTCGCCAAGGCGGCCGGTCCCGTCATCAAGCGCTGGTAGCGCGCCGAGGTGCGCAACGTTGACAATGTTCCGTCAACGGGCGGCGACCGCCCCGTCTACCCTCGCCCATTACGGCCTGTTCATCGGCCCGCTGGACGGCTTGCTGCGCCGCCCCGGGGTCATCGAGGCGAGCCGGGAAAACGCGGCGGCCGCGTTGCACTCCGGCGCGGTGGTGTTGGTGTTGCCCGGCGGCGACTACGACTCCTACCGGCCCACCTTCAGCGCGAACACCATCGACGTCACCGGCCGCTTCGGCAACGACCCCGACGTCGACGAGGTCGACGCCCACGTGCGCGCCGTGATGGAGTCCGCGCTCAAGCGGCTGGCCGCCGAGCGCCGGTTCCCCGTCCTGGGCTGACACTCGAACGAATGATGCAGTGCGGCAGGGCTTTCCGCTCAGGCGGCCAGCACGGCGTCCAGCGCCGAGTAGAACAGGCCCAGCCCGTCGTCGGAGGGACCCGTCAGCGCTTCGATGGCGTGCTCGGGATGCGGCATCAGCCCGACGACGCGACCGTTGGCCGAGCTGATGCCCGCGATGTCATGCAAAGAACCGTTCGGGTTGTCGCGGTAGCGGAACACCACGCGTCCCTCGCCCTCCAGCTCGTCGAGCACTTTCGACGGCGCCACGTAGCGGCCCTCGCCGGACTTCAGCGGCACCAGCAGATCGGCGCCCCACTCGAAACGCGAGGTCCATGCCGTCGAGATCGACGCCACCTGCAGCCACACATCACGGCAGACAAAGTGCAAACCCGCATTGCGGGTCAGCGCCCCCGGCAGCAGACCGGCCTCGCAGAGCACCTGAAAGCCGTTGCAGATGCCCAGGACCGGCATGCCGCGCCCCGCGGCGTCGACCACCTCGGCCATCACCGGTGCGAACCGGGCGATCGCGCCCGCCCGCAGGTAGTCACCGTAGGAAAAGCCGCCGGGCACCACCACGGCGTCGACCCCCTTCAGGTCGGCGTCCGCATGCCACAGGCCGACGGCCTCCGCGCCGACGCGACGCGCCGCGCGGGCGGCGTCCACGTCGTCGAGCGTCCCGGGGAAGGTGATGATGCCGATCCGAGCCGTCATTCCGGCTCCCGGCTGATCGTCCAGTCTTCGATCACCGTGTTGGCCAACAGCGATTCTGCGATCTCGGCGAGCTCGGAGTCACCGATTGTGTCGTCCACCTCGAGCTCGAATCGCTTGCCCTGCCTGACATCTGAGATGCCCGGGTGACCGAGCCGGCCCAGCGCACCGACAATCGCCTGACCCTGCGGGTCCAGGATCTCCGCTTTGGGCATCACATGCACGACCACCCGAGCCACCGGCGCTCCTCCTGACGGATGTGTTTCGGCACAACTGTACCGGCCGGGTCACGGGCACGAGGCGATGTAGGCCTCGCACAGGGGCGCGGTCAGTGCGTTCAGCACCGGGTCGTCCGTCATCGACGGCCAGGGCACCTGGGGCGGCCCCGACGACCACAGCGTGAGCTCGCTGACGGTGCTGCTTGCCACGTGGGCGACCAGGTAGGTATGCATGACCACCGGACCGCTGACCACGGCGGCCATCCGGTTCGGTTCGTCGCTGGTGATCGAAGGCGACTCCGCCGGTGTGCGCTGCTGGCAGGCGCGAAGCGCCCCGACCGCGCTGCCGAACACCGAAGCCGCCAGCTGGCCGCCGCGGGCCGTGTCACCCCGCCAGTGCAGGACCTCGGCCCGCAGCTGCCATTGACCGTCCGGATGCGCCACCGTCACGCGGGCCGAGACCGCGGAGCCGCGGGCGTCCTGCGGCAGAGCGGGAGAGTCGCACAGCTCCTCGAACCGGAACCGCGCCGCACCCGACCCGGTCTGCGGGACGGCCGCTCCGGCCAGCGCCGGCCAGTTGTACACCGCGTCCAGCGGCACCGCGTGCTGCGGTATCCATGCGCTGTTCGGGATCTGGTCGCACGTGGTCGGGCAGGTCTCCGGGTCAGCGTGCGCGGGTACCACGACGATCAACGCGACCGTGAAGCCGCCGACGACCAGCATCATCGCCAGGATCACCCGCATCGGCATCACCCTCCGTCGGGGCACAATCGTAGTCATGCAACTGACGCATTTCGGCCATTCCTGCCTCCTTGCCGAGTTCGACAACACGCGTGTGCTTTTTGATCCCGGTACCTTCGCGCACGGTTTCGAGGGAATCAGCGGCCTGACCGCCATCCTCATCACTCATCAGCACCCCGACCACGTCGACGTCGGACGGCTGCCGTCGCTGCTCGAGGGCAACCCCGGCGCGGCGCTCTACGCCGACCCGCAGACCACCGCGCAGCTCGGCGAGCCCTGGCGGGCGGTACACGTCGGCGACGAGCTTGAGATCGGCGAGCTGACCGTGCGGGCCGTCGGCGGCCGGCACGCCGTGATCCATCCGGAAATCCCTGTGATAGAAAACATTTCGTTTCTGATCGGCGATGGGGGGCATGCGGCGAGGCTGATGCATCCCGGCGACGCGCTGTTCGTTCCAGGCGAGCCGGTGGACGTCCTGGCGACCCCGGCGGCGGCCCCGTGGATGAAGATCGCCGAGGCCGTCGACTACCTTCGTGCGGTGGCGCCGGCCCGGGCGGTGCCCATCCACCAGGGGATCATCGCGCCGGACGCCCGGGGCATCTACTACGGCCGGCTCAGCGAGATGACCAGCACCGATTTCCAGGTCTTACCCGAGGAAAGCGCGGTCACCTTCTAGACGCGAGCAGACGCAAAAGCCCCCGACACGCCGAGCGTTCGGGGGCTTTTGCGTCTGGTCGGCGTTAGGAAATGTCGTCGGCGGCGCCGCGGCCCGCGGCGCGGCCGGAGAAGATGCAACCGCCCAGGAACGTGCCCTCCAGCGCCCGGTAGCCGTGCACGCCGCCGCCGCCGAACCCCGCCGCCTCGCCGGCGGCATACAACCCCGTAAGCGGGGTGCCGTCGGCCTTGAGGGCCCGGCCGGCCAAGTCGGTCTCGATGCCGCCCAACGTCTTTCGCGTCAGGATGTGCAGCTTGACCGCGATCATCGGCCCGGCCTTCGGATCGGTCAACCGGTGCGGCGCGACCACCCGGCCCAGCCGGTCCCCGAGGTAGCCGCGCGCGGCGCGGATCGCGGTGATCTGCCCGTCCTTGGTGAACCTGTTGGCCACCTCGCGATCGCGGGCGGTAACCTCGGCCTCGACGGTGGCGTAGTCCAGCGGCTCCACATCGGGCAGCTTGTTCATCGCGGTCACCAGCTCGCGCAACGAGTCGGCGCTGACGAAGTCGATACCCCGGTCGACGAAGGCCTGCACCGGTCCGGGCGCTCCGGAGCTGGCCCGGTTGCGCAGCAGCTCGCGCACGCTCTGCCCGGTCAGATCGGGGTTCTGCTCCTGGCCTGAGAGCGCGAACTCCTTCTCGATGATCTTGGCGTTCAACACAAACCACGTGTAGTCGTGACCGGACTTGGTGATGTACTCCAAGGTGCCGAGGGTGTCGAAGCCCGGATACAACGGGACCGGCAACCGTTTGCCGGTCGCGTCCAGCCACAGCGATGACGGGCCCGGGATGATGCGGATGCCGTGCATCGGCCAGATCGGGTCGTAGTTGGTGATGCCCTCGGTGTAGTGCCACATCCGGTCGGGGTTGATCACCCGCGCGCCGGCCTGCTGGGCGATGGCGATCATCCTGCCGTCGACGTGCGCGGGCACCCCGCTGAGCAATTGCTCGGGGACCCGCCCCATCCGCGTGGGCCAATTCTTTCGCACCAGCTCGTGGTTCCCGCCGATGCCACCGCTGGTCACGAGCACCGCCGAGGCGCGAAACTCAAACTGGCCCACTGCGTTCCGTGACGAGGCCACGCCACGTGCGGTGGCCGACGGCTGGAGGACGGTGCCCCGGACGCCGGTCGCCGCGCCGCCCGCGCTGCCCTCTAGGATCAACTCGTCGACCCGGTGGCGGTGGGCGAAGCGCACCGTCGAGCGGTCCCGCAGCCTGCGCGCGAAGATCTCCACCAGCGCCGGCCCGGTGCCCCACGTGATGTGGAAGCGCGGCACCGAGTTGCCGTGGCCCTGTGCGCCGTAACCGCCGCGCTCGGCCCAACCCACCAGCGGAAAGATCTTGTGGCCCCGCGCACGCAGCCAGCTGCGTTTCTCCCCGGCCGCGAAATCGACGTAGGCGTGCGCCCATTGGCGCGGCCAGTAGTCCTCGGGCCGGTCGAACGCCGCCGTGCCCAGCCAATCCTGCAGGGCGAGTTCGTGGCTGTCGCGGATGCCCAGGCGGCGCTGCTCCGGGCTGTCGACGAAGAACAGGCCGCCGAACGACCAGAAGGCCTGACCGCCGAGGTTGGCACTGTTCTCCTGATCGACGATCAGCACCCGCAGACCGCGCTCCACCAATTCGCACGCGGCCACCAGGCCCGGCAGCCCGGCGCCGACGATGATCGCGTCAGCGGCGAACCCCGCGGCCGAAGAATCGCTCATGTCCGACCAGGGTAATGCCCCGGCCGGCGGGCCGATCAGGCGCTCGGGTCAGGCCGCGTCGAGGATCGCGTTGTGAGACCGCCACTGGTACACCGTGGGCGTGCACCCGTGCATCGAGGCCAGGTCGACGGCGTCCAGCATGGCCTGCAGCGGGCCCGGCTTGCGCAATTGGTGCGCGGCCACCGCGACCCGCACGATGCCGCCCCGGCGCGCGATCCGCTCCGCGGACAGCACCACCATGCGGCACCACCACGGCTCCGTCAGGAAGCCCTCGCCGATCCCGAGCACCCGGGTGCGAACGGTGTTGTGCCGCACCAGGTCGGTAATCCCATGCAGATCGGCAAGCAGTCGAAAACCGTTCTGCGGCAACGCCTTGACGACACCCGGCGAGACAACCCAGCCGGGCGCCGCGAACAGCCGGGTGCGCAGGCCGAGGTGCTCGAGCACCCGGTCCGCGCCCATCAGCCGCAGGTTGGCCTCGTGGGCCCGCAGCACCGCGAACTCGCCGCGACGCTTCTTGGTGGCGGGGTCGTCGTAGCCATGCAGGACGATCGCATCCCCGCCGGCGCGACGGGCCGTGAGCCACTCGACGGTGTGCGGGTCGCGGTCGAGCCGGTAGTCACCCTTGAGCCGCCGAGCAACCAGCAACGAAACCGGAACCTTGCGGGCGTCCATTTGTGCGCAGAACGCCTCGACGTCGTCCAGGGTGCGTTCGCCGATCCCCGAGACCGAGACGATCAATTTTCCAGACACACTCGCAGTTTGACGATTCCAGGTGTCGGGACGGTGAAGGACACGCGGACAGCAGGCGTATATCGCCCCGGGCGAAGGACCCGCCCGCAGGCTGGGAAAACGGGGTAGGCAGGCGCGCGGGAACCCGCGCCGGACCGCCCGCGGCCGCCCCGGTCAGCAAACGCGTCCCGGCGCGGACGGGGACGATCGATTCGATATGCTAAGCAACGCCATGGACAAGGCCCGTTCAGCAGCGGCCGACACCGCGCCGCCCACCGCTCCTGCACAGCCGCCGGGCGCCCACGTCTATCCCGACAAGCTGGACGCCAGGCTGTTACGGGTCTCGGGAGTTTGCCTCCTGGCAACGGTGATGGCGATCCTCGATGTCACAGTCGTCGCCGTCGCGCAACGCACCTTCATCGACCAATTCGGCTCGTCCCAGGCCGTCGTCGCCTGGACGATGACCGGCTACACCCTGGCCTTGGCGACGGTGATCCCGTTGACCGGGTGGGCGGCGGACCGGTTCGGCACCAAGCGGCTGTTCATGGGATCGGTGGTGGCATTCGCGCTGGGATCGCTGCTGTGCGCGATAGCGTCAACAATACTGCAGCTCATCGTGTTTCGGGTGGTACAGGGCATCGGCGGCGGCATGCTCATGCCGCTGGGATTCATGATCATGACCCGGGAAGCGGGGCCCGCGCGCCTCGGCCGCCTGATGTCGATCCTGAGCATTCCCATGCTGCTCGCCCCCATCGGCGGCCCCATCCTGGGCGGCTGGCTCATCGACACCTCGAGCTGGCGCTGGATCTTCCTGATCAACCTGCCGATCGGGCTGTTGACGCTGATTCTGGCGGCGCTCGTGTTCCCCGGTGATCACCCGGCGCGCTCGGAAACTTTCGACGTCGTCGGTGGACTGCTGCTGTCGCCAGGGCTGGCGACGTTCCTCTTCGCGGTGTCGTCCGTCCCGCGCTGCGGGACCGTGGCCGACCGTCGGGTCTTGATCCCTGCGGCCATCGGCCTGGCGCTCATCGCCGCGTTCGTCGTGCACGCGCGACGCCGTGCCGATCACCCACTCATCGACCTGCGGCTGTTCCAGAACAAGGTGATCACCCAGGCGAACGTGACGATGCTGCTGTTCGCCACCGCCTTTTTCGGCGCCGGCCTGCTGCTGCCCAGCTACTTCCAGCAGGTGCTGCACCAGTCCCCCATGCAGGCCGGCGTGCACATGATCCCGCAGGGGCTGGGCGCCATGCTGACCATGCGGCTGACGGGGCCGCTGGTGGACAGGCAGGGACCGGGCAAGATCGTGCTGGTCGGCATCGCCCTGATCATCGCCGGCCTCGGCACCTTCGCCGTCGGGGTCGGAAAGCAGACCCCGTACCTACCCACGCTGCTGGTCGGGTTGGCGATCATGGGCCTGGGCATGGGCTGCACCATGATGCCGCTTTCCGTGGCGTCGGTGCAGGCCCTCGCGCCGCATCAGATCGCCCGCGGTACAACGCTGATGAGCGTCAGCCATCAGGTGGGCGGTTCGATGGGGACCGCGTTGATGTCGATGGTCCTGACAAACCAGTTCAACCACAGCGACGCCATAACCGCGGCGCGCAAACTCGCGACGCTGCAACAAAAAGCGGCCGCCACCGGTGTGCCGGTCGACCCGGCCGCCATCCCCCGGCAGGCGCTGGCTCCCGGCTTCTCCGGGGGCCTGCTGCACGACCTTTCGCACGCGTACACAACCGTATTCGTGATCGCGGTGGTGTTGGTGTGCTTGACCATCATCCCGGCGGCGTTCCTGCCGAAGCAGCCGGCCATTCAAACGGCCGCAGACGACTAGCGCCGCTCACCCGTCGAACAGCATGGTCGCGATCCGCGCGACGGTCTCCATCGGATCGGACCGCTTGAGATCGGTGTTGACCGCGTCATTGAGCCACAGCGTCGAAAACCCGTGCACCATCGACCATGCCGCCAGTTGCGCGGCCGCAGGGTCGGCCCGCGCGTGCGGGTCCCGCAAGGACGCGACGCCGCGGGAAAGCTCGGCACCGGCGGCGGACTCGGCGGCGGCGAGTTGGGGGTCGGCGGAGTCGAGGAGCGATTTGTCGAACATCACCCGATAGTGGCCGGGGTGTTCGAGGGCGAACCGCACGTAAGCCAGGGCCGCATCGGTGAAGCGGCCGCGAGCGTCGGTCAGGGCCTCGGCCAGCAACTGGAAGCCCTGGGCCGCCAGCGCGGTGAACACGCCGCGCCGATCGGTGAAGTGATGCGCCGGCGCGGCGTGCGACACGCCCGCGCTGCGGGCCAACTCGCGCAACGAGACCCCGTCGGCGCCCCGCTCGGCCACCAGGCGGGCGGCCTCGGCGAGGATGGCCGCGCGCAGGTCGCCGTGATGGTAGCTGGGGCGGTTCATCAGGCCAGCATAGCGACCGAACTTGACAGTGACTAGATCCCGGTTTACCTTCGAGTGGTAGAATCTTGTCACTGTCTAGATTGGATGTCGGATGGCCCCGCTGATCACGCTGCTCCTGAGCACCCTCGCCGCCCGCAGCATCGGCTGGCTCGGCTGGTTTGGGCAGGCCTATGTCAACAACTGGACCGCGGCGATCGCCGTCGGGCTGGCGGCGATGTTCGTGCTGACCGGCTGCGCGCACTTCGCGCCGGCAATGCGCCGCGACCTCATCGCGATCGTGCCGGCCCGGCTGCCCGGGCCCGGCTACCTGGTCACGATCACCGGGCTGCTCGAGCTGTTGGGCGCCGTCGGCCTGTTGGTTCCCGAGACCAGGGCGGCGGCGGCGATCTGCCTACTGGTGCTGATGCTGGCCATGTTTCCGGCCAACGTCCACGCGTCCCGGATGCCCGATCCGCCCAAGTCGATGACGACGCGGCTACCGCTGCGCACGGCCATTCAGGCCGTCTTCCTGGCCGCCGCCGTAGCGGTCGCGGTCGGCAGCGGCTAACAGCCACGCGTACTGGAACGCGGTTTCCTGCCAGGCCTTGTAGCGGCCACTCACGCCGCCGTGCCCCGCGTTCATCTGCGTCTTCAACAAGATCGGATTGCCGTCGGCGTTGGCGTGGCGCAGGGCCGCAACCCACTTGGCCGGCTCGACGTAGTAGACCCGCGTGTCGTTCAGCGATGTCATCGCCAGGATGGCCGGGTACCTCTTGGCCTCGACGTTCTCGTACGGCGAATACGACTTCATGTATGAGTAGACGTCGCTGTCGCTCAACGGGTTTCCCCATTCGTCCCATTCGGTCACGGTCAGCGGCAACGAGGGGTCGAGGATCGTGGTCAGCGGGTCGACGAAAGGGACCTGCGCGAGGATGCCGGCGAAGAGCTCGGGCGCCAAGTTGGCCACCGCGCCGACCAGCAGGCCGCCGGCGCTGCCGCCCAGCGCCACCAGCTGCTGCGGCCGGGTCAGGCCGGCTTTCACCAAATGCCTTGCCACCGCCACGAAGTCCGTGAACGTGTTCTTCTTTTCCAGCAGCTTGCCGTGCTCGTACCACAGCCGGCCCATCTCACCGCCGCCGCGGACGTGGGCGATCACGAACACCATGCCGCGGTCCAGCAGCGAAAGCCTGGCGATCGAAAAACTCGGGTCGGTGCACAGCTCGTAGGCGCCGTAGCCGTAAAGCAGTGTCGGCGCTGGCAACTCGACGCCGGCGCGATACACGATCGACACCGGTATCTTGGTGCCGTCGTCCGCCGGCGCCCAGTCGCGCCGTTCGACGTAGTCGTCGGCCCGGTAGCCGCCGAGGACGGGTTGCTCGCGCAGCAAGGTCCGCTCACCCGTGGCGAGGTCGATGTCGTAGATCTGCGCAGGAGTGACCAGAGAACCCGCCCTGATTCGCAGCTTGGGCGAATCCCAGGTCGGATTGCCGCCCAATCCGCACGACATCAGCTCGGAGTCGAACGTGATCTCTTCGGGTTCGCCGTAGTCACCGCCGGATTCTATGGGCCACAGTTGGACTCGCGGCAGCGCCGCACGCCGGTAGCTCACCGCCAGGTGGGCGGCGAAGGCGTCGACGGCGTCGAGCCGGACGTCGTCGCGATGGGGGATCAGGGTGCGCTGCCGCGCCGGATCGCTGACCGGGGCCTCGGTGAGCGTGAAGTTCACCGCCCCGTCGTTGTGCAGGATCAGGAATCGGTCTTCGCCGCCGACCACGGCGTGCTCGGCCGAATATTCGATGCCCTCGCGCCTCGGCAACACCACGGTGAACGTTGCGTTCGGGTCGGCGGCGTCCGCGTAACGCATTTCGGAGGTGATCGACGACCCCGACGCGATGAACACGTACTTCTCGCTTCGAGAGAGCCCAACTCCCAGCCAAAATCGTTCGTCCGCTTCGTGATACACCAGCGCCGAGGGCTGTTCGGAGCCGAGCCGGTACCGCCAGACCTTGTCGGGACGGTGCGCGGCGTCCAGCGTCAGGTAATAGACGGTGCGGTTGTCGGCCGCCCAGGTGGCCCCCGCCGCGATGTCCGCGATCTCGTCGGAGTACGGCTCGCCGGTGCGTAAGTCCTTGAACCGCAACGTGTAGCGTTCATCGCCGACGGTGTCGACCGAGTATGCCAGCAGGTTCCCGTCCAGGCTGACCATCGCCGCACCGAGCGCGAAGAACTCGTGACCCTCTGCTTCGGCGTTCGAGTCGAGCAGGACCTGTTCGCCGGGGACTTCGGTGTTCTCGTCGAGGACCGGCGGGTTCCAGTCGTCGGGATCGGCGACCGGGCAACGACATTGAACCCGGTACTGCTTGCCTTCGAAGGTGCGGGCGTAGTACCACCAGTCGCCCTGCCGGGTCGGCACCGACAGGTCGGTCTCCTTCGTGCGCGACTTGATCTCGTCGAAGATCTGCTGCCGCAACGGCTCCAGGTGGGCCGTCATCCGGTCGACGTAGGAGTTTTCGGCCTCCAGGTAGCCGATGACCTCGGGGTCGGCCTTGTCTCGCAGCCATTCGTAGGGGTCGATGAAGACGTCACCGTGGTGTTCGCGGCGAGTGTCCACCCGCTTGGCTGTGGGCGGCACCGGCGCGCCCGACGAGGCGTCCGTCACGCGCCCGGCCCGATCCAGTCGCCGAAGCTCAACCCCGAAATGCGTTCGTAAGCCTCGATATAACGGCTGCGGGTGGCGTCGATGATGTCGTCGGGAAGCGGTGGCGGCGGTTGCGACCCGTGCCGATCCCAGCCGGATTCGGGGCTGGTCAGCCAGTTGCGCACGAACTGCTTGTCGAAACTGGTCTGCACCACTCCGGCCCGGTAGTCCTGCGCCGGCCAGTAGCGCGAGGAATCCGGCGTGAAGATCTCGTCGGCCAGCAGCAGGTTGCCGTCCGGGTCGGTGCCGAATTCGAACTTGGTGTCGGCGATGATGATTCCCCTCCTGAGCGCATGGTCGGCGGCCTGGACATAGATCTGCAGGGTGCGGTCGCGCAGCTGGTTGGCGCGCACCGCCCCCACCATCTCGATCACCCGCGCGAACGAGATGTTCTCGTCGTGGTCGCCCAGCGCCGCTTTCGTCGCCGGCGTGAACAGCGGGTTGGCGAACCTGCTGGCCTCGACCAGACCCGGCGGCAGCGCGATGCCGCAGACCTTGCCGGTCGCCTGGTAGTCCAGCAGCCCCGAGCCGGTCAGGTAACCCCGGGCCACGCATTCCACCGGGACCATCTCCAGGCGCCGCACCACCAGCGCGCGGCCGAGCACCTCGTCGGGAATGCGCGGATCGTCGGGCGGACCGGCCAGGTGGTTGGGCGCCTCGACGAGGCCGAAGAAGAACACGCTCATCGCGGTCAGGATGCGGCCCTTGTCCGGGATCGTGCTGTCCAGGACGTAGTCGTACGCGGAGATCCGGTCGGTCGCCACCAGCAGCAGGTGCTCGTCCCCGACGCGGTAGATCTCACGGACCTTGCCGCTGGCCAGATGCTCGTAGTCGGACAGTGCGGGACGCATCGGGTCAGCCTATCGGGCGGCCCTGTGCTGGGATCGAGGCTATGACGTCGCTGCCATCGCGGATTCTGCCCTACGCCACCACGCCCGGCCGGCTGGCCGCCCAACTCTTCAGCGATTTCGCCATCTTCCTGTGGACGGTGCTGTGGCTGCTCGTCGGGACGGCCGTCTACGACGCCATCTCGACCATCGCCGAGGCCGGCCGTCAGGTGGAGATCGGCGCCAACGGGGTCGCGGGCAACCTGGCGTCGGCGGGCGAAGGCGCGCAGCACATTCCGGTGGTCGGTGATGCGGTCAGCAAGCCGCTCGCGTCTGCCAGCGCGGCCGCCCTCGACATCGCGGGGGCCGGACGCAGCCTCGACACCACGGCGGGCTGGCTGGCGGTGCTGCTGTCGCTGGCCGTCGTCGCGGTGCCGCTGCTCATCGTGGTCATCCCGTGGCTTTTCCTGCGGCTTCGCTTCTTCCGGCGCAAATGGACGGTCACCGGCCTGGCCGCGACCCCGGCCGGCGAGCAGTTGCTGGCGCTGCGGGCGTTGACCAACCGGCCGGCGCGCAAGCTCACCGCGATCAGCGCCGATCCGGTCGGCGGGTGGCGCCGCGAGGATCCCGGCACCATCCGGGCGCTGGCCGCGCTGGAACTGCGGGCGGCCGGCATCGCGCTGCGCACGGGCTGACGAGAGTGCGCGCGGGCCACTCGGCGTCAGGCGCGGTCGCCCACCAGCCGCCGCCACGAAAGCAGCAGGCCCGCGATGACGACTATCAGCCAACCGGCCAGCGCGTCCCAGAAGAAGACCAGCGAAACGCTCAGCAGCGCAGCCTGATCGAGCTCGGCGGCCATGGCGTAGCTGGCCGCGGAGTACATGCCCAGCGGGAACACCAGCGCCCACCACACGCCGGCGAAGCGCAGCATGTCGGGCCCTCGGTTGATGCGGCGCAGGCCGAGGTGGATCAGCGGCGGTATCCACAGCGTGGCCGCCACCCACGTCAGGACGGTAACCGCCAGCAACGGTCCCGCCAGCCAGGCGGGTGCCACCGCGTGGATGCCGTCACCGGCCAGCGTGGCGATGGCCAGGCCGCCCATCAGGATCCAGCTGTCGGGCTCGAAGCCTGCGCGGTCCTGCCTCTGGTCGACGGCGCGCCACAGGATCAGCCAGGTCATCAGGCCGTAGATGCAGATCGCGGCCGCCCAGACGGGCAGGGCGATCGTCAGCCACCAGCGATGGCCGGTGTGCCGAGCCAGCTGAGACATCACGATCACCAATCCGGATGTGCCCACGCTCGCCAGCTCCCAAGCGCCGCGGGCGTGGTCACGCAACGCGGTCCAGCGCCGCCCCACCATGTTCCGGGCGCTCAGCGCGATCAGCACGACCCAGCAGGCCAGCGCGACCGCACCGAGCCCGCGCAGCACCCACACGTGGGACGACAGGCGCGAGCCGACCACGGCGCAGGCGGCCACGAAGGTGAACAGCCGCAGGGTGACATCGGGATCCCGCAAATCCCAGCACGCGGGCGTTCTGTTGACGATAACCAGGAAGACCAGCGCCAGCAGCGCGACGGTGGCGAGGACACCCAGCCCGTCGCTGATGACGCGGTAGTGGTGATCGCGCGCGACGATCGACAGGATTCCGGTCGCCATCACCGCGGCGAACGCATCGGGTGACGGCTCGACATCGGCGAGCCGGATCGTCACGGCTCCTCGAGCAGCTCAACGACGAGGTGCCGGATGCCGGTATGCCGGTTGCTGCGGGTCCATTCGACGGGTTGCGCAACCCGCACGGCGGCAAAACGCGTCAGCAGCTCCTCGAACAGCACCCGCAGTTCCAGCCGGGCTAGGTTGGCCCCCAGGCAGTAGTGCACGCCCTGGCCAAAACCCAAGTGCGGGTTGGGCTTCCGGCCGATATCGAACTCGTCGGGGCGGTCGAACACGTCGGCGTCCCGGTTGGCCGACCCTTCCCAGATCTGGACCTTCTGGCCCGCCTTGATCGACCGCCCGCCGAGGGTGACGTCGCGGGTGGCGGTGCGCCGCTTCGACGGCGACGGCGACGTCCACCGCACGATCTCCTCGACCGCCGTCGGCAGCATGCCCAAATCCGAACGCAGCGCGCGCAATTGGTCCGGATGCTCGGCCAGCGCCAGCAGACCCCCGGCGACGGCGTTGCGCGTCGTCTCCGCCCCGGCGCTGAACAGCAGGCTGAAGAACAGGTACAACTCGAGGTCGGACAGGGCCGGCGCATGCGCGTCATCGACCGTCGCGTTGGCGACGACCGACAACATGTCGTCGGTCGGGTTGGCGCGCTTGGAGGCGATCAACTCCTGGCCGTAGGCGTACATCCGCGACCCGGCCTCCTCCACCGACAGTTGCGAAAGGGAAGCCTTGCGCGAGCCCCCGAAGTCGAACTGGGGCTCGATGGCCTCAAACAGCCAATGCCGTTCGGATTCCGGCACTCCCAGCAGGATGCAGATCATCTGCATCGGCAGTTCGGCGGCGATGTCGAGCAGAAAGTCGAACGGCTGGCCGGGCACCGCCGCGTCCAGCAGCCGGCGCGCCCGGGCCCGCAGGTCGTCCTCGACGAGGCCGATCATCCGCGGCGTCAGCCCCGAGCTGACGAGCCGCCGGATCTGCGAGTGCCGCGGGTCGTCCATCATGTTGAGCACCTGGCCCGCGATCGCCAGGTCCTGCAACAGCGTGCCGCCGAACGGGCGCCCGCCGCCGGTGACCGAGGAGAAGGTCACCGGATCCTTCAGCACCGCAAGCGTTTCCGTGTAGGAGGCGACGGACCAGAAGCCCTCGCCGTCGGGCGTGTTGTCGGTCGGCTCGTGCCAGTACACCGGCGCCTCGCGCCGATGGACGGCGAACAAGTCATGCGGAAATCCGTTGGCGAAGTTGTCCAGATCGGTGAAGTCGATCCCCGCAAGCGCGCCGGCGAGCGTCACAGGATCGCACCCGGGGTGTATTTCGCCGCGTCCGGGTAGCGGCTCACCAACTCCTGCACCATCGCGACCACCTCGTCGATCTGGTCGCCCGCCGCCCCGGTGAACGACTTCTTGTCTGCCAGCGCGGCGTCCAGCGCCGCCCGGTCCAGCGGCAGCCGCTCATCGGCGGCCAGGCGGTCCAGCAGGTCGGGCTCGGCGCCCCGTTCCCGCATGGCCAGCGCCGTGGCCACCGCGTGCTCACGGATCACGTGATGCGCGGCCTCGCGGCCCATGCCCGCGCGCACCGCGGCGATCAGCACCTTGGTGGTGGCCAGGAACGGCAGGTAGCGATCGAGCTCTCGGGTGATCACCGCCGGGTAGGCGCCGAACTCCTCGAGCACCGTCAAGAATGTCTCGATCTGCCCGTCGATGGCAAAGAAGCCGTCCGGCAACGCGACTCGGCGCACCACGGAGCAGAACACGTCGCCCTCGTTCCACTGCGCGCCGGCCAGCTCGGCGGCCATGGACGCATAACCGCGCAGCACCACCTGCAGCCCGTTGACCCGTTCGCAACTGCGCGTGTTCATCTTGTGCGGCATCGCCGACGAGCCCACCTGCCCCGGCGCGAAACCCTCGGTGACGAGTTCGTGCCCGGCCATCAGCCGGATGGTGTGCGCCATCGACGACGGCCCGGCGCCCAGCTGCACCAGCGCCGAAAGCACGTCGTGGTCCAGCGAGCGTGGGTACACCTGGCCGACGCTGGTCAAAACGGTTGCGAAGCCCAGGAAATCGGCAACGCGCCCTTCCAGTTCGGTCAGCTTGTCGGCCCCGCCGTCCAGCAGGTCGAGCATGTCCTGCGCGGTGCCCATCGGTCCCTTGATGCCCCGCAGGGGGTAGCGGTCGATCAGCTCCCCAAGCCTGGTCAACGCGATCAGCGTCTCCTGGGCCGCCGAGGCGAACCGCTTGCCCAACGTGGTGGCCTGCGCGGCGACGTTGTGGCTGCGCCCGGCCATCACCAGATCGCGATAGGCCACCGCCCGTTCGGCGAGTCGCGCGACGACCGCTACGCCGTGGGAGAAAACCAGTTCCAGCGACCGGCGGATCTGCAGCTGCTCGACGTTTTCCGTGAGGTCGCGGCTGGTCATCCCTTTGTGCACCTGCTCGTGACCGGCGAGCGCGTTGAATTCCTCGATGCGGGCCTTCACGTCGTGGCGCAGCGCCCGTTCACGGTTCGCGATCGAGGCGAGGTCGACGTCGTCGAGCACCCGTTCGTAGTCGGCGATCGCCCCGGGGGGAACGTCCACGCCTAGTTCGGCCTGCGCCCGCAGCACTGCCAGCCACAGCCGCCGCTCCGCGACGACCTTGGCCTCGGGAGACCAGATCGCGACCATTTCCGCGCTGGCGTACCGGGTGGCCAGGACGTTCGGAATGCTCACAAACACACAGCTTACGGTTTGTCCGCGTGCGCGAAAGCGCGACCGGCGAGGCACCCGCCGAGTAGCGGCGCCGGTGGTCGCACTCTCGCGGCACAATGTGGCGGGTGTACTTCGCCGGCGTCGACCTGGCCTGGGCCGGTCGCAACCCCACCGGCGTCGCGGTCCTCGACGCCGACGGCCGGCTGGTGCATCTGAGCGCCGTGCGGGACGACGCGGCGGTGCTGGCCGCGCTGTCGCCCTACGTCCGGGGTGATTGCCTGGTCGCCTTCGACGCGCCGCTGGTGGTGACCAACCCGACGGGGCAGCGACCCGCCGAGGCCGCCCTCAACCGCGACTTTCGCCGGTTCGAAGCCGGGGCCCACCCGGCCAACACGGCCAAACCGGAGTTCGCCGACATACCGCGCGCCGCGCGGCTGGCCCGAGCGCTGCGCCTCGACATGGACCCGCGATCACCGGCCGCGCGGCGCGCCATCGAGGTCTACCCGCATCCGGCGACCGTCGTGCTCTTCCGGCTGGCCAGAACGCTGAAGTACAAGGCCAAGCCCGGGCGCGACCTCGCGCGGCTCCGCTCGGAGCTGCTCCTGCTGATGGACGGCGTCGAAAAGCTCGCGCGGGCCGGGGTGCCGATGCGCGTGGCGGGTCATGACGGCTGGGCGGAACTGCGACGGGCGGTGGTGACGGCGCGACGCAAGAGCGACCTGCGCCGCGCCGAAGATCCGGTCGACGCGGTCGTGTGCGCGTACGTGGCGCTGTATTTCCAGCGCTGCCCGGAAGCCGTGACGATCTATGGCGACTTTGCCACGGGATACATCGTGACGCCGTCGCCCCCCGGCCCCTAATGGCTCAGATCGACCGGCCGCGGGTCGATGGGCGCGAGCACGTCGATGATGTCGACCACCGTCCCCATCGCGGCCGCGCGCGGATCGCCGCCTTCCACCAGGGCGGAGACCACCGAACCATCGACCGCGCAGACAAGCGTGCGCACCAGCTCGATGTGTGCGGAGCGGCCGGATCGCTCGATCGCCTCCGCCACCGCCTCGGCGCGCTGCCGCAGGCTGCGGCGCATCGTCTCACGCAACGCGGGCAGGCGCGTGCAGGCGATGTGCCGCTCGTACCGGGAGATCAGCTGCTCCACGAGCGCCGGATCGGACAGGTCCCCCACGAGCAGGTCGACCAGCACCTCGGCGGTGGTCTCGGGACCGCGCCGCCGCCGGGACAGCTCGTTGACCCGGGCCCGGAGCTGCGCGATCTCGATCATGCCGATGTGCTCGACGGCGCGCGCGATCAGGTCGTCCAGAGACGAGAAGTAGTAGGTGGTGGACGCCAGCGGCAGCCCGGCCCGCCGGGCGACCGCCCGATGCCGCACCGCTTCGAACCCGCCCTCGGCAAGCAGCTCGGCGGCGGCGCTCACAAGGGCATACCGCCGACGCTCTCCCTTTGGAGTAACCGCTGCCGTCACGAGTAGCCATCGTGCCAGCAAAAGTGGTACTGCATTGCCATTTTGGCCAAACGGCCATGGCATGATGGCGCCCATGCCCGACTTGAGCCGCCGCGCCCTGTTCGGCCTCGGCGCCAGCGCGGCCGTCGGCGCCGCCGGTGCATATGCCCTCGACATCCTGCTCGAACCCCGGACATCGCACGCCGCGCCGGTGTCGGCGGCCACCCCGCGAGCGCCGTCCGCACCCGTGCCCGCCGCGCCCGTCGAACCGGCGGCCCCGGCCCCGGCCGCCCCGACCATGGTTACGGGCTCCTTCGTGTCGGCGGCGCGCGGCGGCATCAACACCAACTGGGCGATCGCCCGTCCACCCGGGCAGACCAAGGCGCTGCGACCGGTGATCGCGCTGCACGGCAAGGGCAGCGACGCGTCGACCGTGATGGCCGGCGGCGTCGAGCAGGGGCTGGCGCAGGCCGTCAACGCCGGGCTGCCGCCGTTCGCCGTCGTCGCCGTCGACGGTGGCGGCGGTTACTGGCACAAGAGGGCATCGGGCGAGGACGCCGGGGCCATGGTGCTCGACGAGCTGATCCCGATGCTGGGCGGCCAGGATTTGGACACCTCGCGGGTGGCGTTCCTGGGCTGGTCGATGGGCGGCTACGGCGCGCTGCTGCTCGGCGGCCGACTCGGACCCGCCCGCACCGCCGCGATTTGCGCGGTGAGCCCGGCCTTGTGGCTGTCGTCCGGGGCGGCCGCGCCCGGGGCGTTCGACGGGCCCGACGACTTCGCGGCGAACTCGGTGTTCGGTATGCCGGCGCTGGCGTCGATCCCGATCCGGGTGGATTGCGGCGACAGCGACCCGTTCTACGGCGCGACGAAGCAGTTCATCGCGCAACTGCCCAACCCGCCCGCGGGCGGGTTCTCGCCCGGCGGGCACAACGCGGAGTTCTGGAGCTCGCAACTGCCGGCCGAGCTGACGTGGCTGGCGCCGCTGCTGACGGCGTAGCGACCCCTTCGAACGTCACTCCAGCGCGGCGGTGCGCGCCGACCGTCGCGCCGGCATTACGCTCGCGGAGGTGACGACGCCGCCGTTCGACTGGACCTTCCCCTACGCCTGGCCCCGAAAGCCCGTCTTGGCGGCCAACGCCGTGTGCACGTCGCAACCCCTGGCCGCCCAGGCGGGTTTGCGCATGCTGGCCGCGGGCGGCAACGCGGTGGACGCCGCGATCGCCACCGCCATCGCCCTGACCGTCGTGGAGCCGGTGTCGAACGGCATCGGCTCGGACGCCTTCGCGATCGTCTGGGACGGGCGGCGGTTGCACGGTCTCAACGCATCCGGCCGCTCCCCCGCGGCCTGGACGCCGGAGTACTTCGGCGGCAACGCGGTTCCCGCGCTCGGCTGGAACTCGGTGACCGTTCCCGGGGCCGTGTCTGCATGGGCCGAGTTGCACGCCAGGTTCGGCGGTCTGCCGTTCGAGAGGCTGTTCGAGCCGGCGATCTCGTACGGGCGCAACGGCTTTCTGGTGTCGCCGACCGTCGCGGAGCAATGGGCGGCCCAGGTGCCGCAGTTCAAGGACCAGCCCGGGTTCGCCGAGGCGTTCCTGCCCGGCGGGCGCGCCCCGAAAGCCGGTGAACTGTTTCGGTTTCCGGACCACGCCGCCACGCTCGAGCGGATCGCCGCCACCCACGGCGAGGCGTTCTACCGCGGGGACGTTGCGGCCCGACTCGAGGCGCACGCGCTGGACCACGGCGGGGCCATGCGTGCCGCCGACCTCGCCGCGCACCGCGCCGACTGGGTGGGCACGATCGACGCCCCCTACCGCGGGTACACGGTGCACGAGATACCGCCCAATGGCCAGGGGATCGTGGCGCTCATCGCGCTGGGCATCCTGGAGCACTTCGAGATGTCTTCGTGGCCGGCCGATTCCGCCGACAGCGTGCACCTGCAGATCGAAGCGGTGAAACTGGCGTTCGCCGACGCGCAGGCCCATGTCGCCGACATCGACCACATGGCGGTCGCGCCGGAACACCTGCTGGACGACGAATACCTGCGGGGGCGCGCGGCACTGATCGATCGCGAGCGGGCCCAGCCGGCGGCGGCAGGCACGCCGCGCGGCGGCACGGTGTATCTGACCGCCGCGGACGCCAACGGGGTCATGGTGTCGATGATCCAGTCCAACTACATGGGGTTCGGCTCGGGTGTGGTGGTGCCGGGCACCGGGGTGTCGCTGCAGAACAGGGGATCGAATTTCGCTGTGGCCGAGGGGCATCCGAACCGGGTCGGGCCCGGCAAGCGTCCCTACCACACGATCATCCCGGGGTTCGTCACCAGGGACGGCGCACCGGTGCTGAGCTTCGGGGTGATGGGCGGCATGATGCAGCCGCAGGGCCACGTGCAGGTGATGGTGCGCATCGCCGACCACGGCCAGAATCCGCAGGCGGCGTGCGACGGGCCCCGGTTCCGCTGGGTGCAGGGCACGCAGGTGAGTTGCGAGAGGGGGTTCCCGGCGTCGACGCTGGACGAACTCCGGCGCCGCGGCCACCATCTGGTCACCGTGGACGACTACAACGAATTCGGTAGCTGCCAGGCGATCTGGCGCCTGGATGGCGGCTACTTGGCGGTCAGCGATCCGCGCCGTGACGGTCAGGCCGCGGGTTTCTGAAGCTACTCAAATGAGCTCGGCGACCTCAACCAGTTGCCTGGCTTTGGTTTCGCCTTCTGCCTTCCCATGCTTGGCAAACTGGCCGACGAACAGATCGGCGACGGCCGGACTTGCCGGCTCGGGCATCGGACCATCGAGAAAAACGTGGTTAAGCCAGTCGAAGATCACGGCCTGGGCGTAGCTCAATCCGCCCATCTGGCAGTGGCTTGATGCGCCTTCGGCTCGGGTGAACAGGCGGATGTAGCGGTCGCAGTTGAGTTCGAGCATGAAGTCGAGCATGTCGTTGACGATGTCCGCCGAAGGCGCGGCGGCGTCGCGAATGTCGTCCTCGCTGAACAGGAACAACATGGGATGGCGGTAACGGTCCGTGAGGTCTTTGATGCTGTAGGGCCGGTAGGCCTGCACCCATTCGTGGGCGTTGCGGATACCCAGCG
This sequence comes from Mycobacterium sp. E2699, assembly GCF_001666745.1. Classification (NCBI taxonomy): domain Bacteria; kingdom Bacillati; phylum Actinomycetota; class Actinomycetes; order Mycobacteriales; family Mycobacteriaceae; genus Mycobacterium; species Mycobacterium sp. E2699. The sequence continues at coordinate 80,368 of NZ_LZJH01000144.1, read as the reverse complement.
TCCATGCGGAGTGTTGAAAGCCCCAGCGGGCCGGGGTATTGACTTTCATAATCAGGTTGAACGCCAGATCCATGAATCTGGTGCTCTTGAGCAGCCCCTTCATTCCGGCCCGGGCGGCTGCACCGCAATCGACGATCAGCGAGTTTGGGATGCAGGCGCCGATCCGCTGGTCGAGCGCACCTCGGGTAGCCAGGTAACCACCCATCGAGTACCCGATGATGGCCAGCTTGCCCGTATCGACATCGGAGCGTGTGTGAAGATAGTCCACCGCGGCGCCTACTGGCTTTTCGTAATCGGGCCGAAAGGTCAAGCCCGGGTTGGTCTTCAGTGCTCCCCACTGTCCGGGACCCTCGAACATCAGGCAGTTCCAACCATGGGCCCGAGCAGCGGCACCAACCCACCAATAAAGCTCCTCGATCGTCGAGTCAAAGCCACCCAGCGCGATCAGCGTGGGACGCTGACCGTCGCCGGCCGAGGCGAAATAGGCCGGCAGCCGAGCTCCTTCAAACTCGATGTTCAAAATCTCGAAGGGACCGTCCATGAGGGCGATCGTCTGATGAAAGCAATCCTTGCTGCGCTGCCATAGCTGGGTGTGGCGGGCCTCGGTGTGCGCGGCATAGAACACGGCCATGCGGTAATAGTTGGCCGCGCGCTGAAAAGCGTCGTGGGCACTCGCGCGGTTGCCCAGCCGCTCTTCGGCGTGCGCGAATGCGGCGACCCGGTCTGCGGTGGCGGCCCATTCGGTGATCCAGCTGTTGAAGTTGTTGCTCGTGATTCGGCTCATGGTGTCCATGCACTCGCCGTATTCGGCCGCGCCGGCCGCCTGCAACGACAATCCGCGGACGAACTCGAAATTGAAACCACCTACGGTCTTGTTGGCGAAATCAACCTTCATCCCGTCGCTCCCGCCAGCGTCGTATCGGCTTGTCGTATAGAGGCGATCCAGCTATTCACGGCCCGAGAGTCGGCACGATATAGGGCACCTGCTGGTAGGCCCAGATAGCGCTCAATAGCTTCGATGTGCGCCCCATAAGTTGCAACGATGTCCCGCGTCCGCGACGCTTGCGGTGACCGATACGCAATCGCCATCAACTGGTGGGCAATCGCGTCCTGCAACGCCTGAACGAGGGTGACAATGATCGCGCCGGCCTGCTCGGGAAAGGCGGTGGCGAACCGCCGCTCTTTCACACCCTGATGCACGATCGAAGTCACCAACGGCGCAAGTCGTCTGGCCACAGCCACCTGGACTCGCAGGCGGAACACGACGTTCTCAGGCGCATACCAGACTGGCAGCATCGCCACAAACAAACTCTGGCGCTCAGACTTCCAGCGAACGATCTCGTCAAAGAAGCGCTTCAGCTTTTCATCCGCCCCCAACTCATGGCTATCGACGGTCGGGGCAAGCGCCTGTGCGGAGTCGCTGACGAGTCGCTCGGTGAGAGACTCGATCACCGCCGGCTTGGAATCGAAGTAGTGGTAGAAGGCGCCCTTGGAGATCTGCAGTTCATCGAGGAGATCCTGCACCGTCAGCCGCTCGTAGCCCTTCGATAGGACCAGCCGCTGGGCGGCATCCAGAATGGCGTCACGGCGCGCCGCGTGCTCTGCAACGTTGACCTTTCGCGCCAATGCACTCACCAATTCTTAGACCGACGGTTGGTTTATTAATTCATTCTGACCGTTCCCCTCGCTGTGGTCAAGGGGGTGGGAGCCGACTTCACCCAGTGACGCCGCCGCAGTGGCCGAAAACTAAACGCTGACCTTGCCCTCCGCCGCCGCCAGCGCGATGTCGCTGCGAAAGTGGCTGCCGGGCAACCGAATCGAGCGCAGAATCTCGTAAGCGTTGGCGCGTGCGGCGGACAGGTCCGCTCCGGTGCCCACCACCGACAGCACCCGACCGCCCGAGGAGACGATCGCCCCGTCGTCGCGCCGCGCGGTTCCGGCGTGCAGCACCCCGTCGGCTTCAGCGCCGACGACGACGTCTCCGACCCGGGGGCGGCCCGGATAGTTCTCGGCCGCCAGCACCACCGTCACCGCGGCGCCTTCGCGCCAGTGCAATTCGCCGAAGTCTGCCAGCTTGCCGGTGCCCGCGGCATAGAGCAGCTGTCCAAGCGGTGACTCCAGCAGCGCCAGCACTACCTGGGTCTCGGGATCGCCGAAGCGGCAATTGAATTCGACCACCGCGGGGCCGTTCGCCGTGATCGCCAGGCCGACGTAGAGCAATCCGCTGAACGGGCATCCCCGCTCGACGAGTTCGGCCGCGACGGGTTCGACAATCTGGCCGACGATTTCCCGGAAAAGCTCCTCGGGCAGCCACGACAGCGGCGCGTAGGCGCCCATGCCCCCGGTGTTGGGTCCGGTATCACCGTCGCCGACCCGCTTGAAGTCCTGCGCCGGCAGCAGCGGCACCACGGTGCGGCCGTCGACGACGCAGAACAGCGAGACCTCGGGGCCGTCCAGGAAGGACTCGAGCAGCACCGGGTGTCCCGCCTCGAGCAGTCCGGCGGCGTGGGCTCGCGCCACCTCGCGATCGGGGGTCACCACCACGCCCTTGCCGGCCGCCAGGGCGTCGTCTTTCACCACCCAGGCCGGGTCGCCCGCGGGGGGCCCGAACCGGTCCAGGGCAGCGTCCAGTGTGGCTGGGCTGTCCACGATTTCGCTGGATGCGGTCCGGACGCCGGCGGCGGCCATAACGTCTTTGGCGAACGCCTTGGAGCCCTCGATGCGCGCGGCGTCCTTGCCGGGCCCGAAGCAGACGATGCCGGCGGCCCGCACCGCGTCGGCCACGCCGAGGACCAGCGGCACCTCGGGGCCGATGACCACCAGGTCGGCCCGGACCTCGCGAGCCAGCGCGACCACCGCTTCACCCGAGGTGATGTCGACATCGTGCTGCTCGGCCAGGCGAGCGGTCCCGGCGTTGCCCGGAGCGACGGCCAGTCCCGTGACCTGCGGGTCGTTGCGAAGCGCCAGCAGCAGCGCATGCTCACGGGCACCAGATCCGATCACCAGGACGCGCACGACACGTCACTCTAGCGGGCCGTCGCGCCACGCCACATGCGCGGACGACGAAGGGGCTCAGGCCACGGATTCGTCGAACGACTCGATGGGTAACCGCTCGTGCTCACCACGGCGCACGAGACGACGGTCGCCGGCGTGGCGCTCGCGTGGGTCCAGGCGCAGCCCGCCGTCTCGTCTGTCATCATCGGGGCGCGCAGGCTCTCGCAGCTCGAGGACAATGTTCAAGCCGTCGACGTGCACCTCACCGCCGATGAACTGGACCGGCTGGACGCGCTGACCAAACCGACTTTCGGATTCCCTCACAACATGCTGGAGATGGCCCCGGGCATCATCCAGGGCGGGACCACCGTCAACGGCGTGTACGGGCCAACCTCCGAATACGTGATGCCGCAAGGCGTCCGGCCGTACTGAGTCGGCCGGTCACTCCTTGTCACCGGAATGCATCTTCAACGCGGCATCCACGTTGGCCTTCTTGTCCTCGCCGGCGCCCTTCGCCGCGGCCTTCCTGCGCTTCGCGACGACCGCGTCGACGGCGCCGTTGAGCGCCGAGCCCAGCGGGAACCCGAGATAGTGGGTGAGGAAGACCGCCATCTCCTTCAGCTCGGTCTCGTCGAGCTCCCCGTTGAGCAGCGCGGCGTTGACCTGGATCTCGGCCAGGTCGCGGTTCCCGATCGCGGTCACGGCCGTCAGGGTCATGATCCGCTTGTCGCGCATCGATAATCCGGGCCGCGTCCAGATGCTGCCGAACAGGTGGTCGACGGTCAGGTCGAAGTACGCATCGCCCTCGATGTTGGGCATCTCCCAGCCGTAGACCTCGTTCATCTTCTCGAGGCCCTTGCGCCGTCGCTCGTCCATCACGCCTCTTTCTCGTTGTGCGGCACCCCGAGTCCTGCCGCCAGTCCTTCGTAGGCCAACCGGGCCAACGGCAGGTCCACCGACACCGCCTCGCCCAGCGCCAGCGCCAGGCTCAGGTCCTTTTCTCCGAGGCCCCGGGTATGCATGAACGGTTGGTACAGGAAGTGTTCCGGCTGAAGGTCTTTCATGTCGTCGCGCACCATGATCGCCCCGGGACCGCCGGTCAGGGCGTCGGTGTGGCGCACCACCCGGCCCAGGGCCTGCAGGTCCAGCCCGGCGGCCTCGGCCAGCTTCATCGCCTCGCACGCCGCCACGTAGGAGGTGAACGTCAACATGTTGCGGGCCAGCTTCATTCGCGTCCCCGCGCCGGGCTCACCGGCGTGGATGACCACCGCGGCCCAGTGCTTGAACGCCGGCTTGATCTTCTCGTATACCTCACGATCGGCCCCCACCATGGTGGCGAGCTCGCCCTTCGCGGCGGCCGCCGCGCCACCGCTGACGGGTGCGTCGACGACATGAATGTCACGCGGTTTCAGTTCGCGGGCCAGTTCGACCGCGGTGGTGTCGCTGATGGTCGAGTGGATCGCGATCACCGTTCCCGGCTTGGCGTGCGCGGCCAGTTCGCCGACGACCTCGCGCACCTGCTCGTCGTTGAGGACGGTGATGTGGACGATGTCGGCGGCGGCGACGTCGGCGATGCTGTCGGCCAGGCCGGCACCCTTCTCGGCGAGCGGTGTCATGGCCTCGGCCCGGATGTCGTAAACCGTCACCCCGCCGGGCCATTCGGTCATCTTGGTGGCCATCGGCGCGCCCATATTGCCCAAGCCGATGAAGCCGAGCTTCAAATCCTGACTCATGACCGGATTATCTGCCCGCCGTCAACGTTGAATATCTGCCCGGTGATCCACGACGCCTCGTCGGACAGCAGGAACAGGCACATCCCGACGACGTCTTCGGGAGTTCCCATGCGGGACAACGGCAGACCCTTGACGATGTCGGCGACAATCTCCTGCGGCGTGGTGGTCCGGTTGGCCTCGGTGTCGATGGGTCCGGGGGCGATCGCGTTGATCCGGATGTTCTGGCCACCCAGTTCGCGGGACAGCTGTTGCGTCAGGCCGTTGATCCCGGCCTTGGCGAGGCCGTAGAAGTTCGAGTACAGCCAGGCGGCCGTGGACGACTGGTTGACGATCGCCCCGCCGCCGCGCTTGGCCATCTTCTTGTACACCGCGCGGGTGCACCACAGCGCGCCGTCGAGGTTGACGCTCATGAACTTCCGGTAGTAGTCCGCATCGACGGTGAGCAGGAAGTCCAGCTTCATGCCCCCGAATATCGCGGCGTTGTTGACCAGGTAGTCGATGCCGCCGAACTCGGCCAGCGTCCGGTCGGCCATCGCCTTGGCCGACGCCGGGTCGGACACGTCGACGGGGACGGCCAGCGCCGTTCCGCCGTCGGCGACGATCTGCTTGGCCACCCCCTCGGCCGCCTCGGCCTTGATGTCGGCCACCACGACCGCCGCGCCCTCGCGGGCCAGCGCCTCGGCGTACGCCCGGCCGATGCCGCCGCCCGACCCGGTGACGATGGCGACCTTGTTCTCGAATCGCATTCTTTCAAGCTCCTTCAGCTAACCGCTGTCGCGATGGTCTTGATCTCCAGGTACTCCTCGAAACCGGCTAGGCCCATCTCGCGGCCGTTCCCGGACTGCTTGTAGCCACCGAATGGCGCATCGGCCGAATACCACACGCCGCCATTGACATTGATGGTGCCGGCGCGGACGCGCGCGGCGACGCTCGCCGCCCTACCGGGGTCGGCGCCGAACACGGTGCCCGACAGTCCGTATGGCGAGTCGTTGGCGATGCGCACGGCGTCGTCGTCGCCGTCGTGCGGGATCACCGTCAGCACGGGTCCGAAGATCTCCTCCCGCGCGCAGCGGGCGTCGTTGCCCAGGCCCGCGATCAGCGTGGGCTCGATGAAGAAGCCGACGTCACGGTCGGCCGGCCGCCCACCCCCGCACGCGAACGTTCCGCCCTCGGCGATCGCCGAGTCGAGGTAGCCCTGTATCCGGTCGCGCTGGCGCGCGGAAATGACCGGCCCGCAGATGGTTCCGGGATCGGTGGGATCGCCGGCCTTGATGCCGCCCATCGTCGCGGCCGCGATGGAGACCGCTTCGTCGTACCGCGCGCGCGGCACCACCAGCCGGGTGGTGATCGCGCAGCCCTGCCCGGCGTGCATGCAGACCGAGAAGCCCGCCACTCCGACCGCACCGCCCAGGTCGGCGTCGTCGAGGACGATGAACGCCGACTTGCCGCCCAGTTCGAGGAACACCTTCTTGATGGTGGCCGCGCCGTCGGCCATCACACTGCGGCCGGTGGCGGTCGAGCCGGTGAACGAAACCATGTCCACCCGAGGGTCTTTGGCCAGCAGCGCGCCGACGCCGTGGTCGCTGGACGTGACGATGTTGATCACACCGGGCGGAAAGTCGGTGTGCTCGGCGATGAGTTCGCCCAGCACGGCGGCGCACCACGGGGTGTCGGGGGCGGGCTTCAAGACGACGGTGTTGCCGGCGGCCAGCGCGGGCCCGATCTTGGCGAGGTTGATCTGGTGGGGGAAGTTCCACGGGGTGATCGCGCCGACGACGCCGACGGCCTCACGGGCGATGGTGCGCCGGGTGGGGATGCCCATCGGCGACGCCTCGCCGAGATCCTGGTTGTATTCGTACGATTCGGCCGTATCCGCCGCGAACGCCAGGTCGTTGACCGGGCTTTCCAACTGGGCGATGCTGGTGAGCATTCGCGGTGCGCCGACCTCGGCGATGGTCAGCTCCCGCAGCTCCTCGAGGTGCTGCTGCATCGCCTCGCGCAACTGCCGCACGCACCGCACCCGCAGTTCGGTGTCGCGGGACCAGTCCGTGCCGTCGAACGCCCGCCGCGCTGCGTCGATGGCGCGGCCCATGTCGCCGGCGTCGGCGTCGGCGGCGACCCCGAGCACTTCCTCGGTTGCCGGGTTGATCGTGGGAAACGTGCCGGCACTGCCCGGCGAAGACTTCCCGTCGATGAACAGTGCGCTCGCGCCGTCGGCCAACAAGGCCATCTCCCGCTCCCGTCTGTGCGCGGCCCAACCATGCACGCCAGTTGAGTGGACACTTGTCCGATATTGTCGTACCGAACCATAGTCGCCCGGTCCTCGGCGGTGCAAGGGCCGATCTCCTCGGGCACCAACGGGGGCGCCGAAAGTTCCCAATTAAGCTGGGTATTTGCCGATCGGGCTTGCTTCCCGTCGCCGGCATCCGATAGCTTGGACATGTGTCCAGCGATGCACTGGCTGCGCTCGCATCCCACGCCGACCGCCAGACCGGAGCGACTTTGCGCAACCGCCGCCAGGAGGAGACCTTCCGCAAGGTCCTCGCGGCGGGCATCGAGACGCTGCGCGAGAAGTCCTATGCCGACCTGACGGTGCGCGCGGTGGCGGCCCGCGCCAAGGTGGCCCCCGCGACCGCCTACACCTACTTTTCGTCGAAGAACCATCTGATCGCCGAGGTCTACCTCGACCTGGTGCGCCAGGTCCCCTTCTTCACCGACGTGAACGACCCCATGCCCGCCCGGGTGGACAAGGTGCTCCGCCACCTGGCCCTGGTGGTCGCCGACGAACCCGAGGTCGGCGCGGCCTGCACGGCGGCGCTGCTGAGTGGCGGCGCCGATCCTGCCGTGTGCGCGGCGCGCGACCGGATCGGCGCGGAAATTCATCGCCGCATCGCATCGGCGATAGGTCCGGGCGCCGATCCCGCCACCGTATCCGCGCTCGAGATGGCGTTTTTCGGGGCGTTGGTGCAGGCCGCCAGCGGGCAACTCACCTACCGCGAGATCGCCGACCGCCTCGCCGACGTCGCGGGGCTCATCTTGACCGCCGCCAGCGAAGAGACAGGTAGCTAGATGACCGTGCATGTCGGCGACCACGAGCTGGTCCTTGATCCCTACGACTACCGCTTTCACGAGGATCCGTACCCGTTTTACAAGCGGCTGCGCGACGAGGCGCCGCTGTACCGCAACGACGAGCTGAAGTTCTGGGCCTTGTCGCGGCATCAGGACGTGCTGCAAGGGTTCCGCAACAGCACCACGCTGTCCAACAAGTACGGCGTCTCGCTGGATCCGGCCTCTCGCGGCCCGCACGCGTCCAAGACGATGTCGTTTCTGGCCATGGACGACCCCGCCCATCTGCGGCTGCGGACCCTGGTCTCAAAGGGGTTCACGCCCAGGCGGATTCGGGAGCTGGAGCCCCGCGTCACCGAGATCGCGATGCAGCACCTGGACACCATGCTGGACAAGGCGAACGACGGTGCCGTCGACTACGTCGACGAGTTCGCCGGCAAGCTGCCGATGGACGTCATCTCCGAGTTGATGGGCGTCCCCGAGCCGGATCGCGTCCAGGTTCGGGCCTGGGCCGACGGCGTGATGCACCGCGAGGAGGGCGTCACCGACGTCCCGCCGGAGGCAATCGAGGCGTCCCTCAACCTCATCGTCTACTACCAGGGCATGGTTGCCGAGCGGCGCAAGAGGCCCACCGACGACCTGACCACCGCACTGCTGGAGGCCGAGATCGACGGCGACCGGCTCACCGACGACGAAGTGCTCGGCTTCATGTTCCTGATGGTGATCGCCGGAAACGAGACGACCACCAAGCTGCTTGCCAATGCGGCATTTTGGGGACATAAGAACCCGGATCAGCTGACCCCGGTCTACGCCGACCTGTCCCAGGTGCCGTTGTGGGTCGAGGAGACCCTGCGCTACGACACCTCGAGCCAGATCCTGGCCCGAACGGTCTCCGGTGAGCTCACCCTGTACGACACCACCATTCCCGAAGGCGACGTGCTGCTGCTGTTGCCGGGTTCGGGCCATCGCGACGAGCGGGTCTTCGACAACCCCGACGACTACCTGATCGGGCGCGAAATCGGGCCCAAGTTATTGAGTTTCGGCAGCGGCGCGCACTTCTGCCTGGGCGCGCATCTGGCGCGGATGGAGGCCCGGGTCGCGCTGACCGAGTTGTTCAAGCGAATCCGCGGATATCAGGTGGACGAGGCCAACGCCGTCCGCGTCCACTCCAGCAATGTCCGCGGATTCGCTCACCTACCCATGAGTGTGGAGGTCCGCTGAATGCCCCGCTTTGATCCCCTGCCCGAGCGCCGGCCGGCGATCGTGGCCGGCGCCTCGTCCGGCATCGGAGAGGCCACCGCGATCGAACTCGCGGCACACGGCTTTCCGGTCGCCCTGGGCGCCCGCCGGGTCGAGAAGCTCAACGACATCGTCGGCAAGATCAACGCCGACGGCGGCGAGGCGGTCGGCTTCCACCTGGACGTCACCGACCCGAACTCGGTCAAATCCTTTGTCGCCCAGGCGGTTGAGGCGCTCGGCGACATCGAGGTGCTGGTGGCCGGCGCGGGCGACACCTACTTCGGCAAGCTCGCCGAGATCGCAGGCGAGGAGTTCGAGTCGCAGCTGCAGATCCACCTGGTCGGCGCCTTCCGGTTGGCCTCAGCCGTGCTGCCCGGCATGCTCGAGCGGCAGCGCGGCGACCTGATCTTCGTCGGCTCCGACGTGGCCCTGCGCCAGCGGCCGCACATGGGCGCCTACGGCGCGGCCAAGGCCGCGCTCGTCGCGATGGTCACCAACTTCCAGATGGAACTCGAGGGCACCGGCGTGCGGGCCTCGATCGTGCACCCCGGGCCGACGAAGACGGCGATGGGCTGGAGCCTGCCGGCCGAGAAGATCGGCCCCGCGCTGGAGGACTGGGCCAAGTGGGGCCAGGCCCGCCACGACTACTTCCTGCGCGCGGCCGATTTGGCGCGGGCCATCACGTTCGTCGCCGAAACCCCGCGCGGTGGCTTCATCGCGAACATGGAACTTCAGCCGGAAGCCCCGTTGGCCGACAAGACGGATCGCCAGAAGCTCGCGCTCGGCGAAGAGGGGATGCCAGGACAATGACCACGACCACCCAGGTGCCGCGGGTCTCCGGCGGCGAGGAGGAGCACGGCCACCTCGAGGAGTTCCGAACGGACCCAATCGGTTTGATGAAGCGTGTCCGGGAGGAGTGCGGCGACGTCGGCTGGTTTCAGCTGGTCGACAAGCACGTGATCCTGTTGTCCGGCGCGGGCGCCAACGAATTCTTCTTCCGCTCCGCCGACGAGGAGCTGGACCAGGCCGAGGCGTACCCGTTCATGACGCCGATCTTCGGCAAGGGTGTGGTGTTCGACGCCAGCCCGGAGCGGCGCAAGGAGATGCTGCACAACTCGGCGCTGCGCGGCGAGCAGATGAAGGGCCATGCCGCCACCATCGAGGGCGAGGTCAAGAAGATGATCGCCAACTGGGGACCCCAGGGCGAGATCGAGCTCCTCGACTTTTTCGCCGAGCTGACGATCTACACCTCGACCGCCTGCCTGATCGGGCTGAAGTTCCGCGAGCAGCTCGACCACCGATTCGCCGAGTACTACCACATGCTGGAGCGCGGCACCGACCCGCTGTGCTACGTCGACCCCTACCTGCCGATCGAGAGTTTCAGGCTGCGTGACGAGGCCCGCGTGAAACTGGTTGCCCTGGTGCAGGAGATCATGGACCAGCGGTTGGCCAATCCGCCGAAGGACAAGACCGACCGGGACATGCTCGACGTGCTGGTCTCGATCAAGGACGAGGACGGCAACCCCCGCTTCTCCGCCGACGAGGTCACCGGGATGTTCATCTCGCTGATGTTCGCGGGGCACCACACCAGCTCGGGCACCTCGGCGTGGACGCTGATCGAGTTGATCCGTCACCCCGATGTCTACGCCGAGGTGCTGGCCGAGCTCGAGGAGCTGTACGCCGACGGCCAGGCGGTGAGTTTCCACGCGCTGCGCTCGATTCCGAAGCTGGACAACGTCGTCAAGGAGACGCTGCGCTTGCACCCGCCGCTGATCATCCTGATGCGCGTCGCCAAGGGCGAGTTCGAGGTCGAAGGCTTCCCGATCCACGCCGGCGACTACGTCGCGGCCTCCCCGGCGATCTCGAACCGGATTGCCGAGGACTTTCCCGACCCGGACGCCTTCAGGCCCGATCGCTACAACAAGCCCGAGCAGGCCGACATCGTCAACCGGTGGACCTGGATTCCGTTCGGCGCGGGGCGACACCGCTGCGTCGGGGCCGCTTTCGCCCAGATGCAGATCAAGGCCATCTTCTCGGTCCTGTTGCGCGAGTACGAGTTCGAGATGGCCCAGCCGGCGGACAGCTACCACAATGACCACTCCAAGATGGTCGTCCAGCTCGCCCGGCCGGCGAAGGTTCGCTACCGCAAGCGCCAGAAGTAGGTCATGCCATGGGATTTCGGGTCGAAGCCGATCTGGATTTGTGTCAGGGCCACGCCATGTGCGAACTGGAGGCCCCGGACTACTTCCGGGTGCCCAAGCGGGGCAAGGTCGAGATCCTCGACCCCGAGCCGCCCGAAGACGCCCGCGATGAGGTCGAGCGCGCGGTCGCGATGTGCCCCACGCAAGCACTGTTCATCAAAGAGAAGGAAGGCTGACCCATGACAGCAAAGGCGTCACATTCACGTGCGGATCTCGAGGCATGGGTGGATCGCTGGCTGCAGGCCAACAAGGACTGCGAGAAGGCCGGCGACTGGACGCCGCTCGCCGATTTCTACGCCAAGGACGCCACCTACGGCTGGAACATCGGGCCCAAGGAGGACGTGATGTGCGTCGGCGTCGACGAGATCCGCGACATCGCCCTCGGCCTGGAGATGGAGGGCCTGGAGAACTGGGTGTACGAATACCAGAAGGTCCTCATCGACGAGAAGCAGGGCGAGATCGTCGGCTTCTGGAAGCAGATCGTCAACAAGACCGACGGCACCCAGGACGAGATCTACGGCATCGGCGGCAGCTGGTTCCGGCTGGGCGCCGACCAGCTCATCGAGTGGCAGCGTGACTTCTTCGACTTCGGTCACGTGGCGAAGATGTTCGCAAAGCTCATCGAGTCCGGCGACCTGAGCACGGGCATGCAGAACCGGATCCAGCGCAGCATCGCCGGCGAGAAGCTGCCCGGCTACTACCCGATCGGCGAGGCGCCGGTCCCCATCTGGTGATCTCCCGACCGGTTGGTGGTCCCCCCTGTTTACAGCCCGGTGACGCGCGTCATAATGGTCTGCGAATGAGAACACGTTCTAAATTGCCGTCCGGCACCGGCCGGTCCCTTTCACCGACAACCGGGTCAGGGCATGCTGATGGAGGTCCTTCATGAAAACAAAAGGCGCGCTGATCTGGGAATTCAATCAGCCGTGGTCTATCGAGGAAATCGAGATCGGCGACCCGCAGGCGCACGAGGTCAAGATCCAGATGGAAGCGGCCGGGATGTGCCATTCGGATCACCATCTAGTTACCGGCGGCATCCCGATGGCGGGTTTCCCCGTGCTGGGCGGGCACGAGGGCGCGGGCATCGTCACCGAGGTCGGTCCCGGCGTGGAGGACATCGCCCCGGGCGACCACGTGGTGCTGTCGTTCATCCCGTCCTGCGGGACGTGTCCGACCTGTCAGGCCGGCCTGCGCAACCTCTGTGACCTGGGCGCCGGGCTGCTCGGCGGGGCCGCGGTGTCCGACGGCACCTTCCGCATCCAGGCCCGCGGCCACAACGTGTTCCCCATGACGCTGCTGGGCACCTTCTCGCCGTACATGGTCGTGCACCGCAGCTCCGTGGTGAAGATCGACCCGTCGGTGCCGTTCGAGGTGGCCGCGCTGGTCGGCTGCGGCGTCACCACCGGCTACGGGTCGGCCGTCCGCACCGCCGACATCCGGCCGGGTCAAGACGTCGCCATCGTCGGCGTCGGCGGCGTCGGCATGGCCGCGCTGCAGGGCGCCGTCAACGCGGGTGCCCGCTACATCTTCGCGATCGACCCGGTGGAATGGAAACGCGACCAGGCCCTGAAGTTCGGCGCCACCCACGTCTACCCCGACATCAACGCCGCGCTGATGGGCATGGCCGAGGTCACCTACGGCCTGATGGCCCACAAGGTGGTCGTGACGGTCGGCGAACTGCAAGGGGCCGACGTCGACGCCTACCTCAACATCACCCAGAAGGGCGGCACCTGCGTGCTGACGGCAATCGGCAGCCTGCTGGACACCAACGTGACGCTGAACCTGGCGATGCTGACCCTGATGCAGAAGAACCTGCAGGGCACCATCTTCGGCGGCGGCAACCCGCAGTACGACATTCCGCAGCTGCTGTCGATGTACAAGGCCGGCAAGCTCAACCTGGACGACATGATCACCCGCCAGTACAAGCTCGAGCAGATCAACGACGGCTACCAGGACATGCTGGACGGCAAGAACATTCGGGGCGTCATCCGCTACACCGACGCCGATCGGTAAGAGCCGCGTCGTTTGACCGGCTTCCCGCATCTGCTGGCGCCGGGACGAATCGGCGCCATGACGGTGCGCAACCGGGTGGTGATGTCTCCGATGGAGACGATGTACGGCACCCCCGACGGGCTGCCGTCACAGCGCACCCGCGACTACTTCGCGGCGCGCGCCGAGGGCGGGGTCGGCCTGATCACGGTGGGCGCCACCGGGATAGACCACCACCACCCCGAGACGCCCGGCGGTTTGCATCTGGCCACCGACGAGGCGGTCGACGCGCACCGGGCGCTGGTCGAGGCGGTGCACGAGCACGGCGCCAAGATCCAGCCGCAGATCGTGCACGCCGGACCCGACGGCCTGGGACCGGAGATCTTCGGTGTGACCTCGCTGGGGCCGTCGGTCATTCCGTCCTACCTCACCGGGCGGCCGTCGGCCGAGATCAGCAAACGGCAGCTGTGCGAGGTCTTCGACCTGTTCAAGGCCGCCGCGCGCCGCGCCGCCGAGGCGGGATACGACGGCATCGAGCTGCACGCCGCGCACGGCTACATGCTCCTGGGCTCTTTCCTTGCCCCGCAACGTAACCGGCGCACCGACGACTACCGGGGCGACTCGGCGCGCGGCCGGGTGCGGGTGGTGCTGGAGGCGCTGGCAGCGATTCGCTCCGAGGTCGGCGACGCGCTGCCCATCACGCTGCGCATCTCCGGTTACGAGCGGGTGGCGGGCGGGCGGCCCATCTACGAAACGGCGCGCCTGGCACCCGAACTCGTCGCCGCCGGGGTGAGCGCATTCCACGTCAGCGGCGGGGTGATCGACCGGCTCGTCACCGGCATGGTCAACGGCGCCGACGACGGTGACGAAGTCAACGTCGGCGCGGCGGCGGCCGTCAAGCAGGTGGTCGACGTGCCGGTGATCGCCGTCGGCCGCATCCACGACCCGGTTGCGGCCGAACGGATCCTGGCCGACGGCCGCGCCGATTTCGTCGCGATGGGGCGGCCGCTGCTGGCCGACCCCGACCTGCCGCGCAAGCTCGCCTCCGGCTTGGCGCGCCGGGTGCGCAAATGCATCTCCTGCGAAAACTGCATTGACGCAATGGAACAACGCTTTTCCGTCGATTGTGCCGTCAACCCCCGCACCGGCAAGGAGCGCGAGCTGGCCGCGCCCCGCGCCGGCCGGGCCAAGCGGGTGGTGGTGGTTGGCGGCGGACCGGCCGGGCTGGAGGCCGCCCGGGTGGCCGCCGAACGCGGCCACCGCGTGACGCTTTTCGAGCGTGGCGGCCAACTCGGCGGGGCGCTGCGCTGGGCGGCGGTGCTACACCCGGAGAACCAGCCGTTCCTGGATTACCTGCGCGACGAGATCAGGCTCAGCACGGCGAAAGTCGAGCTGAATCATGAGGTTTCGGCCGGCGACATCGTCCGGTCCGCGCCGGACGCGGTGGTGGTGGCCACCGGCGGCCACGTCGCGGTGCCCGCCATCGCCGGTGCCGACCTGCCGCACGTGTACACCGGTCCCGGCCTGCGTGAGCTGTTCGCCGGCTGGCGAGAGCGACTGGTCCGGCCCACCGCGTTTCGGCTCGCCACCCGGGCCTGGATGCCGGTGGGCCGGCGGGTCGCCATCATCGGCGGCGATCTGGTGGCCCTCGAACTCGCCGAATTCCTGGCAAACCGGCGCCGGCGGGTGTCAATCCTGGAATCCGGCAAGGACATTGCCCCCGAAGTGGGTAACAAACGCAAGACCGAGCACATGGATCGCCTCGACCGGCTCGGGGTCACGGTGCACGTGCGTGCGGCGGTCGAGCGGATCACGGAGCGCGACGTCGTCTTCACGCCCGCCGGCGGCACCCCCCGAACGCTGGCCGCCGACAGCGTCGTGATCGCCGGGACGGTCCAACCCGACACCGGTCTGTTCGACGATCTGGTCGCGGCCCTGCCCGGCGCCCGGGTGCACGCCGCCGGCGACTGCAGCGGGCTGGGCCTCATCCGCAAGGCCACCGAGGAGGGCGCGCGCGCCGCGTGCGCAATCTAGAGATAGGAGAAAAATGACCGGCACCACACAATCTCAGGCCTCCCCGGCCCTGACCGCGTCGCAATCCTCGTGGCGGTGCGTGCAGGCGCACGACCGGGCGGGCTGGCTGGCGCTGATGGCCGACGACGTGGTCGTCGAGGACCCGATCGGCAAGTCCGTCACCAATCCTGATGGCACCGGGGTGCACGGCAAGGACGGTGTTGCGGCGTTCTACGACAACAACATCGCCGCCAACCAGCTGACCATCACCTGCGAGGAGACCTTTCCGTCGAGCTCGCCCGACGAGGTCGCGCATATTCTGGTGCTGCACAGCAGGTTTGAGGGCGGCATCACCAGCAAGGTGCGCGGAGTGTTCACCTACAAGGTCAACGACGCGGGCCTGATCACCAACATGCGCGGCTTCTGGAACCTCGACATGATGGAGTTCGGCAAGGAGGAGTGAGCCCGCTCAGCCGATCAGCCCGAGGCCGGTGAGGTTGCCCTGCATGGCCCTGCGGTCTGTCAGCACCATGGTCGGGGTCTGCAGCGGGTCGCTGAGTATGGTCGCCGACTTCGGCTGCTGCCACAACAGGGCCCCGTTGCCGGCATCCACCACGCCGTAGGCGAAGATGTCCAGCGGTGTGGTGTTGTCGCATCCGATCCGGGTGATCGTGTACAGCAGGCCGTCCGCGGCGGACAGGTGCGGTAGCGCCGCGCTGCGAACCTTGTTCTCCCACACGGTATGACAGCCAGGATTGTCGACGTCCACCCTGGTCATGCCGCCGACGAACGGTGCCGTCGGGGGAACCGCGGGCGGCGCGCCCGCCGGGACCGCGGGGTAGGGGTAGCCGTAGGTGCTGGACACGAACACCGAGTTGCCCAATCCGATCGGTGCGTTTTCGCTGCCCGGGCCGCCCTGCGTCAAAACCGTTTGCTGACAGATCAATTGACCCGTGCCGGACCGGTAGACCAGGGCGTGGACCTGCGGGCTGGCGTTGTCGACGATGGTCAGGTAGTCGGCGCCCGACGCGGGACCGAAGTAGACCGGCGTGGAGCCCGTGCCCCAACTCAATTGCCCGGGCTTGCGCGCCGGGCCGCGGTCATAGGTTGCCCGCCAGAGTATTTGGGGGTTGCCGGCAATATCGAGGTTCAGCTCGTAGAGGGCGAAGGTGGTGGCCACCGCGACGCGCCCGCTCGGTGCGGACGAGATGCTGTTCGCCACCTGTTCGCCCGGGGGCAGCTGCACGGTGGCGATGCCGCCGCCCGTCTTGGCCACGCCCACGACGCCGTTCCCGGTGGCGAACCAGACGTTGCCCGCGTAGTCGGGCACCAGGCCCACCGAGCTGTCGCCGGCCGGAATCGCGCCGGACAGGTCGGTGGACTCGGTGACGATCAGCTTCCAGCACCCCAGCGGCCCCGCCCTGGCGTGCGCGATGCGCAGCAGGTGGTTGGTCCCGTCGATCATCACGACCTGGTTGTTGTTGTCGAGGTAGGCGTAGACGCCGCCGAGCAGGCTGCCCTTGGCCACTTGCAGTTTGGCCAGCGGGACGAAGATTGGGACGCGGACGCCGGGATCGATCAGAAAGATCGTCGGGGTCTGGCCGATGTCGCTGGTGCACAGCGCCAAGACCAGGCCGTCGGTGCCCTGCATGATCGTCGGGCAGGCCGCCAGCAGCGGGTACCCGAAGATCGCGTTGAGGTGGGCGCCGGGCCCGGGAAGCGGTCCGGCATCGGACGATTCGGCGTCGTTGTGCAGTGAAGCGAGCCCCAGCGGCGCCATGAACGGGTTGGGCGGTGCGAACGGCCCCCACGCGTCGGCCGCCCGCGCGTCCGCGCCCGGTCCGAGGGCGGGGGCGAGCGACACTGCGCACGCGGTCAGCAATGCCACGGGAAACCGCACAGAGGTCTCCTCCCGTGAATTGCGTACAGCGATTTTCCCGACCTCGCAGAACGAATCCGCAACACTGCGCTAACGATTGCGCGTCGGGGCGGCGTGGCAGGCGCGGTTGCCTAGCGGCGCGTAAAGCTCAGATGTATGACGCCGCTTGGGCCGGTCACCGACTCCACCGCGAACCGCTGCTCGAGACCCTCCAGTCCCTGCCACAACGGCTCCCCGCGCCCCAAGATGATGGGCACCACCGCGACGTGCAGGTGGTCGACGAGGTCGGCGGCGAGGAAGTGCCGGATGGTCGACGGTCCCCCGCCGAGGCGAATGTCGAGGCCTCCGGCGGCTTTTCGGGCGATATCGAGGGACTCGGCGGGGCTGGCGTCGATGAAATGGAAAGTGGTGCCACCGTCCATCTCGATCGGGGGCCGGGGGTGGTGGGTCAGTACGAAGAGCGGGGTATGAAACGGCGGGTTGTCGCCCCACCAGCCTTTCCAGTCGTCACCCCCATCCCATGGGCCGCGCTGCGGCCCGAACTTATGGCGTCCCATGATTTCGGCGCCGATGCCCGGCAGCCACGCCCGGGCCAGGCCATCGTCGATGCCGGTCGTCCCACCCGACTCGCCATGCATCACGCGGAAGGTCCGCGTCGCGAAGAACCACTCATGCAACCGGCCGCCGGCATGCCCGAACGGCGCATCGACGCTTTGTCCGATCCCGGTGCCGAACCCGTCGAGGGAAACCGAAAAATTGTGCACGCGCACCTGTGACATGGCGGGAGCTCCTCTGCGTCGTATGTCGTCGTCGCAGGATTGACCGTCCACACCCGCCAAACTCATCGGCAATCTGGCCGCACCTATGCTGGGCCCCATGGCTTCGATCTTCACCAAGATCATCAACCGCGAACTGCCCGGCCGTTTCGTCTACGAGGACGACGACATCGTCGCGTTCCTGACGATCGAGCCGATGACCCAAGGCCACACGCTGGTGGTGCCCCGCGCCGAGATCGATCAGTGGCAAGACGTCGACGGGGCGGTGTTCGGCCGCGTCATGGCCGTCAGCCAGCTGATCGGCAGGGCTGTGTG
Source organism: Mycobacterium sp. E2699 (assembly GCF_001666745.1). Lineage (NCBI taxonomy): Bacteria > Bacillati > Actinomycetota > Actinomycetes > Mycobacteriales > Mycobacteriaceae > Mycobacterium > Mycobacterium sp. E2699. Next base: position 62,163 of record NZ_LZJH01000144.1, on the reverse strand, counting down.
CAAGGCGTTCAAGACCGAACGCTCCGGGCTGATCATCGCCGGGCTCGAGGTGCCGCACCTGCACGTCCACGTCTTCCCCACCCGCAGCCTGAGCGACTTCGGTTTCGCCAACGTGGACCGCAATCCCTCACCAAAATCCCTCGACGACGCCCAGGCCAAGATCAAGGCGGCGCTGGCTCAACTGGCGTGAACCGGTTCGGCGGCGGGGACGTCGCTGACACGGGGCAGCGTGACCCGGAAACAGCATCCCTCGCCGGGTGAGGTCGTGACGGTGACGTCTCCGCCGTGCGCGCGCACCAACGAGTCGACGATAGACAGCCCCAAACCGGTGCCGCCGCTGGCGCGCGCCCGGGACGAGTCGGTGCGGTAGAACCGCTCGAACACCCGCGACGCGTCCTGCTGGCTCATGCCGGGGCCCTTGTCGGCCACCTCGATTACCGCGTCGTCGCCCTCGGTGCCGACCCGGACGGTGACGTCGGCGGTTGCCGGCGTGTGCTGCAGGGCATTGGCGACGAGATTGCTGAGCACCTGGCGAATCCGCGGTTCGTCACCGAGCACCTCCGGGGTGCCAGGGCCGTCGAGGACCTCCATCGTGATCGTGCGCTGGGGGTCGATGGCCTGACCGTCGTGGACGGCGTCGCTCGCCAGCGCCAGCAGGTCCACCCGGTGGTGTTCCAGCGGCCGCTGCACGTCCAGCCGGGCCAGCAACAGCAGGTCGTCCACGAGCAGGCCCATCCGGCTGGCTTCGCTTTCGATCCGTGACAACAACATGGACACGTCGCGCGCGGCGCCCTGCCGGTAGAGCTCCGCGAACCCGCGGATGGTGGTCAGCGGCGTGCGTAGTTCGTGGCTGGCGTCGGTGATGAACCGCCGCATCCGTTCCTCGGAACGGCGGGCCTTTTCCGCCGACGACTCCGAGGAGGCCAGCGCCTGCTGTATCTGCGTCAGCATTCCGTTGAGCGCCAACGAAAGTCGACCCACCTCTGTTCGCGGATCGCGTTCGGGAACACGGCGATCGCGCTGGCCGGCGGCGATCGCCGCGGCGGTGTGCTCGACCTCGACCAACGGCCGCAGGCTGCGGTGCACCACCACGAAACTGGCGATGCCCACCACTACCAGCACCGCCACCCCGATGCCGACCTGCAGCCACACCAGGGAGCTGACGGTGTGCTGCACGTCGGACAGGTCGATCGCGACGGTGGTGACGCCGTTGGGCCCCCGCACCGACACCGCACGCCACAGGATGTCCGAGCCGTTGATCGACGGCAGCGTCGTCGGGTTGGGGCCCACGTCGTTGTTGGCCGGCAGCGCCGGCTCGGCGTTGCGGTCGTTGATGGCCGTGAACGGGGTGCCGTCGGCGCCGATGCCCCGCACGTAGAACTTCGACGGCGGCCGGCCGGGGTCGGGGCCCTCGTAGGGGGGTGCCGACTGCCGCCGCGGGGCCTGCGCCCAACTGCGGGAGGCCTCGAGCAGCGTCTGGTCGATGCGGCCCACCAGCACGTGACGCAGGATCGAGGTCACCGCGAGCCCCGAGATGGCCAGCCCGCAGGCCACCAGAAGCAGGGTGGCGGCCACCAGACCCACCCGCAGCGGCAGTCCCCGTCGAACCTTGTCGGCCATCCTCTTATTCTTCGCTTCCGCTCTCAGCGGGGCTCTCGCAGCACGTAACCCACCCCGCGCAGCGTGTGCAGCAACCGCTTCTCCCCCGTGTCGATCTTGCGGCGCAGATACGACACGTAGGACTCGACGACGTTGACGTCGCCGCCGAAGTCGTAGCGCCACACGTGGTCGAGGATCTTCGGCTTGCTCAGCACGGTGCCCGCGTTGATCACGAAGTAGCGCAGCAGGGTGAACTCGGTCGGCGACAGTGACACCGGTTCGCCGGCCTTCCACACCTCGTGGGTCTCCTCGTCGAGTTCGATGTCGGCGAACGTCAGCCGGGCGTTGCGGGGTTCGGCCCCGCCCTTGCCAGCGCGCCGCAGGATGACCCGCAGGCGGGCCACGACCTCCTCGAGGCTGAACGGCTTCGTCACATAGTCGTCGCCGCCGAGGGTGAGTCCGGCGATCTTGTCCTGCAGGGAGTCGCGGGCGGTCAGGAACAGCGCCGGGGCGTCGATGCCGTCCGCGCGCAGCCGGCGCAGCACCCCGAAGCCGTCCATGCCGGGCATCATCACGTCGAGGATCACCGCGTCGGGTCGCGCGTCACGGGCGCGATCCAAGGCCTGGGCCCCATTGGTCGCGGTGTAGACCTCGAAACCCTGGAACTTGAGGCTGACGGAGAGCAGTTCGACGATGTTGGCCTCGTCGTCGACCACGAGTACGCGAGCCTCCGGTTTGGCTTCGCTCGGGGTTGCCGCTGTCATGAGGTAATTCCGTCCTTTGTTTGAACGTTGCCTTCCCGATTATTGTGCGATTCCTGAAAGCTAGGTGCCAGACGTCTGCTAACAGTCTGCCAGGGATCATCGCATAAGCTTGGAACGATGCGGATTCACCTGCGGTGTCGCGAATAGACTCTGGTGCATGAACTTCGCCAAAGACATCGTGTCGCTTGCGACCGCTCCCGCGCGGGCCGGGCTTGCCGCCGCCGACGCGAGCTTGAGCGTCGCCGCCGCGGCGGTGGGAGTGGCGAAGCGCGCGCTGGGCGAGCCGAGCGGCGAGGCGCGAACCAACGCGATGGCGTCCATGTTCGGCATCGACGACGCGCTCAACCGCGCCAACCGGTTGGCCCGACTGCTGGATGACGACGCGCCGCTGGGGCGCGCCGTAGCGGCCGACGGGCCACTGGACCGGCTGCTGCGCCCGGGCGGGGTGGTCGACATGCTGACGGCAGAGGGCGGCATGCTCGACCGGCTGACCGCGGAGGGCGGCGCGCTGCAGCGCGCGCTGCAGCCCGGCGGGCTGGCCGATCAGCTGCTCGACGAAAACGGGTTGGTCGAGCGGGTGCTCTCCGAGGATGGTCTGGCGGACCGGCTGCTCGCCGAGGGCGGGCTGATCGACAAGCTGACCGCCAAGAACGGTCCGCTGGACCAGCTCGCGGGCGTCGCCGATACCCTGGCTCGGCTGACGCCCGGGATGGAAGCGCTGGAGCCGGCGATCGCCACCCTGCAGGACGCCGTCATCGGCCTCACCATGGTGGTCAACCCGCTGAGCAACATCGCCGACCGCATTCCGCTGCCCGGCCGCCGTCCCGGCCGGCGCCCGTCGTCGCGCACGGTGCGCTCAACGCGCATCATCGAAAACGACGAGTGACCGGTTAGGCTGGCACCCTATTTACCCGGCCTCCTTAGCTCAGTGGTAGAGCACTCGCCTTGTAAGCGAGCGGTCGTCAGTTCAATCCTGACAGGGGGCTCTCACTCACCACCGATATATCCGCTGGTAAAGCTAATTTGGCACCGAATATCGCTACGGCTGGGCGCGCCCTGGGCACATTTTGGGCACACAGTGAGAGTGCAACAGGGCACCCCCGGCAGCGGCCATTTAAGGCCGGTCCCGGCCGACCCCAAGGGGTAGCGTGTAGTCACGTGGCACTCAGACTCCGGTCACCGACAGAGGCGTTCTTCACCGTCGTGCACAAGGGCGGCAATCTGAAGACATGGGCCGGTACCCCGATTTTTTAAAGGTGAGTCACTCCCTATCGATCCTGACTGGGAAAACGTCAGGGTCTGCGCCCGTGGTATGCCTCGACCTGGTGGTGGACCTGTACATGTCGAGAACCAAGGCCCACATTCGGCGGGACGAGCGCAAGCGGTAGATCCGGTGAGCACCGGCATGTACTGCGTGGTGGAGTTCCCCGGAGACGACGCGGATGAGGTGCATCGAGGCACGCCGTTGTGGAAAGGCGATCAACTGGAGATAAACGGAAACGTCTATGAGCCCAACCATTGGGCCAGGGTCAGCGTGTTTCGTACGGGCTGGGCCGCTCTTCAACAAACCCCATCCGAGGATGATGGCTCAAACGGATTAATCCGGCGCGTACTTTATCGTGTGGGTCCCGCCTCCCGGGTGGCACCCTGCCAACCCGAGTCCAGCCGCTCGGCCACCGCGTCTAGGTCGGTGTCGAACAAATCGGCGTACACGTCCAAGGTCATTGCCGCGGACGAGAGCCCGAGCATCCGCTGCACGACCTTGACATTGGCGCCGGCGCTAATCGCCAGGGAAGCAGCGGTGTGCCGCAGCGCGTGCGCGGTGACCCGCGGGAACGTCGCATCGGCATTCTGACAGCGAGCTACCGCGCCCGACAGCCACGACTCCCACGCTGAGGACGGGGCGAGGTAGCCACCGGTCGCTGACGGCCACAGCAGCTCATCGTGGCGCTTCCCCTCGGCGGTCTGCGCCAGGGCGTCCACAACGAACCGGGGCAACGCCACTGTGCGGTTCTTGTTGGATCTCAGCGAGCCGACGAACGTCTGACGGCCCACCGTGACCGCGTTGCGGTGCAGGTGGATACGCCGCCGCAGGAAATCGACATCGGCCACGCGAAGCGCGGCGGCCTCGCCCCAGCGCAGTCCGACCGCGCCGAGCAGCAGCACCAGTGAGCGGTACCGGCCTCGCGGGTACTCGGCGTCAGACCCGAAATCTGCTGCACCTAAACGAATTCCAACGCCAATAACACGAAATACGTTTTCCCACAACTGATTTGACCAATGACAGGTAATACGTTCCGACCACCCCGGAGCGCCCCCAAGGATCTGGTTCCGCCCTCTACGTAAAATCGGGCTGTTTGCTGGTTAATCCGTTATGTTTCAGTGGTTTCCGTTGGTCTCGGCCGCCGTTAAAGCGGTGTCGCGCAAGATTTAACGTTTGCCGTGACTGCCCACCCTCGCGCACGAGTGCCGCTTAGTCGACCGAAGATATTGACGTGGCCCCGGCCTCCACCCTTCTCGGAATAACGGCCTCACTGTATTCCCGGCAAGCTGGAAGAGTCCGCAACACCTCAGGCGGGGTCCCCATCCATCCGTGGTGCGCTATTACATTTTTCCGACTTTCGGCTCAGGCGGTTTCTCAGTCGAGCGCTGATGCTGGGCCGTTCCCGATTTTTTGGTCTAATTGCGATCGCGTTTAAGAACAATCCAACCGTCACTGCTCCAAGCACGGCTTCGGCGGTCACCATAATTCGAGTACTTGTCTCGATAGGCGCAATGTCACCATAACCGAGGGTCGTGATAGTCACCGCACTGAAGTAAACCATGCGTACCATGTTATCCCGACTCCATTGACCGCCAAGACTGCCCACGCTGCCCGTTGCAGTATCTTTAAATGCCTCGACGTCGTGAATGTCGCTCTCAGGGGTGATACTTAACTGAGCTTTATGAGGCGGCGACGAGTTCTCCATAAACCGCTGCTGTGCCCGTGCCGCTGGTGTCGGCGCAGCACCGGGGGGACTGCTGGCGGCTCTGTAACTGTTCACTCTGTATGGCAATGTTAATGGGTCGTTGTTATGGCCCGCTGACGGTATGTCCGATTCGCGAATCTCTATCGCCGATTCGAAATCGCCGGTAGTCGGCGCTGGCGCAGGCTGGTCGGTGAAGGTGATAGTGCCGCTAATCCTTCGGGCATTTGCATCCTGCACAACCACGGTCGCGCATCCGATGTCGCTATGATCCGGTATTTTGCAATCTACGTCTTTTCCGATTGCGGTTCTTACTGCCGCTGTAAGTGCAGCGGCTACCTTGTCACGTTGCTTAAAAAAGTCTGGCTCCTGGGTGCCAGTTGTTTGAGCCAAGCCATCCCGGTCATATATATAGAACAGTGGAAACACGACAAACATCAATAGCAGGAATATTGACACCCACACCCTAGGTCGCTGCTCGGCCCAACGCCACCCCTTATGCCCGCGTTCATTTAACGAACAGAAGATCACAAGCGCGATTGTGAAGACGATAAACACAATTGCCCAGTCAGTATCGGCCATACCCGGGAAACCCCCTTCGTTCTTGGCATGTCAACGCGCACCGTAGTGGCGATTATGTGCCCTAGGTTATTTTTGTGGAACTACTTACACTGTTCCGTTCGTCGCCGAGCGGCAAACAACGAGCGTTGAGGCTATCGGTGGCAACCCCATCATGTCCCGACGGGCACATCATGAATAGGTCCGAATGAGCCATCGGTGCTGTAGGTACCGAAAACCATAGCGCCACAGTGTTACCCAGCAGCATCGTCGCTACTGGGCTTGATCTTTATTGCTCCTGACCTCCAATCTTGCTGTGTTGCAAGCCTGTTGGCCCGACTCGAACACTCCCGAGAATGATTTAGGAAGCCGGATCCCGCTAACTCGGGGCGGCAACGGGCTGATCGGTCATCAGTTGTCTGGTGAGCGGTGGGCGCTCCTGCCGCCGCTCGAAATGAGGCTGGATTGACCAGCGGCGATATTGCACGGACACCACTGGGCCACGCCGTGGTGGCCAGAGCAGGTGCCGCTGTGCGTTTGACTGTGCGAGTAGGTGCCGTCGCGACACCGGGCCATCGCGCCCGAAGCGTTCGGGTCGGGCTTTTCGACGCAGCCGGGGCTTTCCCGATCCTGGTCTGGTGGGCACAGCGGGAAGGGCACCGGCGAACCCGCTATCCCGCTCAACGATGTGATGGACGGCTCAGCGGCAGGCGACGTCCAACCTACCGGCGCTGTAGTGATCGCTGCTGCAATGACGGCGGTACGGAACAACATGCTCCCCAACCTCCCTGTTGGGTGACCCTGGTGTCTGGTGACGTCGCCCGACTCGTCGAGGGGAGCATATGCGTCTGCGATGTTACTTACGTCGGGAATTGTGAAAATTGCCCGTAGAGGTTTTGGGACAAGTTCTTAGCGAACGGCGCCTGTCCACCAGCGCAACTTGCTTCCATAGCGAAAAGGACCAGTTTCAGGCCGGCAACGCCGGTTTTATCTTAGTGATATGTTCAGGCGATCGGTGACATTGCAGTGTCGTTGATTCTCCCAAGGCATGACGAGAAACAATTCCCACCTGCGGCGACTGGTTGGTCACCGCTGCGGGTCAGTGGTGTTGCGAACAACCGCCAACGCGTTGTCAAACACCCGCTCGGTGGAGATTACCTCTTTCCTGGTCAAAACCGCCTGTGCACAATCCGCCGTCGTGCCCTTCACCTCCACTTTGACGAGCCTCTTGGCCTTTCGCCGCGTGCACATCGTAGGACTCAATACTTTCACCGACTCGACTGCAGCGATTGCATCGCTCACGTCTGGAGACCTGTTGCTGCCGAGGCCGTGAGGTGGCTAGACCACAGCTCCTCCAAGTGGTCAGCCTGCTCATAGGGGATGAGCACTCCGCTGGCCTGCCAGTGGATCACGGGAAGCTTCCGCTTCAGTTCGTCTGTCACAAGGATGTCCTCGACCGGGAGGACACATTCCCACTCGATGCCGACGGCTGGGGGCTCCGAGCGTCCGGTCAAGACTTTTTCGATGGAATGACGATGACGACGATCAGCGTCAGGATCGAGAAGAACAGCCCGAGAATGCCCCAGCCGAGGGCGCTGCGGCCCTTCATGCCGGCGATGACGGCGCACACGATGGCGGCGATGATGCTGCCGATCGCGACGAAGATGCCCTTGATCCCCCTGAGAATGAGGCCCGCGGCCTCGGGTTGTTGCGCCGCTGCCAGGACAACGTTGTGCAACATGATGCCTCCTCGGTGAACGACACAGTCGCGGTGTGCGCCGGTGTGATCGCTTAGATACCCAAACTGGCAAACCGCCAAGCCACGCGCAAGCACCCTGTGCATAGTCCCGCCGCCAGCGGGTAGCCAATCCGCCACAGGGATGCTGGGCTGGAGGTTGCGCGATGCCGGTTACGGCGGGGCATGTTCCCGGGATGACGTCGGGCTTGCGCAGGGTCGCCATGGACCCGGGGCGATTCCACAGCGGACGCTGGTTCGTGCTGGCGGAGGGCGCGCTGGTGAGCGCGTTCGGCATCGTCGGCCTGGTGTCGGCGGCCCTGCATCCGCACGCCGGGCCCACCGGTGCACCCGTTTTCGGCCTGACGGCGACCCCCTGGTACAGCGGGATGCTGCTGGCGTTCGGCCTGGCGGCCATGGCGTGTTCTGCGAATCGCCGCGCCGCGATCAGCGTCACCGCGCTGAGCGCCGTCGCCTACACCCTCTTGCTGTTCATCAGCGCCGTCGCCACGGCGCGGGACAAACCGACGCCGTTGGGGTTTCACGCCGCCGAGGTTCTGCTGCACGGTGTGCTGGGGGTGGTCAACCTCGCGCTGCTGATGTGGATGATTCCCGACGAGTTGGGAGACGAGGTATGGGCGCCGCGCCGGCGCCGCCGCGATCGGCGAGATCCCCCGGCCCCCGAGGCGGCCACCGAGCCGGTGACTGCGCCGCGGCCGATGGTCTCGCCGGCGCCCCCGCACGCCGCTGCTCCCGGCCCGCCCCCACAAAACCCGGCCACCACGAACCCGGCCACGACAGCACCGCCGGCCCACTTCGTCGAGACGGCACCGGAGGCGAAGAACCCCGCCGCGCGGACGAGCGATCCGGTGCTGCGGCGCGGGGCGCTCGTGACCATGGCGGTGCCGGCGGCTGCCGCCGTCGGCATCGTCATCTGGCTTCGCCGTCGCCGAGACCCGATTTAACAGGAACTTTCAAGGTTCCACGGACGGGCATCCGCCTAGCATTGATCTTGGTTGGTCGTAGCACTCGCCGGGCCTCGGATGCGGACGTTAGCAACGGTATCGCTTGCCGTTGGGGCTTTGATCCTCAGCGGCATCGTTGCGCATGCCGACACGGAATCGCCGACGCCCAGACCGCCGCCGGGGGCGCCGAAGTGCCTCACTTTCGACGGGCAGCCCCCGCAGCTCAACTACCTGCCGTGCGGATGGACGACGGATGGCAAGCGATGGACTCCGCCGCCACCGCCGCCGCCCGCCCCGTGACGGAACCCCCTGCCGGGTGGCCCCGGAACTACGGCTGGCCGGGGAGGGCGGGCAGACCGTCTCGGATGTTTTTCAGGTCGCCCTGAACGCCCTGCAGGTCGCCCTGCACGGCTTGCAGGTCAGACAGAGTCTTCTCGAGGCCCGGCTGCAGCTCCCCCGGGCTTGCCTGTTCGTACTGAGGGCAGTACGAGACGACAGCGCCGGCCACGAAGTTCGCGCTTTGGTTGGCGTCCCATATCGTCGATCCCTGGACATAGCGGATGGCCTCTGCGAAATCAGGCTGGTGGCTTAGGAAGTCGCACACCGCGTGCCCATGGGAAGTCACGTATTCGGGGCTGGGAACCGGCAGGCCGTCGTGCTTCAACGCGCCGATGAACGCCCTGTCGGCGATGTCGAGCTGCGGAACGAGTGCCGCCGGCGCGGCCGGGCTGGGTCGCACACTCGACGGCGGCGGGACCGGAGCCTGCTCTGCCGCCGGCTCGGGGTTGTGGGCTCCCGACATCACCACCACCGCGGCGACACCGGCGATCAGGGACAGTGGCAAGGCCGCGAGGAGACCGAACCGGCGCAACACGCGCGCGCGGCTGAAAGGCGAGTTGGCCTGGGTTGTGCGCCGCGGCGTGGTGTCTGCGACAACCTCGGTCGGGGTGGCCTGCGGGCGGTGGCCCAGGCGCTCGTCCAGCAGGTCGTCGACCTCTCGGATCGACGGCCGACCGCCCCGCTCGCCCATCGACCGGCGCTCGAGGGCGATGCGCCGCAACTCTGAGTCGATCGTCTCGCGATCGCGCATATCAATCAGTCTGCTGCCGCCAGGGCGTTCTCACAAGCCGCGGCGGGTTACCGGGCCAGCGCCCGGCGCAGCACCGCGATCGCCTCGGCATGCTCACGCTGCGAGATCGCCGCATCCTGGATCAGGGCCGAACCGTGGAAAGTCCCCGGGAACAAATGCAATTCGACGGAGACGCCGGCGGCCAGCAAGGCCTGGGCGTAGGCGATGCCCTCGTCCCGCAGTGGGTCGAAGTGCATCACCGAGACGTAAGCGGGCGGCAAGCCCGCGAGATCGGTCGCGCGTGCCGGTGCGGCGTAAACGGGAACGTCGTCGGAGCCGGCCCGCCCGGCGCCGAGGTAACAGTCCCAACTGGCCACGGCCTTCCGGCGATCCCACAGCGGGGTGTCGATGAACGCGGTCATGCTTCCGGTGGCCAGCCGGTCGTCGAGTTCGGGGACTCCGAGGAACTGAAACGCGATGTGCGGGCCGCCGCGATCCCGGGCCAGCAGCGCCAAGCCGGCGCACAGCCCGCCCCCGGCGCTGGTGCCGTGGATCGCGATGCGGTTCGGATCCACGCCGAGCTCTTCGGCGTGCTCCGCCACCCACACCAGCCCCGCGTAGACGTCTTCAAGCGGACCGGGAAACGGTGTCTCCGGGGCAAGCCGGTAGTCGACGGCAACCACCACGACGCCGAGCTCGCGCGCCAGCCGGATGTTCCCGGCGTGCTCGGTCTCGAGGTCACCCGCGACGAACCCACCGCCGTGCACGCTGTAGACGGCCGCGGGCGCGCTGCGCTCGGCCGGCCGGTAGATCCGGATCGGAACCTCCGGATCGCCGGGCCCGCCGGGGATCCGGCGATCCTCGCACTCCACGCCGGTCAGGTCCGGGGCGGGTAGCTGGGCGATCATCGCCGACAGGGATTCCCGCATCGCCACCGGATCGGCGCCGTCGATGTCGGGGAGCAGCGGCAGCATTGCGGCGATCTCGGGGTCGAACGCGTATGTCACCTTGGCCTCCCTGTTGGCCGCGGGCTTGGCCCGGAGATTCGGTGTCAACGATGGTAGTCAGGACGCGTCGGTCTCGATCTAGATCAGGCCGGTCACTTCCGTCGACAGCCCGCTGACGCTGGTGTGGGTGACCGCGTGGACCAGGTCACGGGTCACCGCGAAGGGGAAGTGGACGGTGGCCGCGGCCACCTGATCGACACCGTTTTGAACCGCGTCCACGATCGTGGTCGGATCGCCGGTGCCCAGCGCCGCCCACCCGTTCCAGGCCGCGAATTGCGGTGCCGTGATCAGGTCGCGCACGTCGACGAACAGCTTGGTCGGCAAGGTCGGGGGTCCGACGGGTATGCCGTTCCAACTGGTCATCGTCCAGCCGCCCTGCGGACTGCCCTGCACCACGACGATGCCGGTGTTGGGCAGCGGATGGGTGAGCATCAGCAAGGGATCGGGATTGTTGACGTTCATCAGCGTCCCCACCTCGATCGCGAACTCGCTGGAGAACGCGACGTCGGTGACGTGGCCGTTCGCAGGGTTGACCACGGCGTTCGTCATGGCGGTGCCGTACATCGTCTGCATCGCGTTGGTGAACCCCTGATCGAAGACGACCCCGTTGATGTGGGCGGAGCCGGGCGCGAGCATCGGCACGATCGGGAATCCGAGCGTCCACGCGAGCGGGGCGACCAGGTACATGAGGCCCTGGGGACTGATGTCCGGTGCCCCGTCGAATACGCCGGCGCTGATCTCGTTGAGCCCGGGCAATATCGGCACGTTGGTCATGCCGGCGTAGAAGGCGGTCTGCTGCACCCTGGTCAGCTGCGACATGAAGACGCCCGCGAAGTTGCCTTGCCCCCCGAGCACGGTCCCGATTGCCGTCGCCTGTTGCTGGCCCAGCGCGGTGAGTGGCAGCCCGGGCACGCCCGTGTCGATCAGGTTGGCCGCGTTGCCGATTGACTGCCCGTGCCGCACGAACTCGATGACGATCGACTGCTGGTTACCGCCGGTGCCGCCGGTCGCCGCGTTGATGATCGGGGCGAGCGCCTGGCCGAGCGGGCTGTTGTCCCAGGCCTGTTCGATCGCGCGGACCGGACCGGCCAGGGGCGCGGCGGTGGCCGCGGCCAGCGGCCCCTGCATCGACGTTGCGATGCTCGCTTCGGTTGCCGCATAGGACGACGTCGCCGCGGTCAGGGCCCGCACGAATTGCTCGGAATACGCCGCCGCCCGCGCGGCCGCCGCCTGATACTCCTCGGCATGCGCGCCGAACAGCGCCGCGATGGCCTCCGACACTTCGTCCGCTCCCGCCGCCGCCAGCTCGGTCGTCGGAACGGCCGCGGCCAGATGACCGGCGGTCAGCGCCGAACCGATCTGCGTAACGTCCGCCGCGGCCGTCTCCAAGACGTCCGGCGCCACGACCAGAAATGACATCGCCCACCCCCCGGTGCTCATGCGTACCTGACATGATGAAGCTCAGCCCCCGGAAAAATACGCGTATCGACAAAAATCAGAACGAGCATCGCCGTTTGCGGTTCGGGCGGCGCGCCCAGCTCAGCGCGCGGTCACTTCGTCTCACTTCTTCCAGGGCTGCGGGTTGTGCACGATGTTGTTGTAGTACGTCGCGATGTCGTCGTCGACCCGCGTCACGGTGTCGTTGCCGAGCGTCCGGCTGAGCGCGCTCGAGAGGGCACCGTCATAGCTTTCGATGGGATTGGCATCCCGCCACGCCTGCGGCATTTCGGCGTAGGTGGCTATTCGCATGGGGCCGTTGGGATGCTGCGGATCGACGGGCCGGTAGAACTCCGGTCCCAGGCCGTTCAGGGGTTGCCCGGATGCCAGGAAGCCGTCGAGCACGAGCCGCGGCGGCATGGTGTGCGGCATGTCCGCGATCGACGGCGTGGTGGGTTGGGCGCCCACGATGTCGTGCTCCATGGCCGCACCGATGAGACCCGCTCCGCCGCCGACGATTCCGGCTCCGGGCACCGGAAGGGCACCCACTCCGAAGCTGCCGCCCTTGGTGAGAACCTCATAGGCCGATTTCTTCAGGTTGTACGCCGCCATGGCGTCGGAGTTCGACGCGTTCAACGTGCCGACGTCGACGAGACCTTTCAACCGGGCCGCGTACTTGAGACCTTCGTCGTGGTTGATCACGTCGGGAACGTGATTGCCCGCGTCGCGGGCGAATCGCCCGTCGGCTTCGATGATGTCGCGGTCGGCGGCGCCGTTGAAATAGTCCGAGGCCGTCTTGTCGGTGCTCAACACCGAGAAGATGCCCTTGGCCACCGGCCAGGTATCGTTCTCCTGGTTCTCGGCGGAATCGGGGGTGCCGAAGAATCGCGACAAGTCGTTGTGTTCGCCCGCGATGTTCGGGATGTACGGCGCCAGCCCGTGCGCGAAGGACTGCACGAGTTCCGGATTGGCCGCGCCCAAAGAGGTGGTGCCGAATCCGTTTGGCAACTCGAGCAGCTCGCCGGCGTGCCGGCCCAGATACGTCGCGTAGGAGTGCGCCGTCCTGCCCGCGATCTCCGCCTCCCCCGCGCTCGGATTCTCCGTCCAGCTGAACAACGAACCGACCGCCTTGCCGCCGTCGTCCCATCGGTTCTGCGTGACGTCGGACAAGAACTGATCGTGACCGCCACCGGTGATCAGGTCGGTCACCCGTAGGTGATCGCGCCCGGCGGAGCGGAACACGTCGCCCAGGACGGCGCGCTCGTCACCGTGCAGCAGGCTGTGGTCGACCAGCTGCCCGTGCGGAAGCTCCTCGTGCAGTTCCCGCGCGCCCCAGTCCAGCATCGCCTTGTCCAGTTCGGTTCCGTGCTGCAGCGCCGGGTTTCCGTCGCCGACGATCTTTGCGATCGACTCCATGTCGCCGGGGGACCAGCGCGACGACTCGTTGCCGGTGAGCGTGTCCTGCACGCTCTGCGGCAGCTGGGAAAACCCGCCTTTGCGCGTGTCCGACCCCTGTTTGGCTCCCACTTTCAACGGCGTCCCGGGAAAGGTGAGGCTTGGGTTGCTCATGAGCTGCAGGGAGTCGCCGACCATGTTCTTTTCGACTCCGAGGCGTTGTTCGGCGGTTTCTAGCTGGGGGACCGTCATTCCATGTTCCTGGGCCTGCAGCTGACTCAAAACCGCTGCCTGCTCAGGGTTTAACGGCGCATTCCCGGAAAGCTGCTCGGGGGTGAGGGTGGCCAGCACCCCGTTGACCCGGGCGGCCGCGCCCTTGTCTCCGCCGAGCGCGTTGTGGACGTCTCGTTCGGCCGTGTCGGGTGTCTCGGCCTCGTGGCCGTCGGCACCCCGAACGCGGGAGGGGTCGAATCCCTCCGTGGCCAGGTTGGACTGCCCGCTTCGCAGAATCTGCGAATAGCCGTCGCGGATCGAATGCATGCCTCCCACAGCCCTTTTGGTGACGTCTACCGCGCCGTTCTCACAGGAGTCGATGAATTCGTCCAGCGCTCGGCGGTCCTCGTCGGTCTTCACGTGTTGTTTCATGTCCACGGCTTGGGCGATCAAGTCGTCGAGCTCGTGCAACGAAGTTTCCAGCGCCGAGATCGTTGCCTTGCCGCCTTTTTGGGCCTCGGCGAGTGCCGCGGCGACCTCTTCGAGATGCGCCCCGATCTCGGGCAGCCGCTCGGACTGCGCCCCCAGGGCCTGCGCGGTGCGCTGCACCTCGGCGGAGTCGTTGATTGGATTGTCGCCATTTTCGTGGGTCCAGGCCGCCTCGAACCGGCGGCGCGCTTGCCCGAACGTCGCGTCGGCCTCGGCGGTGGATTTGCCCGCGCTGTGAAAGGCGCCGGCCAGCGCGGAGATCTGCGCCGGACGCCCAACTTGCAGGGTTTGATTGATCGCCCAGGGATCACCTCCCGCCGCGGCGACCAACCCGGGGATGCTTATGTACCGCAGCTGCATACCATTTGCGCCGGCGATCCTCGCGACATCGCCGCCCCCTTTCGAACTCGAGATCAGACTACTGCCGCGGAATTGCCGGTCAATTCATCCTGCGGCCGGCGCCGGCATGATCGGCGACGCCCGAATGCGAGGTGGACGGCCGTTTCGCCGCGATTCAGCTCTTGCCGGTCTTACGCGAGAGGAATGCCTGCATGTGTTGCTGCGGTTCTCCGGTCAGGAACGCCAGGCCGAACTGCTCGATGCTGTCCTCGATCGCGCCGTGCACGGTCATGTCGAACCAGCTGTTGAGTAGGCGCTTCTGTTGCCGGACCGCTTGCGGGCCGAATCCCCTGAGTTTCGCGGCGAGGTCGGCAATGTGCGCGTCCAGGGCGTCGGCCGCCACGACCTCATGGACCAAACCCCAGGAGGCGGCCGTGTCGGCGTCGATCGTCTCCCCGGTGAGCAACAGCCACGCCGCGTGCGAGGCCCCGATCAGCGCCGGCATCAACGCCGAATGGATCACCGACGGGATGCCGACCGCCACTTCGGGCATCCCGAATTTGGCGCCCGACTCGGCGATCCGTAGATCGCAGGACATCGCGACCTCCAGGCCGCCGCCCAGGCACCAGCCGGCGAGGCGGGCGATCACCGGGACCGGGCAATCGCGAATCGCTTCGCACAGGCCCGCGAGCCGGCGGATGAACACCTCTGCGCTGGACCGGTCGAGGGCGACCATCTCGTTGATGTCGGCGCCGCCGATGAACGCCTTGTCGCCGGCTCCGCGCAACACGACGACCCGCACGCCGCCGTCCTGCCCCACGTCGCCGAATGCCTCTGTCAATTCCCCGATCGCACCGGTGCCGACGATGTTCAGCGGTTTGGAGTTGACCAACTCGATGGTGACCGAACCGCCGTCGCGTCCGAGCCTGACAAACCGTCCATCCGTCGCGTTCATGAGCTACTTCTACGCCTACTCCGACCGCGGATGAAAGGCCGAAAACCGCCCCGGGGCATGCCCGGGGCGGTTTTCACAGCGGGTTGGTGGCCGTCAGTAGAGCGGAACCCAGACACCGAAGAACCAGTAACCCCATCCGCCGTACTGCCAGTTGAAGACCGGGAAAACGGTGAAGGTGTCGTAGTTGAACGGGCTGAAATCCCTACGGCCGTAGTCGATGTCGCGCGGGGGGCCGTCCCACGGGCGGTTCCAGCCGCCGGGAGGCGGCGGACCGTCCCAACCTCCGGGAGGCGGCGGCCCATACCAACCGGGCGGTGGGTGGTGCGGCGGCGGTCCGTCGTTCCAGCCCCAGCCGCGCTCCCGCGGCGGCGGCGGCGCGCCACGGCCCACGATGCTGAATTGGACGTCGCCGCCCGGGCCGCCGATCTCCGCGCTGGCGGTGACCACGTCCCGGCGCGGGATGTAAGCGGGATGGGGAGGCTGGGTGCTCGGCGGATTCAGCGCCGGACGCTCGTCCGGCCGGGGCGACGGGTTGTTCGGTTGTTGCGCCGGGGCGGTGGTCTGTCCGCCCGGGGACGGGGTCTGCCCGCCGGGTTGGGTGGTTTCATTCCTGGGCGGCTCGTTGCCCCGCGTCCACGACGGTTGCGGATTCTGGCTGGCCGGCGGCTCGTTGCCGCCGTGCGTCGCCGGCGGCTGGGTCTGGGTGGCCGGCGGCGCGGTTTGCGTGGCCGGCGGCGCGGTTTGCGTGGCCGGCGGCGCGGTTTGCGTGGCCGGCGGCTCGTTGTGCGGGCTCGGCGCTTGAGTCTGTGGCGGGTTCTGCGGAGCCGGCGGCGCGCCGCCGGGGTTGCCGCCACCACCGCCGCCGCCACCACCGCCGTGGCAGTTCGGGCACGGCGGCGGCGGGTCCAGCGGCGCGGCGTTGGCCAACACCGGGTTCAGCGTCATCGCTGAGAAGCCCAGACCCGCGGCCACCGCCGCCGCGCTGACGGCGCGTTTCACAGAGTTAGCTGACATAGCTGCGTCCCCTCTCGGGTATCGGTCGCCTCCGCTACGGGCAGGTGACGTCCATCTCGAATGGCTTGGTCACCTGCTGCGGCTGGTTCGGGTTGCTCATATCGGTGCCCGTCGCAGTTCCCTTGATCGCGTAGGACTTGCCGTTGACCGCGGCCCCGGCGTTGCTGGCCTGGTTGGGGGCGGCGTCGGAAAAACCGAGCGCGATGCCGTTGACGCTGCCCAGCCCGACGGAATGGACGATGGGCGGATTGTCGGTGCTGAGCACCGCCCCGAGCCCGGCGGTCGGGTCGCCGACGCCGATGGTTAGGACGCCGTTGGCCGTGTTACAGGTGACCTGGCCGGTGACATTCTGATTCTGACCGTCCACGATCACCTGGGTGCCAGTCGGCGCCGGCGTGGAAGTCGACGATGACGCTCCCGTGCTGGACTTGTTGCTGGAACAGCCGGCACACGCCGCGACCGCCACGGCCACGCCCGCGATGCCGACCACGATCCCACGCTTCACTACCGCTCTCCTTCGTGTCGCTGGTTCGCTAGCTTTCGACTACCGGCTCCCCATGGAGGCACATTCACGACGCCGGAACGGCGGATACCCGTTCCCGCCGTTCACAAACAACGGTTCTCGCGCGGTGGGCGCTCAGGGCAGGACGTGCAGGCCCCACCTGCCGAGCAGCGGGTTCACCAGCGCGAAGTACGTCGTGTAATCGTCACCGTCGGGTGACGACATCAACAGGCCCACGGCGCTGACGGTGCCGTCCGGGTTCTTCACGAAGCCGGGACTGCCGCTGTCGCCGTTGAGGCTGTACACGCTGGCCTCGACGACGTCGTTGGCCACGTCCTTGACGGCGCCACACGTCTCACCGGTGACAGCACCGATCTTGCAGAACGGCATGCCCACCTGAATCTGCGTGGCACTCAACACATCCCGGACCACATACTTGCCGCCGACGTGGCCGGTGGGCGCGCCGACGCTCGGGTCAAGACGGATGATCGCGGCGTCCCGGGTGTCGCCGTCGTGCTCGCTGGCGGTGATCCTCCCGAGCGGGGCCTCACCCCCGTGGGTCCATGTCGAGCCGTCGTGTTGGTCGCAATGCCCACTGGTCATCAGGTAATAGCTGCCGTCGTCGCCTTGCGCTGCGAATCCCGCTGTGCACGAGCTGTTTTCATCCTCGACCTTGATGCCCGGCGCAACGCCCGGATCGGCCAGCACGGGGTTCGCCACCGCGGTCGCGGCAATGACCGCGGCGCCGACCAGCCCCAACCCTCGCAACCAAGGCATGGTTACGCCGCCTCTCTTCTTGTGTAGGGCAGCATGCTAACAGCGCGACCATTTACCGGCATGTCGACGTCATCTGCCGTATGCCTATCCGATTCGGCGGTGGTCCCTCCGGCCGGGAGCGACGGCGATCGCGCCATCCACCGCCGCAGATGTCACGTCAACGCCCTGACCCGCCCGGCCCCCAGGAAAACCCTGCCGACCAGCGCGCCGAAGACGAAGCCACCCACATGCGCGAAGAACGCGACACCGCTGCCACCCGTCTTCGCGGACACCAGCGCGTAATTGCCCTCGAAGAACTGCAGCAAGAACCAACCGCCGAGGTAGATCCACGCCGGGACGCTGATCGGGAACCACAGCACGTAGGTGAGGACACGCGAGTCGGGAAAGAAGACGAAATATGCGCCCAGTACGGCGGCGATCGCGCCGCTGGCGCCCAACGTTGGCACGCGCGCGTCGGACGCCGCGCCGAAAAGCAGGGTCATTGCGGTCTGTGCCATCGTCGCCGCGAATCCGCCGGCGAAGTAGAACACCAGGTAGCCGAGCCGTCCGAGAGCGTTCTCGACGTTTTTGCCGAAGATCGCCAGGAAGAGCATGTTGCCGAGAATGTGATCCCAGCCGGCGTGCAAGAACATCGCGGTGATCCAGCTGAAGCCCCATGGTTCGGCTGTGGGGCAGGCGTTTTCGACGCTGCACGGATAGAACGCCGCGCGCAGGACCGCTGGGTCGCCGTTCGGCAACTCGTAGAACAAGAAGACCGCGAAGTTCGCGACAATCAGTAGGACGTTGACGATCGGAAACCGGCTGGCCCGGATGTTGTCGCCCAGGGGAATCATGCGACCCGCTTCCCTAGCGGCCGGTCACGATGCCAGGCCTACCGGCTTGCCGAGCCGCAAAAGCCGACTAGCATTGCGCGCCTTCCATCTTCGTCAGCTCCCAGTCGAGCCACGCCGTCGCATAGCGAATCCGCTTCTTTGCGCCGTCGACGGCTTCGGGCTTGAGCCCCAGCCGATCGAGGATCTGCTCGGCGACATGCCCGGAATGGTCGGACAACCCGTCCGCTCCGCAGCTGCATGACTCCTGCAAGGCACCGGAACGCCGAACAGCGCGGTGGCCCTCGATGATCTCGCGCAGCGGTCCGGTCAGATCGGGCACGGCATATCTCCATCCGGGAAAGCTACTGAGAAAAATCCCTACGGCGCAACACCTTCGGCGATCAGTGGGCACCCGCCAAGCGCCCGACCACTTGCGCGGTCTGCCCGACGGTCCTGCGCGCCTGCAACGCCCAGACGATCTGGCAGATCCCGATGACGACCAGCCACGCCCCGGCGACGATCGCCAGCATGGCTATGCTGTCGAACGGCCAGGCGAGCACGATCATCCCGGCGATCGCCGTGAGGACGCCCAAGAAGATGTGCCACCCTCGGCTCGGCAGCTCAGGGTGGCTTATCGCCAGCGCGGCTTCGGCCACGCCCTGGAAGATGAAGCCCACACCTATCCAGATCGCCAACAACAGCACGGCGTAGCCGCCACCGAAGTGGCGGAAGGCCAGCACGCCCAGCACCACCGACAGCGCCCCGCTGATGAACATCAGCACACGGCTGCTGACCGAAACACCGAGCGTCAGTGCGAAAGCGACCTGTGCGATGCCCGACACCACCAGGTATGCGCCGAACAAAACCGCCGCGACCAGGATCGACTTTCCGGGCCAGATCAAGATCACGACGCCAAGGACCAAGGCCATCAAGCCGGACGCGAGGACGGTCTTCCAGAGGTCGCGGAACAATTCGGGTGCTTGCAAGGTGGTCATGTTCAGCTCCTCACGGATTGTTTTTCGGCTTCGGCGCGAGCCAGTTCCGCTCGCACGGCGGCCCACTCGGCCGCGTCTACGCAGTAGCTCGCCAGGTTGGCGGCCACCGCCGCGTCCTCCTCGGCACTGGCCGCGGCCCGTTCGGCGTTCTTGTGTTCGAAATCGGCTTTGCGCTTCTCGAAGTCGGCACGCATCGCGGCGATCTGCCGTTCGATGGCGCCCTTGGTGTCCGACCACCAGCCCCGTGCGGCGTCTTCCGCCTCACCCGTGGTCTTCTTGAGCTCCTCGACCTCATGCTCGATGGCGGTTTCGAGCTCCCGGCGGCGCTGCACCAATGCGGCCTCGTTCCGCTCCTTGACGGCAACGGCGGAATCCTCGAGCCTTTTGACCCGGGCAGCGAGGTCCATCAGAGACTCAGACAGTGGTTTCATATCGAGACGCTCCTCTGTGCGGCTCTGTTATCCCGACACGAGAAAGCGTGCGCTCCCGCCGACCGCGGACCTAGGGCACAAAGTCCCCTGATCCGCCGAGAACGGGGCTCACGCCTCACCCGACGGTCGAGGGCGGGGACCATCGGGGACGGCGCCGAAGCATCTCTGCCGCAAGCACTTTGATCGGCCGGACGGGTGGCCTCACGAGCAGGCAGGCGGTCGGATCTGTCGGCGCAGGGGCTGGGCCGCCGCCACCTGCCCCGCCGGAAATCGCGTGTTTTGCCACCGCATGCCCGGCGCGCACGTCACCCTGTAAAGACGCCGGGCAAAAGAGCCCGGCCGGGTCGAGGAATGGGGCACGCACGTGGTCGACGACGCAGCGCCACACCACCACCTCCCCGATCGTGGCCATCATCCCCTGGTAGGGCAACCGCACGGCGACGATGAAGGGCCGATCGCCGACGCCGAGCGGCGGGCCGCGAAACTGCGGTCCGACGAGCATCACCTCGGCCGACGAGGGCAACCGTTCAACCGGCGTTCCCCGTTCATGGTGGGGTTGACGGCCTCGGCCGGCGTGGCCGTGACGTACGGCGTGGTGCTCGTGCTGGGGTCCATGTCGTCCGTACTGGTGTTGATCGGTGTGGCGATGTTTTTCGCGCTGGGCCTCGAGACCGCGGTGTCATGGCTGGTCAACCACAGGTTGCCCCGCTGGGCGGCGGTCACGATCGTGGTGACGGTGGTGTTCGCGCTCGTCGCCGGGACGCTCGCCGCAACCATTCCTCCGCTGGTGCAGGAGGCTCGCCAGCTCGTCGAGCAGCTGCCGCATTACGTGCAGCACGCCCAGGACCGCTCGTCGCTCATCGGCAGGATCAACGAGCGCGTCCACCTGCAACAGCGGATCACCGATCTGGTCAGCGGGTCCGGCCGCTTCACCGCCGCGGGGATCGTGCGGACCGGCTCGCAGGTGTTCGGCGTCGTGTCCCACGTCGGCGTCGTGGCCATGCTCACCATCTACTTCCTCGCCGACATGCGCCGCATCCGCGCCGGTTTCTACCGGCTGATGCCCAGTTCCCGGCGGCCCCGCGCCATCCTGATCGGCGACGAGGTGGTGGCAAAGTTCGGTGCCTACCTGATCGGGAACGTGCTGACTTCCGTCATCGCCGGGCTGGCCACCTTCGTCTGGTGCGCCCTGCTGCACGTCCCGTACGCGGTCCTGCTCGGTGTCGTGGTGGCCGTGTTGGACCTGTTCCCCTACGGTTCCACCGTCGGCGGATTCATCGTGGCCGCGGTTTCGCTCAGCGTTTCGATCGCCGTCGCCGTCGCGACGGTCGTCTTCTACATGGGGTTCCGGCTGGGCGAGGATTATCTGCTGACGCCCAGGATCATCGGCCGGGCGGTGCGGGTGCCGGCCGGCGTCACGGTGGTCGCTGTGCTCCTCGGTGCCGCGTGGTTGGGCGTGGTCGGGGCGCTGGTGGCGATCCCGCTCGCGGCGGCCGTGCAGCTGCTCATGCAGGAACTGCTGTTCCCGGTGCTGGACGAGGCGTGAACCGTGCGAAAGCCGTTGCGCGCGTTGGGGTGGTGAATTACGCCCGCGCTGCCTCGCGGCCGCCGGTGAGGTCAAGAGCGATGTCGACGAGCATGTCCTCCTGCCCGCCCACCATGCCGCGACGTCCCGCCTCGACGAGCAGCGTGCGCGCGTCGACGCCGAACCGCTCGGCCGCCGCCTCCGCGTGGCGCAGGAAGCTCGAGTACACGCCGGCGTAGCCGAGCGTCAGCGTTTCGCGATCGACACGCACCGGACGCTCCTGTAGCGGGCGGACGAGGTCGTCGGCGGCGTCCTCGAGGGCGTTGAGATCGCAGCCGTGCTTCCAGCCCATCCGGGTGGCGGCCGCGACGAAGACCTCCAGCGGGGCGTTGCCGGCACCGGCGCCCATGCCGGCCAGCGACGCGTCGACCCGCCGACACCCGTGCTCGACCGCGACCATCGAGTTGGCCACCCCAAGCGAGAGATTGTGGTGCGCGTGGATGCCGACTTCGGTTTCCGGAGAAAGCTTTTGGCGCACCGCGTCGACGCGCTCGGCGACGTCGCGCATGGTCATCGCGCCGCCGGAGTCGACGACGTAGACGCACCCGGCTCCATATCCCTCCATCAACCTGGCCTGGTCGGCTAGGCCCTGCGGAGTGGTCATGTGGCTCATCATCAGGAAGCCGACGGTGTCCATGCCCAGCTCGCGGGCGGCGGCGATGTGGTGCGCGGAGATGTCGGCCTCCGTGCAGTGGGTGGCTACCCGCACCACGCCGGCCCCCGCCCGATGGGCCGCGGTGAGGTCTCGGATCGTGCCGATTCCCGGCAGGATCAGCGTCGCGATCTTGGCACGGCGGATGACGCCGGCGACCGCCTCGATCCACTCCAGGTCGGTATGGCCGCCGAAGCCGTAGACGCAGCTGGAGCCGCCCAGCCCGTCGCCGTGGGCGACCTCGATGGAGTCGACCCCAGCGGCGTCCAGCGCCGCGGCGATGTCGGCTGCCTGCCGCAGGGTGTACTGGTGGCGCACCGCGTGCATCCCGTCACGCAAGGTGACGTCGCTGATGTAGAGCTGCTCGGTCATGTCATACTCCTGCGTTCGTCATCGAATGTGCGGCAATGCTTTTGGCGGTGGTCAGCGCCGCGGAGGTCATGATGTCGAGGTTTCCGGCGTAGGCGGGCAGGTAGTCCGCGGCGCCGGTCACCTGCAGCAGGGTGGTGACCCTGGTGCCGATGAATTTCCCGGTCTCGGGGATGTGCAGCGGGTTGTCGGGACCGAAGATCTCGAACTGCACCGGCTGCTTGAGCCGGTACCCGGGTACGTAGCCCTGGACTCGCTCGATCATCGCCGCGATGGACGCGTGGATCGCGGCGTGGTCGCAGTCGCCTTCCACGAGGCAGTAGACGGTGTTGCGCATCAGGATCGGGGGATCGGCCGGGTTGAGAACGATCACGGCCTTGCCCCGCTGCGCCCCGCCGACGACCCTCAGTGCTGTGGCGGTGGTCTCGGTGAACTCGTCGATATTGGCGCGGGTGCCCGGGCCGGCGGACTTCGACGACATCGACGCCACGATCTCGGCATAGGACACCGGCGCCACCCGATTCACCGCGGCCACGATCGGCACGGTGGCCTGCCCGCCACAGGTGACCATGTTGAGGTTGGGCGCGTCGATGTGTTCCTCCAGGTTCACCACCGGCACGCAGAACGGGCCGATGGCCGCCGGGGTGAGGTCGAGGACGCGTACACCGGTGTGGCGCAACGCCTCCCAGTGCTTGACGTGGGCCTCGGCGGACGTGGCGTCGAACACCAGGCGGATCTGGTCGAGGCCCGGCATGGCCAGCAGCCCGGCGACGCCCTCCGACGACGTCGGCACGCCGAGGCTCTTCGCGCGGGCCAGGCCGTCGGACTTCGGGTCGATGCCGATCATCGCGGCCATCGTCAGCGGTCCACCGTTGCGCAGGATCTTGAGCATCAGGTCGGTGCCGATGTTGCCCGACCCGATGATCGCCACGGGGAATTGTTGACTGGTCATGGGTTTCCTTTCGGTTTACTCGAAGCTCAGGCCGACCGCGCCGAGGCCGGTGATGGTGGCAGCCGCGCGGTCGCCGGCACCGACGAACGCGGCCGTGGTGTAGGAGCCGGACATCACGAACTGCCCGGCCTCGATCTCGGTGCCGTACTCGGCCAGGGCGTTGGCCAGCCAGGCGACGGCCGCGGCCGGATCACCCATCACGGCCGTACCCTGCCCGGTCTCGACGAGCGTGTCGTTGAGGTAGAGCGCCGCGGTGGTGTCGGGCAGTTGCGGCGCGTCCGAGATCGGCACCCACTCGCCCAGCACCACCGCACCGGAGCTGGCGTTGTCGGCGACGGTGTCCGCCAACGTGATTCGCCAGTCGGCGATGCGGCTGTCCACGATCTCCAGCGCCGCGGCCACCGCTTCGGTGGCCGCCATCACCTCGGCGACGGTCACCCCGGGCCCGCGCAGCGGCGCGCGCAGCAGGAAAGCCACCTCGGGTTCCACCCGCGGGGCACAGAACGCGGCGCGCGGCGCCGTCGTCCCGTCGCCCAGCACCATGCTGTCCAGGACGTAGCCGAAGTCGGGCTCGTCGACGCCCAGCAGCTTTTGCATCGGCGCGGAGGTCAGCCCGATCTTGTGGCCACGCAGCCGGGCGCCCGCGGCGAGGCGGCGCGCGAGGTTGCGGCGCTGCACCGAATATGCTTGGGCTACGTCGAGATTCGGGTAGGTCTCGGTCAGCGGCGGGATGGGTGTGCTGCTCGCCTGCGCCGCGTACAAGCGCTGCGCTGCTTCGGTCAGCCGCGGGTTGAGTTGCGGCTCTTGGGCGCCCACGTCGATCATGCGATTTCTCCGGATTCCAGTAACTCGGTCGCCGCCTGGAACACCAGGCGGACGTGCAGGTCGAACAGCTTGAGCAGATCCACCGAGTCGCCGCTCGTCTCCTTGGCGATGAAGAGTCCGTCGGCGCCGGCTATCGCATAGGTGGTCAGCAACCGCACGCTCTCCTCATTCAGCCCCGGCGCGATGTCGCGCACGATCGCCTCGAACCGGTGGAAGGCCCTGTCACGCACCTCCAGGAACATCTCCCGCGCCCGGGGTTCGACCGGGCGGTGCTCGAGCGCCAGCATCAGGCCCAGCCGCAGGAAGTCGGGCGCGTCCACGAGCGCCTTGGCCACCTGAGCCCCGAGCTCGGTCACCCGGTCGGCGGACATCGCGCCCCCGGGCAGGTCCAGCACTTCCAGCCACCGGGCGAAACTGCGCTCGATGACGGCGGCGATCAGGTCGTCCTTGTCGGCAAAGTGCCAGTAGATGGAGGTCGGCGGCAGGCCGCTCTTCTTGCTGACCAGCGAAATCGTGGTGCCGTCGTAGCCGCGTTCGGTGGCGACCTCGGTCGCGGCGTCGAGGATCCGCTCCCGCGACTGCTCACCGTTGGCCCGGGTGCGCCTGCGCCCGCGGGGTGCGGCGGAGCCCACGTTGTCGGTGTCTGCCACGGTGCCTCCTTTTTGGGTGTTG
This sequence comes from Mycobacterium sp. E2699, assembly GCF_001666745.1. Taxonomy (NCBI): domain Bacteria; kingdom Bacillati; phylum Actinomycetota; class Actinomycetes; order Mycobacteriales; family Mycobacteriaceae; genus Mycobacterium; species Mycobacterium sp. E2699. The sequence goes on along the minus strand of NZ_LZJH01000144.1, from coordinate 37,086 downwards.
ACGGTCACGCTACAAAAGCTTACTGTATGGATCACTACATTAACAAGCCGTGGCGGAAGGGCCAAAAATGAGTGACCAGAAAACCTATGACGTGGCGATCGTCGGCTATGGCCCGGTCGGCTGCACCGCGGCGAACCTGTTGGGCCAGATGGGCCTCAGCGTCGTCGTGGTGGAACGTGACCCCGACATCTATGCGCGGGCCCGGGCCATCTCGACCGACGAGGAGGTCGTCCGCATCTGGCAGCAGGTGGGCTTGGCCGACCGGCTCAACGCCGACATGCAGCCCGGGCGTGGGGCGAACTTCGTCGACGCCAACGGCGTGCCGTTCGTGAAGCTGCTGCCCACCCCGCGAGGCAACGGGCACCCGCCGCAGCAGTTCATCTACCAGCCCGCGCTGGAGAAGGTGCTGCGCGAAGGCGTCGACCGCTTCCCGAACGTGACCGTTCTGCTCAAGCACGAATGCCTGCGGCTGGTGCAGAAGGACGACTTCGTCGAGTTGATGCTCGCCGACCTCGAGGCCGACGAGTTCCGGCGGATCAAGGCCTCCTACGTGATCGCCGCCGACGGCGGGTCGAGCGCGACCCGCGCCCAGCTGGGCGTCGGCTTCGGCGGCCGCACGTATGGCGAGCGCTGGATCGTGATCGACACCAAGGTGCTCAACGAATGGCCCGGCCACGACCGGCTCCGGTTTCACTGCAATCCCGAGCGGCCCACCGTCGACTGCCCCACCCCGCTGGGGCACCACCGCTGGGAGTTCCCGGTGCGCGACGAGGAGGACGAGAAAGACCTGCTGCACGAGGACGCGATCTGGAAGGTGCTGCGCGGCCAGGGAATATCGCCGGAGAACGTGAAGATCCTCGGCTTCGCCTGCTACAGCCACCACGTCCGCTTCGCCGACCGGTGGCGGGTGGGCCGGGTCTTCCTGGCCGGCGACGCCGCGCACGCGATGCCGCCATGGATCGGACAGGGCATGTGTGCGGGCGTGCGCGACGTGGCGAACCTGTGCTGGAAGCTGAACGCCGTGCTGAACGGCGCGCTGCCGGAGTCGGTGCTCGACACCTATCAAGCGGAGCGGCTGCCGCACGTCAAAGAGGTGACCAACCGCGCGGTCAAGACCGGCAAGCTCATCATCCAGCGCAACAAGTTCCGCGCGGCGGCCCGCAACCACATCTTCCGCGCGGCGAGCAAGGTGCCCTACTTCCTCACCTGGCTGCGTGACCACCGCTGGATACCCGACGCGCACTACACCGAGGGCCTGCTGGCACGCAACGGCAACGGGGCCGTCGGCTGGCTGATCCCGCAGCCGAGGGTCCTCGACGAGAAGGGCGACTCGGTGCGTCTGGACGATGTGATCGGCAACCGGTGGACCGTGCTGCAGACCGGGCGCGCGTCCGAACACCCGGACTGGCGGGCCGCGGGCGTACCCGTCATGGAGGTCGCGCAGGCGGGAAGCACTCCGCGCGCCGACACCATCGTCGACAGTGAGGGAACCCTCAACGCCTGGCTGACCACGAAGGGCGCCTCGGCGGTGGTCGTTCGACCCGACGGCTTCGTCTACGCCGGCGCCGCCGACGGCCAACCGCTCCCGCCGCCGCCGGCCGGCTTCAAGTCGTAAGGAAAGAATCAGTGACCACGAACACGATCACCGAACGCACCGTCAGCGTCAGAGGAAAAGACATCTTCGTCGCCGAGACCGGCACCGGCCCGGCCGTGGTGTTGCTGCACGGCGGCGGGCCGGGCGCGTCGGGCGTCTCGAACTACTCCCGCAACATCGAGCCGCTCGCCGAGAACTTCCGGGTCATCGTCCCGGACATGCCCGGCTACGGCCGCTCCGCCAAGGGCGTCGATCGTCGAGATCCGTTCGGCTATCTCGCCGATCACATCCGGGGCATGCTCGACGAGCTCGGCGTCGACAGCGCGCACCTGGTCGGCAACTCCTATGGCGGGTCGTGCGCGTTGCGGCTGGCCCTCGACACCCCAAACCGGGTGGACAAGCTCGTGTTGATGGGTCCCGGCGGCGTCGGGACCAGCCGCGGCCTGCCCAGCGAGGGTCTTCGGAGTCTGCTGGGGTACTACGGCGGCGACGGGCCGAGCCTGGACAAGCTGCGCACATTCATCCGCTCGTACCTGGTATACGACGAGGACACCGTCCCCGAGTCGCTCATCGAGGCTCGATATCGGGCGTCGATCGATCCCGAAGTCGTCGCCAATCCGCCCCTGCAGCGCCCGGCTGGGCTGGGCACGCTGTGGCGGATGGACTTCACCCGCGACCGCAGGCTGCGGACTCTGACAACGCCGACCCTGGTCATCTGGGGAAGAGACGACAAGGTCAACAAGCCACGCGGCGCGGCCATGCTGGCCGAGCGGATGCCCAACGCGGACGTCCTGATTACCGCCAACACCGGCCACTGGGTCCAGTGGGAGCGAGCCGACCTGTTCAATGCGGTGACCACCGCATTTCTGAAAAAGTAACCACCACAAGAGATTACGAGGACCACGATGTCTACCACCACCAAACCCTCGGTGTTCGGCAATGTGCACCTGGGTTATGTCGTCGTCGAAAGCGACAAAATCGGCGATTGGAAGCGCTTCGGGCGCGACGCCATCGGCATGCACCTCGACGACATGGCGCCCGACACCGTTCGATTCCGCCTCGACGACAACGAGTGCCGTGTGCTGCTTCGGCGCGGCCCCGCCGAGGACGTCGTCGCGTTGGGCTGGCAGCTCGACGACCATGCGACGTTCGACGAGATCAGTCGTCGCGTCAGCGACCATGGGGTTCCCGCCGTCGAGGGTGCCGACGAAGAGGCGAAGTTGCGCGGTGTCGAGCGTTTCCTGCGGTTTCCCGGGCCCAATGGGCTCACCCAGGAGATCTACACGGCCGCCCGCACCGCGCCGCTCGCCCTGGACATACCTGGCAGCGGATTCCTCACGGGCGCAGGCGGAATGGGACATGTCGCCGTCACGACGAAGAATCCCCAGTTGGTCCGCGGTTACTACAACCACGTCTTCGACGCCCGCCTGTCGGACTACATCGACGAGACCATCAACGGCCTCAAGCTCAAAATCCGGTTCCTCCGAGTGAACGAGCGTCATCACACCATGGCGATCGCATCGACGAAGCTCCTGCCGGTCAATCCGATTCGCACCCGGGTGCAGCACGTCAACGTCCAGGTCGCCACGCTCGACGACATGGTCGCCTCCTATCAGCGGGTCAAAGAGCTCGGATTCCACATTGCGCTTTCGGTCGGCCAGCACACCAACGACAAAGAGCTGTCCTTCTACGCGATGACCCCGTCCGGCTTCGAATGGGAGGTGGGCTGGAACCCGATCGTCGTCGACGAAGCCACTTGGAGCCCCACCACCCACCAGGGGATCAGCATCTGGGGCCACAAACCGGAAGGGCAGACCGTCATCACCAAACTCAGCCAGTTCGCGGCGGCTGCCCGCTCCCTGCGGCGCCGGGAAGACACCGTGGCGGCACTCAGTTCGCCCGGGATCGCCGACGACTAGCGGCGATCGCAAGCGCGGCGTAGCCGGGCGCGGCGGGTCGCCGCCATCGGTCTAGCGGCGCACCGAACATCGATGACTTTGGACTCTACGCAGCGCACTCCACGCGCCGCGACGATGACGCATGACCACTTCGCGCGGCGTGCGCGAAATCACCCGGGGCTTGGGCACTCTCGACGCTGAGGTGTTAGCGGCGATCGCGCGCACGCGAAACCCGCTGCTGGACAAGGCAATGCCGGCGCTGACACGCGCCGCCGACCACTCCAAGCTGTGGCTCGCGATCGCGGCGGCGATGACGCTGTCCGGCAATCGGTCCACTCGGCACAGCGCGGGCCGCGGCGTCGCCAGCTTGGCGGTGACGAGTCTGGTCACCAACCAGTTGGCCAAGCGGGCGTGGCGGCGCCGCCGGCCCCCGCACGACCGCGTCCCGATCGTGCGACGGCTGCGCAAATACCCGAGGTCGCACTCGCTGCCGTCCGGTCATGCCGCCAGCGCCGCCGCCTTCGCCGTCGGCGTCGGGCTCCAAAGTCCGTTGTCGGGGCTGGGTTTGGCGCTGCTCGCCGGGCTGGTCGGCTTGTCGCGCGTGGCGACCGGCGCCCACTATCCCAGCGACGTGTTGGCCGGCTTCGGGATCGGGGCCTCGATCGCCGTACTGGGCGGCCGGCTCGTCCCGCCGATCGTCGAGCACAACCTCCCGCCCGCCGACCCGCTGTGCCTCGAGGTGACGCCCCGACCCGACGGAGCCGGCCTGATCCTCGTCGTCAACCCGGCGTCGGGCAGCGGAACGGGGCGACGCGTCATCGGCGAGGTCCGAAGGAAATTGCCCGAAGCCGGCATCGTCGAACTGGCGCCCGGCGACGACCTGACACGGGTGCTCCGCGCGGCGGCCGAGCAGGCCGAGGTGCTCGGAATCGGCGGCGGCGACGGAACCGTGGCGTGCGCCGCCGCCGTCGCGGCGGACCTCGACCGCCCGCTCGCGGTGTTCCCGGCCGGTACCTTCAACCACTTCGCCAAGGACATCGGTTGTGATCGCGCGCACCAGACCATCCGCGCCCTCGCCGACGGCACCGCGTCGCGCGTCGACCTGGTGTGCTTCAACGACGAACGGATGGTCGTCAACACCGCGAGCATCGGCGCCTATCCGCGATTCGTGCGGACACGGGAACGGTTCGAGCACAAGATCGGCAAGCCGATGGCGGCCGCCTACGCGATGTTTCGCACCCTGCGCCGCGACGCTCCGGTGCGCATCCGCTACGACGGCAAGACCCTGCAGACATCGCTGTTCTTCCTGGGCAACTCGACCTACGTGCCGTCCGGGTTCGCACCGGCGCAGCGCAACCGGATGGACACCGGCCTGCTCGACGTGCGCATCCTCGAGACGGGCCGCCGGTTGAGCAGGCTGCGGATCATGACGGCGCTCATGCTCGGCCGCCTGGAACGCAGCCGCCTCTACCACGAGCATCACGTCCCCGAGTTCAGCTTCACAGCCGTCGACGGGCCGACGGCCGTCGCCCTCGACGGGGAGGTGCAGGGCAACCACGAGCAGGCCACCTTCCGCGCCCGCTACCGGGTTCTTCAAGTGTTCTGCCCGCCGCCGGGGAATCACGCGCACCGGGCTCCCGAGGCACTTTCGCGCGCGTCAGCCGGCGTCGACGTGCCGGGCCAGAAAAGTTAGGACGGCATCGGCGAAGACGTCGTTGCGGTCGCCCGCGACCATGTGCCCCGCGCCGTGCACATCGGTGAACTCGACCTGCGGGAACTGTGCGAGGAACTCGTCGGCGCGCTCCTGGCTGACCAGGTCGCTCACCTGACCGCGAATCAGGAGCATCGGCACCCCGTTGCGCAGCATCGCGTCGACGGCGGCGTGCATGCGGTCGGCGTCGGTGACCTCGAACGGGGGAAACGGCGCCGTGCCGCTGATGAACTGCGGATCCCAGTGCCAGTACCAGCGGTCGCCGCGGCGGCGCAGGTTGGTGGTCAGGCCGTCGAGATCGGTGGGGCGGGGCCGGTGCGGGTTGTACTCGGCGATCGCGTCCGCCACCTCTTCGAGTGAGCCGAACCCGGACTCCACGCGGTCGGACATGAAGTTGTGGATGCGGGTCGCCCCGGACTGCTCCATGTTGGGCACGATGTCGACCAGAACGACGGCGGCTGCGGTGCCCGGCGACAGCTCGCCCTCCAGGAGCATCGAGGTGAATCCGCCCAGGGACGCACCCACCAGCACCGGCCGCGGCGGCAACGTGCGCAGCACCTCCTGCACGTCGGCGGCGAAGCTGACCACGCGATAGTCGCCCTCGCTCGACCAGTCGGACTCCCCGTGCCCGCGCAGGTCGATCGTGACGGCCTGCCACCCGCGTTTGGCGACGGCCGCCGCCGCCTTGGCCCAGGAGCGGCGGGTCTGCCCGCCGCCGTGCAGAAACACCACGGCGCGCGCTTGCGGGTCGCCCAAGCGGTCGGCGACGATGCGAACACCGCCGCTCCCCCGGGTCGAGAACGTTTCAGGTGCGCTCGTCACCAGGAGATAGTAAGACCAGCTCGGGATTGTCCGGCGCGTCCCTACGGCGCTAGCCGGCCCCGAAGAATCTGGCGACCCGCCGGACGAACCTGCCGACGGGGTTTCCGGTGCGTTGCGAGTCCTTGATCCGGCCGAGCGTCTGCTTGCCCTCGACGGCGTAATCCCGGACCGTTTCGTCGCCTTCTTCTGCGCGCATGCCTTACCTCCTGCCTGTCATGTCGATGCCGGTCGCTCCGGCGGATCCGAGGGCGTGAGCCGCTCCGGCGGTTCGGCCGGCGTCAGTCGCTCGGGCGGTTCGGCCGGAGTGAGGCGCTCGGGGGTCTCTCCGGGAGTGCCCGGTTCGGTGTCGAACATGATCGGTCCTCCAATCAGCTCACAACTGCCTACCCGCCGCTTCCGGATATCAAAACGGTGCGGGACGGGCCTTTCCCGGCGGTGCCGACCAGTTCCTAGGAGAGGCGCTGCTTGCTGGCCTTGATGGGTGCGCTGCTGGGCGCCGCGTTGAGCAGATTGCCGCGCAGACTGCCCCGCGCGGTGCGGGCGGCCACCAGAAGCCAGGTGAACAGCAAACCGGCGTAGGCGATGGCCGCGGTCACCTTGAACGCGGGCAGATGCGTATGCGCGGCGAGCTGCGCGGTGCCCGTGACGAAGGTGCCCACCGGAAAGGTCAGACTCCACCAGGTGAGGGCGAACGGCATGCCCCGCCGCAGCGTGCGCACCGTCAGTGAGGTGGCCAGCGCGATCCACAGCATCGCGAATCCCCACACCGGAACCCCGTAGAGGATCGCGAACGCGTCCATGTCCTCTGCGACTTCCGGCTTGACGGCAAGCGCCGCCGCTGCCCCGAGAAGCCCTGCGGCAGTGATGGATTGGCCGAGCGGACCGAGCACGATCCATAGTGTGGGCACTCGGGCGGTGCCGGAGGTGCCGTACAGCACCAGCCGGGACCAGATCATCGCGATGATGTTCAGCGAGGCGACGAGCGACAGCCCGAACATCGCATAGCCGCCGTACAGCATGGTCTCTCGCCCGGTGCCCGCCGCCATGTGCGGGAGCAGCAATGCGCCCGTCGCGGCCGACACCATGGGCGGAACTACCGGCATCAGCCATCCGCCGAACGCCGCGTCCGGCTCCACGTCGTGTTGGGTGAACATCAGGAACGGGATGCTGACCGCGGTGAACAGCCCGCCGACCGTGCCGGCCGCCCACAGCGCCCAGTCGAGGTCGACGGCGACGCGTTCACCGATCAAATCGGCGCCGACGAGCACCGCTCCCCCGCCGACCGTCAGCAGCGCCATGGGAGCCGCACCGTAGAAGTGGGCCATCTGCGGATTACGCGCATGAGTGCGCGCGACGGTGGGGTGGCGCAACCAGTGACCGCCCACCAGGACGATCAGCACCGTCAGCAACGCCGCGGCGATCACCCAGACCACTTGGGCGAACGCTCGCAGGCCCACGATGTGGACGGGCAGGGTGGCCCCCGCGGTGGCAACGATGCCGGTGCCCATCACAGCGGCGAACCAGTTGGGCCCGATGTTGCCCAGCACCTCGACCCGGGTGTGCGGCGACGGTGCGTCCGCGTTGACACTGGCCATAGCAAGGAGACACTAGTGCGGCGCGTGGCGCGGCGCGTCGGTTCGTGGCCCCCTACACTCCCAACGTGACCAATCCCGTGCAGACTCGTCGCGGATTGGGCGGCGCGCCGCCGGCGGTGGTGATCGCCGTCGTGTTGTCCATCGCGGTCCTTGCCCTGCCGGTGAAACAAAGGTGTGGCGCGCCGGGCCTTTCGTGCGCGACTGCCGTGGATCCGCAGGGCAACGTCCATTACTACTACGAGGTCGAACCCGTGGGCGTGTACCTCGCTGAAATCGTCGCCGGCTCGAACATCCGCCTCTATTACACGTCCGGCGAGGACCTCGAAAAAGCCCGATAGAAATCCGGAGGCCACCATGTGGGTACAGGCGGTAGCGGGACTGCTCGTCACGGTTGCGTCGATGTCCGGCGCACCCGGTAGCGACGTGATCCTCCCCGCGGGGCGCCAAAGCTTCTGCGGCACAGCGGCTTTGTGCCCGAGCGACCCGCCGCCCGATGCCGGCGATCAGGCGACCGCCGAGCAGAGGATCACCGACGGCTACATCACGAAGCAGATCAATTGCACCCCGGATCTGCCACCCAACCCGCAATCCATCACCTGGGATCCGCCCGGGTTCGCCCCATATGTCGGGGGTTCCGGTGTCATCCGCGATGCGAATCCGCAACTGGGCGGCCAGTATCGCGCCGACTACGTCAACGGCCGATGGCACATCGAATACCCTTATTGCTGAATAGCATTCCGGACCACGCGCCCAAGGTGTCGACCATTGGCCCACAAAGCTCGAATCAGAGCGACGAGTCGGCACCGAATGCCAAGTTTGTAACGAGTTGGGCTCGTTGCGGGCACGGTCACCATCAAAACCGCTGGTAGCGGCATGGTCGCCCCGCGAAAATGCGCTGATTTCGGCGGGTGAGCCTCATTACATCGACCTGCTTGATTGGGGGGTTCGCAGCCAGCTAACGCATACTTGATGGCATGTTGCAAGCGACATCACCGCAGACCGCTATTGCGGTGACCGGTGGTGCGCTGGTATTAGGACGAGGTTTTTGATGGCACGCTCCGGCGGTGCCCGTCATCGCCATCGCGCCACGACTCGACCGTCGCGCCTACGCAAGGCCTTGACGCGTGGGTTGATGACACTGGTGTCGGTAGGGGCCGTGCTGATGACCGGGGCCGGGTACTACGTGGCGCACGGCGCGCTGGGCGGCATCACGGTCTCCGACGCGCTGTCGCCCGAGGACCCGCGTTCCAGCGGCGACAACATGAACATCTTGCTCATCGGCCTGGACTCGCGCAAAGACCAGGACGGCAACGACCTGCCCTGGTCGATTCTGAAGCACTTGCACGCCGGCGATTCCGACGACGGCGGCTACAACACCAACACACTGATCCTGGTGCACATCGGGGCGGACAACAAGGTCGTCGCCTTCTCGATCCCCCGCGACGACTGGGTGGCGTTCAACGGCGTTCCCGGATACAACCACATCAAAATCAAAGAGGCGTACGGGCTTACCAAGCAGTACGTCGCGAACAAGCTCGCCAATCAGGGCACCAGTAGCCAGAAGGAACTCGAGACCAAAGGCCGCGAAGCGGGCAGAGCGGCGACCCTGCGCGCGGTGCGCAGCCTCACCGGCGTTCCCATCGATTATTTCGCCGAGGTCAACCTCGCCGGTTTCTACGACTTGGCCCAAACCCTGGGCGGGGTGGACGTCTGCCTGAATCACGCTGTCTACGACTCGTATTCCGGCGCCGACTTCCCGGCCGGGCGGCAACGGCTCGATGCGTCCCAGGCGCTCGCGTTCGTCCGGCAGCGACACGAGCTGGAAAACGGTGACCTGGACCGCACCCACCGGCAGCAGGCGTTCATCTCGTCGGTCATGCAGGAACTTCAGGCCTCGGGCACGTTCACCAACATCGACAAGCTCAAGAACCTGATGGCGGTGGCGCGCAAGGACGTCGTGTTGTCCTCCGGCTGGGACGAGGACCTGATCCAACGCCTGGGCACGCTGTTCTCCAGCGGTAACGTCGAATTCCGGACGCTGCCCGTGGTGCGCTACGACAACATCGACGGCCAGGACGTGAACATCATCGACCCGGCCGCGATCAAGTCGGAGGTGGCCGCGGCGATCGGCGCACCACCGCCGTCGAGCACGCCCGCCACCACCGCCGCCAAACCCAGCCCGTCAACCGTCGTCGACGTGATCAACGCCGGCAGCATGAGCGGTATGGCCACCGAGGTGTCCCGCGCCCTGAAGAAGCACGGCTACACCGCGGGCCAAGTGCGCGACCGCAATTCGGGTGAGCCGACGGCCACCACGATCGAGTACGGCGCGGGTGAGGACACCGACGCACGCAACGTGGCAACCCTGCTCGGGCTCGACGCGCCCAAGCAGCCGAGCGCCGCCGTGCAGCCCGGCCACATCCGGGTGACGGTGGACACCAACTTCTCGATGCCGGCCCAGGACGACACCACGATGGACGACGCCTCGACCACCACGACCACGACGACCAGCAAGTCCAACACTTATTACTACAACGGCACCACCACGACCTATCCGACGCCGGATCAAGGAAAACCGATCGGCGGCGGCGGGGTGCCGTGCGTCAATTAGGCGCGCAAGCGCGCGGTCAATTAGGCGCGCAAGCGCGCCTACGCGTGCGTGCCGCCGTCGATGCGGATCTCGGTGCCGGTGATCCAGGCGCCGTCGTCGGACACCAGCATCGCGATGACTCCGGCGATGGCACTGGGCTCGGCCATCCCGGCCCCGCTGGATTCGACGGTCGTGGGCAGGATGGGCATCAGCCTGGGGAACAGTGACCAGTCGGCGTCTTTGGGGATGTATCCCCCGGTGGCATCGGTGATTCCGGACTTGATGCTGCCCGGCGCCACGCACGCCGCGCGCAGACCGTCCTTGGCGTATTCGAGTGCCAACGAATGCGTGAAGGCCTGGATTCCGCCCTTGCTCGCCGCGTAGGCCGCCATGTACGGATGGGCGAACGAGGCCGACGTCGAGCTGAAGTTCACGATCGCGCTACGCGGATTCGCCAAGAGCGCCGGAAGCGCCTCGCGGACCACCAGGAAGGTCCCGGTCAGGTTGATGCCGACAATCCGATTCCACAGTTCGAGGCTGGTCTCGTGCGTGTGCGCGGCGCGCAGGATGCCGGCCGCGTTGACCAGCGAATCCAGCCCGTCGAGCGTTTGGACGGCCCAGCACACACCGTCGATGACCGAATCCTCGTCGCCGACGTCCATCGGCATGGTGGTGAGGCGGTCCGCGGTTCCGGCCTCGACCGCCTCGGCCTGCGTCCGCGACAGGCCGTCCTCGGCGACGTCGGAACCCACCACGGTGGCGCCCTCGTCGAGCAACCGCAGCGCGGTGGCCTGGCCGATTCCCGACGCGGCGCCGGTCACCAGGATCCGCTTGCCCTCGAGTCGCTTCATCCTGCCGCTCCCGTCGTCCGGCCCGCCCTATAGGGCAGGGTAGATGCATGGACATCGGATTCATCGGCCTGGGGAACATGGGCCAGGGCATGGCCGCGAACCTGATCAAGGCGGGCCACCGGCTCACCGTCTACAACCGCTCCCCCGACAAGGCGGAGCCCCTCGTGCGGCAGGGCGCGACCGCGGCGCGCACCGTCGCCGAGGCGAGCCACGCCGAGGTCGTTTTCACCATGCTGTCCGATGACCGGGCGGTGGAAGCCGTCGCGCTGGGCCCCGAGGGAATCGTGGCTTCGCTGCCTGCGGGCGCCACGCACGTGTCGTCGAGCACCATCAGCGTCGCACTGTCGGAGCGGCTGGCCACCGCGCACGCCGAGGCCGGCCAGCATTACGCGGCCGCGCCGGTGTTCGGCAGGCCCGAAGCCGCCTCCGCCGCAAAGCTTTTCGTGATCGCGGCGGGCGACCCCGAGGTGCTGCGGCCGTTGTCCGCGCTGTTCGACGCGATCGGCCAGCGCACCTTCGTGGTCGCCGAGCAGCCACCGACCGCCAACCTGGTGAAGCTCAGCGGGAACTTCCTGATCGCGTCAGTCATCGAGACCGTCGGCGAGGCCGTCGCGCTGGTGCACAAGGCCGGCGTCGACAAGCAGCAGTACGTCGACATCCTCACCTCGACGTTGTTCGGCGCGCCGGCCTACCAGACCTACGGCGGGCTGATCGCGCGGGGCCAATTCGAACCCGCCGGGTTCGCGGCGGCCCTCGGCCTCAAGGATGTCCGGCTCGTGCTCGCCGCCGGCGAGCAGCTGGAGGTGCCGCTGCCGGTGGCCAGCCTGCTGCGCGATCGCTTCCTCACCCTGGTGGCAACCGGTGGCGGGCAGTTGGACTGGTCGGCGCTCGCCACGCTCGCCGCCCGGGACGCCGGAAGCTCAGACGACTCCGCGTAGCCCCTCGGCGCCGAACACGGGTTCCAGCATCGCGGAGAAGTCGGGGCCGCGCCGCAGGATGTGGCCGCCGTCGACGTTGATGCACTGCCCGGTGATCCAGCTGGCCGCGTCGGACAGCAAGAACATCGCCAGGTTCGCGACATCCTCGACCTCACCCACCCGCGGCAGCGGCGTGCAGTTCCGGTAGTCCGTGCTCAGCTCCGGTGATTCCGTAATGGGCGCAACAAGATCCGTGCGGATCAGGCCCGGGCGGACGCTGTTGACGCGCACCCACGACGGGCCGAGCTCGTCGGCGGCCAGCTGCATCATGTGGTCGACGGCCGACTTGGTGACGCCGTAGGCGCCGAACCAGCGGTGGGTGTTGCTGGCCGCGATCGACGAGATCCCGACGAACGAGCCGCCGCCGCCGCGCACCAGCTCGCGGGCCGAGTGCTTGAGCACGTACATGGTGCCGTTGACGTTGAGGTCCACCGTGCGCCGCCAGGCGTCGGAGTCGATCTGGGTGATCGGCCCGATCGTCTCCGACCCGCCCGCGCAATGCACCACCCCGTGGAGCCGGCCGTGCCACGCCGTCGCCGCGTCGACCGCGCGGGCGGCCTCGTCCTCGACGGTGATGTCGGCGGGCTCGTAGCGGATCGAGCCGTCGGCCTTGAGCACCTCGATGTCCTGGACGGCGGCCGCCAGCCGATCGGGATTGCGCCCGACGATCATGACGGAGGCGCCGGATGCCACCAGCCCGGCCGCGACCCCCTTGCCGATCCCGCTGCCACCGCCGGTCACCAGGTACGTCCGGTTGTCGAAAGTAAGCTGCACGCCGCGCCCCTTCACGCCGAAACTGAAACGGGTTCTAGCATAGGCGAGCGGTCACAGCCGTCACACGGGTCACGCTATGGCGTATCGCGGCGGGCGATCTGTGTGGGCTTGGCGCCGCGCCAGTCCTCCACGTCGGGCGGCAGGCCGACGGCGTACCTGTTCTCGTTGTGGGCGGCCCAGTGCGCGTGGCCCAGTTCGTGAATGTGGAACGCGTGCCGCAGCGCCTCGGTGAATCCCATCGCGTCGGAGGCCGCGTTGACCGAGTCCTTGACGAGGAGCGCCGCCATGGTGGGCCGGTCTGCGATGCGCCGGGCGAATTCCAGCGTCTTGTCCGCCAACTCGTCGACCGGAAACACCTTCGACACCATGCCCAGTCGGTAGGCCTCGTCGGCGTCCAGCGCATCGCCGGTCAGCAGCAGCTCCTTGGCCTTGCGGGGGCCGAATTCCCAAGGGTGGGCGTAGTATTCGACGCCCGGCATCCCCAAGCGCACGGCGACCACGTCGCTGAACTTCGCGTTGTCAGCCGCGACGATCAGGTCGCACGCCCAGATCAGCATCAGGCCGGCCGAAATCGCGTTGCCCTGCACCTGTGCGATGGTGATCTTGCGCAAATCCCGCCAGCGGCAGGTGTTCTGGAAGAAGTAGTGCCACTCCTGCAGGTAGATCTTCTCCGCGATCGGATCGCGGGTGCCGCCGTTGATGCGGAAGCTCGGAAGCTGCTGCCGCTCGGCGATCGCCAGCTCCGAGCCCAGGTCGTGCCCGGCGGAGAAGTTCTTACCGCGCGCCGCCAGGATCACCACGCGCACGGCGTCGTCGGCCTCCGCGCGCAGGAACGCCTCGTCGAGCTGGACCAGCAGGCCGCGGCTTTGCGCGTTGTGGGCCTCGGGCCGATTGAGCCAGATCCGGGCGATGCGGCCGTCGTCGAGCGTTTCATAGGTCACCAGCTCATTGGCCGCCTGGGCGCCCGCTTGTGCGCCCGCCTGGTCGGAGAGTGTCATTCCGCCCGCCTTCTGTCAGGTCCAGTGTTTACACATTACGTCCAGTGTGTAAGCGGTTCACCGCGGGGTGGTGGCCGCTCGGCGACGGGTAGCGGCGTCTTCGGATCGCCGGCCGAGCGGCAGCAGCCGGTGGTCTCGAGTGAACACGAGCCGGACCAGGCCGAGGGCGACGACGACGGTCGTGGTGGCAACCGAGCCGAGGATCAGGAACATCACCACGGCCTGCACCAACACGGCCTGCAGCGGGTGCACGCCGGCGAGAATGAGTCCGGTCATGGCGCCCGGCAGGAACACCAGGCCCGTCGCCTTCGTGGTTTCGATCTGCGGGGAGATCGCCGACCGCAACGCGATCCGCAGGTACGGGGCCGCGGCCTGGCGGGAGGGTTGCCCGAGGGCCAGTCTGGCTTCGACCTCATCGCGTTTGTCGCGCAGCTCGTCGACCAGCCGCCGGGCCACCAGCACCGTGGCGGTCATGGAGTTGCCGACCATCATTCCCGCGATCGGGACCAGGGTGCGGGCCTGCAACGGGAACACCCGCAGCCCGAAGATCACGCTCAGGGTGATCACCGCCGCGGCCGAGAAGGCCGCGATGGTCAGCGGGGCGAGCCGGGGCACCTCCGGCGCCCGCCGGCGCGCGACGTCTCCGGCGTAGGCGACCATGCCGGCGGTCCACGCCCACGACCACCACAACGAACGGCCCGGCGCGAAGAGCAGCGTGAGCGCGCCGCCCACGAGCAGCAACTGGGCCAGCGCGCGGGCCGCCGCCCACACGAGCTGGCGCTCCAGTCCCAACCGCTGCCACAGCGAAACGGCCGCCGCGAACGCGACCAGAATCAGCGACGTCGCCAGCCCCAGCCAGCCGACCTGACCGTTCATCCCGGTCACCGCCCCTCTTCCCTCGATGCCACCGGGCCGAGCCCCAGGCTGACACCTCGCTCGATGCGTAGGACCCGGTCGGCGGCCCGCTCGACCTGCGCGGCGTCGTGGGTCACCCAAAGGGCGGGAATCCCGTCGGCGGCCAGCTCGCGCACCGCGTCCTCGATCACGGCGGCCGCCTCGGCATCGACGGCCGAGGTGGGTTCGTCGAGGAGCAGCACCTGCGGTCGCGCCATCAGCGTGCGGGCCAGGCACATGCGCTGCGCCTCCCCGCCCGACAGGGCGGTCGCCTCGCGGTCCAGCCACGATCCGGCCAGCGCGACACGCTCCAGCGTTTCGGCCATCCGCGCCTCGGACGCCCCCGGGTCTGCGACGCGCAGGTTGTCGGCGACCGTTCGCGCGAACGGCGTCGGCCGCTGAAAGCACATGCCCACCCGGCGCCGCAACCACAACGGGTCCACGCCGGCAATGTCCTCGCCCCGGAAGGACACCCGCCCACTCGTCGGCACCTCCAGCCGGTTGCACACGCGAAGCAGGGTCGACTTGCCCGACCCCGACGGTCCGAATATTGCCGTCACGCCCCGCCCCGGAACGGCGGCGGTGAAGCCGTTCAGGGCCCGCACACCGTCCCGCTCGACGACAACGTCGACGAAGTCGAACACCATGTCCGCGTCCACCGCGCCTCCTCCCCGCCAGCGACATGTGTACCCGCCAGGCGGGCCGTCCGGCACCAGTTGCTGGTGAGACCGCGCGGAGCCCGGTCACACGTCGCCTACAGTTGTGTTCATGGCTACGAAATCTGATCCCGGCGAAATCGGCGATGTGGAGCCCCTGGCCGACAGCACCGCGAGCCAGGCGAGGCGGGTCGTCGCCGCGTATGCGAACGACGCCGACGAGTGCCGCGTGTTCTTGTCCATGCTCGGTATTGGACCGGCCAAGCTCGACACCTAAATGGCTCCCAGGGGCGGCAGGTCTTCGGAGAACGCGCCGGGCGCCGAGCGCTTCGGCAATTCCGACTTCGTCGTGGTTGCCAACCGGCTACCGGTCGACCTCGAGCGGCTTCCCGATGGCACCACGGCCTGGAAACGCAGCCCGGGCGGACTGGTCACGGCCTTGGAGCCGTTGCTGCGGCGCCGGCGCGGTGCGTGGGTCGGCTGGCCGGGGGTCGCCGATGACGACGACGAGCTGGATTACCAGCCCATCGTGCAGGACGACCTGCACCTGCATCCGTTGCGGCTGACCAGCGACGACGTCGCCGAGTACTACGAGGGATTCTCCAACGCCACCCTGTGGCCGCTCTACCACGACGTCATCGTCAAGCCTATCTACCACCGCGAATGGTGGGACCGCTACGTCGACGTCAACCGCCGCTTCGCCGAAGCCACGTCGCATGCGGCGGCCCGGGCCGCGACGGTGTGGGTGCAGGATTACCAGCTGCAGCTTGTCCCCAAGATGCTGCGCGAGCTGCGGCCCGACCTGACCATCGGATTCTTCCTGCACATCCCGTTCCCGCCGGTGGAGCTGTTCAGGCAGCTCCCGTGGCGCACCGAGATCGTCGAGGGCCTGCTCGGCGCGGATCTGGTGGGCTTTCATCTGCCCGGCGGCGCGCAGAACTTCCTGGTCCTGTGCCGGCAGTTGATCGGCGTCGAAACCTCCCGGGGGTCGGTGGGGGTGCGGGCGCGGTTCGGCGAGGTGCAGCTGGAGTCGCGGACGGTGCGGGTGGGCGCCTTTCCCATCTCCATCGACTCCACCGCGCTCGACCAGGCGGCCCGCGACCGCGACATCAGGCGCCGCGCGCGGGAGATCCGCGCCGAGTTGGGCAACCCCCGCAAGATCCTGCTGGGCGTCGACCGGCTCGACTACACCAAGGGCATCGACGTCCGCCTGAAGGCCTTCACCGAGCTGCTGGCCGAGGGCCGCGCCAAACGCGACGACACCGTGCTCGTTCAGCTCGCGACGCCGAGCCGCGAACGCGTGGAGAGCTATCAAATCCTGCGCAACGACATCGAACGCCAGGTCGGCCACATCAACGGCGAATACGCCGAGGTCGGTCATCCGGTGGTGCACTATCTGCATCGCCCGGTGCCTCGCGACGAACTGATCGCGTTCTTCGTGGCCAGCGACGTCATGCTGGTCACCCCGCTGCGCGACGGGATGAACCTGGTGGCCAAGGAGTACGTCGCCTGCCGCAGCGACCTGGGCGGCGCGCTGGTCCTGTCCGAATTCACCGGCGCCGCAGCGGAACTGCGGCAGGCGTACCTGGTGAACCCGCACGACCTCGAAGGGGTCAAGGACGTGATCGAGGCGGCGCTCAACCAGACGCCCGAGGAGGGCCGGCGGCGGATGCGCACGATGCGCCGCCAGGTGCTCGCCCACGACGTGGACCGCTGGGCGCGGTCATTCCTCGACGCCCTCGCGGAGTCGCATCCGCACGACGCCGGCCATGGTGTCGCGGCCGAAACGCTGTGATACTCGATGCAGCGTGAAGGGAGGGGCACTATGAAACTTCGCCGCGGGCTGGCGGCCGGCGCCGGCATCTGCTCGGCCGTAGCACTGGGGGTCGCGTTGGTGTCCGGCGACCCGGCGAGCGCCATCGGACCACCGGCGGACGGCACCTACACCTTCAACGAGGCCGGCGTATCGGGGGTTTCCTGGACGATTTCCGCGCTGTGCGATCAGCCGTCCGGAACCCGGAACATGAACGACTATTCGGACCCGATCGTCTTCGCGATGAACTGCGCCCTGAACATCGTGAGTTCGACGCCCGAACGGATCAGCGCCGCGGACAAGTTGCAGAACTTCAGCGGCAGGGCCCGCATGTCCAGCATGCTGTGGACCTTCAAGGTGGACAAGTCCGATGGCGTGTCATGCCCGGGCGGCGGCACCGCGCCGACCACCGAAACCTACGCGTTCAGCGACGAGACCATGACCGGCACCCACACGATCCTGCACGGTCCGGTCTGCGGGCTGCAGTCCGACATGAAGAAGCAACCGTTTTCGCTGACGCTGGCCGGGCCGCCGCCCAGCCCTGTCGAGCGTTATCCGTTGCGCTGCAACAACATTGCGATGTGCTTCTGAGCTAGATCGGCGTGATGTAGGCGATCAGCCATTGCTTGCCGATCTTGGTGAAGTCGACCCGCAACCGGCTGCCGTCGTAGAGCGGCTGCCGTGACTTGTCGGTCACGGTGCGATTCATGTACACCATCACCGACGCCGAGTCGCGCTTTGCCGACATGACGCCCACGCCAACGACGTTGGCCTGGACGACCACCTCACGCTTCTTCGCCTCGGGGATGATCTGCGTGTTGACGCTCTTCTGGAACTCCTGGCGATAGGCCGGGGTGAGCAACGGGTACGCGGCCGACAGGCTGCGTTCGACGGTCTGGTAGTCGTAGGCGAAGACCTCGGGTATCTCCTTGGCGGCCAGCCCCGGCAGCACCGCCCGGGCCGCCGCCTCGCCGCGCGTCTGCACCCTTTCCCAATAGAACCAGCCGCCCGCCGCGGACAGGCCGACGATAGCCGCCACCAGGACCGAGCCCGCCACGGCGATCAGCCACCTCTGGACGCGGGGTGACGGCATCAGTTACCCCCGTCGGGGTACTTCAGGTCGTAACCGGTCATCTTTCCCTGCTCGTCCTCGTGCACGATGACCCGCAGGCGATACGGCATGGACGGCTTGTTGGTCCCGTCGATGTCGGCGACCGTGACCCGCACCGACACCAGCACCGACGCGTTGTCGGTGACCGCGTCGATGCCCTCCAGCGCGGCGCCGTTGACCACGGCTTCCGAGGTGGCGTTGGTGGAGCGGAACAGGCCCTTGAGGTTGTCGATGTTGTTGTTGGCGCCGAGCATTCCACGCAGTGGGCCGCTGGTGCCGTTGTAGAACCGGTTCACGCTTTCGTCGATGTTGTCCTGCTTGTAGCTGAACATGTTGACCACGGTCTGCGTCGCGGTGTCGACGAAGCGCTGGTCGCGCGCCTGCTGCGCCTCGGCGTGTCGCTGCTGGATGATCAGCGCGGCCAGGCCGCCGGCCAGCGCCCCGACCGCCAGCAGCGCCGCGGCGAACGAGGTGCAGAGAACCAGGGTCCGGCGCGGCCGGCGCCGTGGCGGCGGCCTGACCGGCTGGAGGGTCTTCGCCTTCTTGGCGGCGGGCTGCAGCGAGGGTTCCGCCGTCGGCGCATCAGCGAGAACCGCGGCGGGGCCGCCGGACTCGCTCTTGGCGGGGCCCGCGGCGCGCGAGGCCCGCCGACGGACGCGCCGCGTCGTCGCTTGTCCTGCCGTCGCTGCGGAGTCCACTGAGGGGTCCATCAAGGGGTCCGTCAAAGAGGCCTCGGATCACGCATCAGGTCCACCCAGTTCTCGGCGCTGGACGCGCCGCTCGTGCCGGGCGCGAAGATACCAGTGCCGCCCGCCGGGTCCACGAAGGCTCCGGTGTGCTGGTCATAGGTCGTGTACGCGGGGCCGCTGGCCTGCGGCTGCGGTCCGGGCGGCGGCCCCCACGGCTTCTCCGGTCCCGGGCCGGCCGGCGGGGGACTGATCCCCTCCGGAGGCGCCGGCGGGGGGAGCCACTTCGGGTACGGGAGTATCGGCGGCACCGGCGGCACCCCGGGCGGGTGCCACGACGGGTTACCCGGCGGCGGACCGCTGTCGTTGGGGGGCGGCGGATCCCATGCCGGCTGGTGGTTGGGCAGCGGGCCGGGCCCGGGCACCACGCCGGGGGGCGGCGGCCCGACGATGGGGGTGCCCGGATCCGGTTCGGCATCCGGCGGGATGTACGGGAACTTGTTGGGCGGCAATACGTTCAGCCCGTTAGTCACCGGGGTGTCGTACGGTACCGGCGGGCCGCGCCAGGGGTTGCGGCCGACGGGAACGTAGCCTTTCGGGTCGCGGCAGAGCTGGATCGTCGGCGCGCGTTTGCCGGGGAACTCCTGGCACGGGTAGTTGCGGGCGCCGCGCACGGTGCTGGGATCGTTCTGGGCCGCCTTGCAGTACATGTCCTTTGGCAGCTCGCGCAGCGTCTCGTCGGCCGGCGTGCGCATCAGCGGCGGGGGCAGGAAGCCGACGGCGCACGGCGGCGGGTCGTTGAGGTCGAGCTTGAAGTCCAGCTTGGCGCCCTCGTCCTGCGGCGCGCCGCCGGCGGCCGTGGTGATCGCCGCGAACAGCGCCGGCAACACCACCAACAGCTGCTCGATCGACTTGTGGTAGATGACCCCGACGCGCCCGAGGTTGGCCAGGCTGGCGGCCAGCGCCGGGAATGACGGCCGGATGCCGGAGAACGCGGTGCTGGCCTCGTCGGTGGCGCCCGGGGCGGTGGCCAGCGTGTCGCGCAGCTGCGGGTCGGCCCGGCGCACCTCGGAAGTGAACCGCGCCAACCCGTCGGACAGCGACTTGATGTCGGCGCCGGCACGGATCTGGGCCTGCAGGAACGGGCCGGCCTGATCGATCAGCTGCGATACCTGCGGGTAGCTGGCGTTGGCCTCGTCCACCAACAGTCGGGCCGACTCGATCAGGCGAGCCAGCTCGGGACCCGACCCGTTGGCCGCCATGAAGGTCTCGTGCAGGAGCTCGCGCAACCGGGTGTCGCCGAGGCTGTTGACCAGCGACTCCGCCCGCTTCAACAGGTCGGCGACGTCCTGGCCGATCCGGGTGTTCTGCCGGTCGATCCGGGATCCGTTGTGCAGCTTCGTCGATGACGGCTCGCCCCGCGGCACGAGGTCGATGTACTGCTCACCCACCGCCGAGACGCTCTTCACGGTGGCGGTGACGTTCGACGGAATGGGAGTGCCGCTGTTCAGCCGCATTTCGGCGGTGACGCCGCTGGGGTTCAGGCCCACCGACTCCACCCGCCCGACCGCGACTCCGCGGTAGGTGACGTTGGCGTTGTTGTACAGCCCGCCACCGGCGACGAAATCGGCGCTGACGACGTACGTCCCGATCCCGAAGGTGGCGGGCAGACGCAGGTAGAAGACGGCCATCACGCTCAGCGTGATGGCGGTGATCACCGCGAAGATGCCGAGTTGGATCTTGGTGAGTTTGTCGATCATCCGCCGCCCCTACTGACCCTCGGCACCCGGAGCCGTGCCGGGCGGAATCTTGAACGGGTCGGCCGCCTGCCCGGACAGGTTGGCCAATTCACCGGTGAGGAAATCGGGCGGGTTGAGGACCTCGCTCATGTGCATCATGTTCGGGTCAAGCGCATACGAGGTGGTGAAGAACGTCTCTCCGATCCGCCGCAGGGTGAGGTCGAAGGTGGTGAACACGTTGAGGTAGTCGCCGCGCACCGACTGTTTGATGCCGAAGTTGGGGAACGGGAAGGTCAGCAGGATCTGCAGCGAGGTGACGAAGTTCTTGCGGTTGTCGCTGAGGGCCTTGACGACGGAGTACAGGCCCTTGAGGTCTTCGGCGAAGTCCACCTTGGTTTTTGCCAGGATGTGGGAGGTCACCTGCGCCAGCTTCTTGAGCGCGCCGAATGCCTCGACGATGTGGTCCCGGTTCTTGTTGAGCACCCGGAGGGCCTCGGGCAGCGTGTCCAGCGCCCGGCCCAGGTTGTCCTTGTCGCGCGCCAGGGTCGCGGAGAATCGGTTCAGGCCGTCGACCGCGTCGATGATGTCGTTGGTCTGCCGGTTGAGCCCCGCCGTCAGCTCGGCGAGGCGCGGGATCAGGTCGACGAACTGGTCCTGGCGACCGGCGACGGCTTGATAGGTCTCGTCGGTAATGTCTTCCAGCGCACCGAGATTGCCCTTGTTGACGACGACGCCCAACGCAGAGAACACCTCTTCGGTGGTCGGGTAGCGGCCCGTGTTGGCCTCGGTGATCGTGGAGCCGTCCTTGAGCCGGCCGGTCGCCGGCTTGTCCTTGGGACGCGCCAGGTCGATGTGCATCGAACCCAGCAACGACGTCTGGGCCACCGTCGCCGTGGCGTTGGCCGGCAGCACGACGTTCTTGTTCAGCGCCAGTTTCACCGCGGCGTAGAAGGATCCGTCGGCCCGCTGCTCGGCCGATATGCCCGAGACGCTGCCGACGGTGACGTCGTCGACCATGACCGGCGAGTTCTGCGGCAGCGTCGCCACGTCGGGCATCTCGACGGTGATCGAGTACGCGCCGCTGCCGTGGCCGGCGGTGCCGGGCATCGCCAGCGAGTTGAGCCCATTGAACTGACAGCCGGCCAGCAGCGCACTGCCGGCAGCTAACACGCCGCCGCGCAACCAGATTCGCTTCATCCGCCACCGCCCAGGTTGGCCGCCGGCCCGCCCGGCGCCTGGCTGGGCGGGGGGCCGGGCAGCGGACCGAACGCGTTGCCCGGTCCGGGGCCCGGTGCCGGCGCGGGGTTGGCGCCGGCGGGCGGCGGCCCCGGAGGGTTGCCGGTCTGCGGGGCGGTGGGAACCAGCAGGGCCTGCAGATCGGACGGATTCTGGGCCGGCGGCGCCGGGTGCGAACCCGGAGCGGGTATCCAGGTCAGCTGGGGTTCCGGGGTGGCGGCCTTGGCCTGGGTCTCCGGGGTGTCGTAGATGATCTGGCCCTTGTACGCGGTGATCGTGTTGAGCGGGTGGAACATCACCGGCGGGAAATTCACCGCGAGCCGGCGCAACACCGGGCCCAGCCGCTCACGACAGATCTCGGCGCGCCGGAAGTAGTCCGGCGCCCTCGGCCCGGCGGCGGTCTCGAAGGAGCCACCGCAGATGAACTGAACGGGGTTGGCGAATTCGGGTATCGACAACAGACCGTTCAGGGTGCCCTGCGCCGGGTCGTAGATGTTGTAGAAGTTCGCGATACCCGGGCCGGCCACATGCAACACCTGCTCGATGTTGTCGCTCTGGTCGCTCAACGTCTGGGCGAAGTCGTTGAGGTTGTTGACCGTATCGATGATCGTCGAGTTGTTCTCGTGCAGGAACCCCCGGATGTCGGAGAGCGCCTGGTTGAGCGTGCCCAGGGTGTTGTCCAGATGGCGCGAGCTGTCGGCCAGCACCTGCGACACCGAAGCGACGTTGCCGGCGAACTGCACGATCTGCTCGTTGCTCGCCGACAGCGCGTCGACCAGAACCTGCAGGTTTTTCACGGTGCCGAAGATGTCGTTGCGCGAATCCCCCAGCCGCCCGGCGACTTGCGAGAGTTCGCGTAACGCGTTGTGGAACGACTCGCCGTTGCCGTCGAGCGTGTCGGCGGCCTGGTTGATCGCCCTGCCCAGTGGCCCCTGCATCGATCCCGTCGTCGGGCCCAGCTGAACGGCCAGCTGGGTCAGGGATTCCTTGACCTCGTCCCATTCCACCGGCACCCCGGTGCGGTTCAGGTCGATGCTGCCGCCGTCGGGCAGGAGCGCCCCGCCGGTGTACACCGGGGTGAGCTGAATGAACCTCGCGGACACCAGGTTCGGCGAGATGATGATGGCCCGCGCATCCTTGGGGATCTTCACGTCCTTGGCCACCGACATGGTGATCTTGACGTCGGAGGGCCGCGGCTCGATCGTGTCGATCGAACCGACCGGCACGCCCAGGATGCGCACCTGGTCGCCGGGATACAGACCGACGGCCGAGGTGAAATAGCCGATGACGGTCCGGTTATTGCCTTGCGACGACAGCACATACACGCCGCCCACCAACATCGCGACCAGTGCGATGATGGTGCCGTAGCGCAGCGCCCTGCTGCCGGCGATCCAATTCGTCATGGCGACTTCGGCCTGATGATCCAGCGTTCCTGAATCAGCCCGCGCAGGTAGTCGGCGAGGCTGGCCGGCAGCTTGCCCGGCTGGTAGATGAAGTCGAACACCATCGCCACCATCGGCGCCGGCAACACGCTGAACACGTTCACGTTGAACCCGGGCCCGGAACCGACCACCTCACCCAACTCGGTGGCGTAGGTCGGCAGCCGCTTGAGCGCCTCGGTGATGTAGTCGCGGCGCTCGTTGAGGTTGGCCAGCACCTTGTTCAGCTTGCTCAGCGCCGGGCCGAACTCCTTGCGGTTGTCGGCGACGAAGCCGGAAATCTGCTGCGAGAGGCCGCCGATGCCGGAGATCAATTCGCCGATCGCGGCCCGCCGCTCGTCCAGCGCGGCGAACAACTCGTTGCCGTCGTCGACCAGCTTGTTGACCTGGTTGGCGCGCTGCGACAGCACCGCCGTCACCGACTTCGCATGCGCCAGCAGGCTTTGCAGCGCCTCGTCGCGGCGGTTGAGCGTGCGGGACAGCGACGTCACCCCGTCCAGCGCGCCGCGCAATTCGGGGGTGGCGTCGTGCAGCGTGTCGGTGAGCACGTTGAGGGCCTGTTCGAACTGGGGCTTGTTCAGGTTGTTGGCGTTGTTGCCCAGGTCCTCCAGCGCGCCGGCCAGCGTGTACGGCGTGGTCGTGCGGCTCAGCGGAATGGTGGTCGACCTGCCGGTGCCCGCCGGGGTCACCGCGATGGAACGCTCGCCGAGGATGGTGTCGGTGCGGATCGCGGCGAGCGACTGGTCGCCGACGACGATGTGCCGATCGACGCTGAAGGTCACCTTGGCGCTGTCGCCGGCCAGGCCGACGGACGACACCTTGCCGACCTTGAAGCCCGACACGTAGACGGAGTTGCCGGGGTTGATGCCGCCGGCGTCGGCGAAGTAGGCGTCGTAGATCTTGCCCTGCGGCCAGAACGGCAGGCCCGCGTACCCGAATGCGATGAGCACGACGCAGACCACCAGCACAACACCGAAGATGCCGGTGCGCAACGGGTCACGTTCGCGCCTTGCGTTACTTGACAAAAGCGCACCTCCCCTTGCTGGGATCGACCTGGCCACCGAGGGGCAGCAGGATGTCGCTGCCGGCCGGGCCGTTGATCTTGATGGTCACCGAGCAGAAGTAGATGTTGAAGAACGACCCGTAGGCGCCGAGCGCGGCCAGCCGCAGGTAGTCCTCGCCGAGTTGCTCGACGTCGTTGTCCACCTCGGCCTTGCGGTTGTCGATCTCGGTGGCCAGCGGCCGGGTGTTCTCCAGGATGCCCTGCAGCGGCCGGCGTGAATTCTTCAGCAGCTCAGTCAGGTCCGTGGTCGTCGAAGCCAGCGGCGGAATGGCCCCGGCGATCGTGTCCTTGTTCTTGGCCAGCCCGGTGATCAGTTGCTGCAGCTGGTCGACGCTGGCCGAGAACTGCGCGCTCTTCTGGTCCACGGTCCCCAGCACGGTGTTGAGGTTGGTGATCGCGTCGCCGATGAGCTGGTCGCGTTGGCCCAGCGCCGACGAGAACGCGCTCGTGTCGGCCAGCACGTCGGACAACGCCCCGCCCTGGCCCTGCAACAATTGGATGACCGCGCTGCTGATGGTGTTGACCTTGTCGGCGTCCAGGCCCTTGACCAGCGGCCGCAGCCCGCCCAGCAGCGCGTCGAGATCCAGTGCGGGCTGGGTGTGTTCGGAGTTGATCGTGGAACCGGCCGGCAGCTTACGCAGCTCCCCGGGGCCCGACGTGATCTCCAGATAACGGTCGCCGACCAGGTTTTCGTACCGGATCACCGCGCGCGTCGACGAATACAGCGTGTAGCGGCTGTCCACCCCGAACTTCACGTCGATCGTGTTGTCGGGGTTGAGCTTCACGCCCGACACCGCGCCGACCGGCACGCCGGCGATGCGAACCTTCTGGCCGGGCTTCAGCTTCGACACATCGGTAAACGTTGCGTGGTAGGTGCTTTCGGGCCCGAACCGGAAGTCGCCGAAGACGATCACCAGCGACGCGCTCACCAGCACCATGGCCGCCGCGAAGATGCCTACCTTGATCAGCATCGACCGGTGCGACGGCATCCCCGCGGCCGCCATCAGAAGTCGTCCCGTTCCGCGAAGGCGCCGTGGAACAGGAACTGCAGTGTGGAGGGCGCGTCGAACTGCAGCTCGGTGAACGGCTCGTACGGGATGTTGGCGTTGTCGGTCACCAGGAAGGGCGACCGGTAGAACGACCCGCCGGTCTGCTTCGTCGGAATGTCGGGCAGCCCGCGGCAGTTCGGACCCCCGGATGCGTTGACGATCGGCAGCGACTCCGGGTACGTGTACGAGGGCGCGCCCAACACGAAGCTCGAGGACGTGAACAGGCCGGCCTTGCGGACCCCGAGCAGCGGGGCGAATTCCTTGATGCCGCGTTCGACACCGGCGAAAAAGCAGCCGAATTCCGGCGAGTAGTCGTGGGCCACCTTGATCGGGGCACGCAGCCTGTTGATGGCGTCGATGAAGTTCTGCTCGGCGGGTTCCAACGTGTCGTAGGCGTTGTTGGCCAGGCCGATCGTCGCCAGCAGCGTGTCGTTGAGATTCTTCTGTTGGTCGACCACCGTCCGGTTGATCGTCGGCAGGTTGTCGAAGACGGTGTTCAGGTCGGGGGCCGCATCGGCGTAGGTGTTGGTGACGATCCCGGCCCTGCGGAAGTCCTCCTGCAGGGCCGGCAGCTTCGGGTTAGCCTGGCGCGCCAGCGTGTTCAGCCCCGACAGCAGCGAGCCGAAGTCGTCGCCGTGGCCGCGCAGCCCCTCCGACAGGGCGCTCAGCGTCCCGTTCAGCTCCACCGGGTCGACCTTGTGCAGCAGGTCGATGAGCGACTGGAACAGGGTGTTGACCTCCAGCTGCACGGCGGAGGCCTCCACATGGGCGTCCGG
Organism: Mycobacterium sp. E2699; assembly: GCF_001666745.1. Classification (NCBI taxonomy): domain Bacteria; kingdom Bacillati; phylum Actinomycetota; class Actinomycetes; order Mycobacteriales; family Mycobacteriaceae; genus Mycobacterium; species Mycobacterium sp. E2699. The sequence continues at coordinate 10,814 of NZ_LZJH01000144.1, read as the reverse complement.
GCGCAACGACGTCGACGAAGGCGCTTGGGGCGGAAGGAATTCCACCGACTTGGCGCCGAAGATGGTGTTGCCCGCGATGTGCACCGTCGCGTTGGAGGGGACGAAGTGCATCTGGTCGCTGCTGATGGCCAGCGTCAGCCGCGCCTGGTCACCGGAGTAGTCGATGGCGGTGACCTTGCCGATCTGGATGCCCCGGTACTTGACCTTGGCGCCCTTGTCCATCACCAGGCCCGCCCGCGGCGCCGAGACGGTGACGGTGTCGGTCGAGGCGAACGCCGCGGTGTAGGAGAGGTAGGTGACGGCGGCAAAGGCCACGATCAAACTGGCCAGCAGCGCCGCTGCCAGCCGAACGGATGTGCGTCCCGGTCCGCCGTCTGCCATGTTTGTTTGCCGCTCCCCCTTAGCCGGAGAGGTTGAAGTTACCCGACGCGCCGTAGACGGCCAGCGAGATGAACAAGGTGATGACGACCACGACGATCAGCGAGGTGCGCACGGCCTGCCCGACGGCGACGCCGACGCCGACGGGCCCGCCGCTGGCGTTGTATCCGTAATAGGTGTGGACCAGCATGACCGCGATGGCCATCACGATGGCCTGCAGGAAGGACCACAACAGGTCCGAGGGGATGAGGAACGTATTGAAGTAGTGGTCGTAAAGGCCTTTCGACTGCCCGTTGATGTACACCGTGGTGAAGCGGGCGGCGAAGAACGCCGCCAGCACGGACAGCGAATACAGCGGGATGATCGCGATCAGGCCCGCGATCAGCCGGGTCGACACCAGGTAGGACACCGACTGCACCGCCATGCATTCGACGGCGTCGATCTCCTCGGACACCCGCATGGCGCCCAACTGGGCGGTGGCACCCGCGCCGATCGTGGCCGCCAGCGCGATGCCCGCGATCACCGGGGCGACGACTCGGACGTTGAGGAACGCCGACAGGAAGCCCGTCAGCGCCTCGATGCCGATGTTGCCCAGCGACGAATACCCCTGCACGGCGATGACGCCGCCGGAGGCCAGGGTCAGGAAGGCCGCGACACCAACCGTGCCGCCGATCATGACGAGAGCCCCTGCGCCCATGGTCATTTCGGCGACGTTCCGGATCGTCTCCTTGCGGTATTGGGTGATCGCCTGCGGAACGTAGCGCACGGTTTTGCCGTAGAACAGCGCCTGTTCGCCGAAGTCGTCGATGGGTCCCTGCAGCCGCGACATGAAGCGGCGAAACCGGAGGGTGGCGTCGTAGCTCATCGGGTGTTCACTCGCCTCACTTGGCCGAAATCCGCACGCCGATGGCGGTCATGACCACGTTGATGACGAACAGGCAGATGAACGCGTAGACGACGGTTTCGTTGACGGCGTTCCCGACGCCCTTGGGACCCCCCTTGACGGTCAGGCCGCGGTAGCACCCGACCAGCCCGGCCATCACGCCGAACAGCAGCGCCTTGACTTCGGCGAGCACCAACTCGCGCAGCCCGGTGAGCACGGTCAGGCCGTTGATGAACGCGCCCGGGTTGACGCCCTGGAGAAAGACGGAAAAGACGTAGCCGCCCGACAGGCCGATGGCGCACACCAGGCCGTTGAGCAACAGCGCCACCACCGTGGACGCCAGCACCCGCGGCACCACCAGCCGGTGGACGGGGTCGATGCCCAGCACCCGCATCGCGTCGATCTCTTCGCGGATGGTGCGGGCACCCAGGTCGGCGCAGATCGCGGTGGCGCCGGCGCCGGCCACGACGAGCACCGTGACCACCGGGCCCAACTGGGTGACGGTGCCGAAAGCGGTTCCCGCGCCGGACAAGTCGGCCGCGCCGATTTCGCGCAACAGGATGTTGAGGGTGAACGCCACCAGCACCGTGAACGGGATGGAGACGAGCAGCGTCGGAACCAGCGAGACCCGGGCGATCATCCACGTCTGTTCGAGGAACTCGCCAAATTGAAACGGCCGCCGAAAAGTCTCGCGGCCGGTGTCGATCATCATCTCGAAGAACCCGCCGACGGCGCGGGCGGGGACGGCAAGTTGTTCTCTCAGCCTGGCCACCCCCCTCTGCTGGTCGCGGCGAAGCCTGTGAATCGCCTTTGCATTGTCTTCGATCGCTCGCGGCCCGGTGTGAGCCGGATCATATTAACTCAGAAGAAGTACGCGGTGTCAATGAACAGCATTTCCGTATCCGAACCGTTAATTTGTCCAGGTCAGAGGTATTGACAAAACTCCAATCTGACACATGTTCTACTCGCGCGCATTCCCCCATAAAGTGCGTTTTACACGGCTATTGCTCCATCAGGCCGACGGCGGAAAAGTTCCGCTCCGGATCGCGGCCAGCAAAGTATTTTTCGAGCTCGCCGCTGAGTTGGCCGGGGTCCCATGCCGGCCCGTCCGCGGCGAACCTGTGCTCCGCGGTCGGCGCGGCAACCAGCGTCACCTGCGGGCCGTAGACGATGAACACCTGGCCGTTGACTTCGGCGGCGGCCGGCGATGCCAAGAACGTGACCAGGCTGACCACGTGCTCCGGCGACAGCGGGTCGATGCCGCCTTCGTTTTCGGGTGCCGCCCCGAAGACGTCGGCCGTCATCGCGGTGCGGGCGCGCGGGCAGATCGCGTTGGCGCACACGCCGTAACGGCCCAGCGCCCGGGCGGCGGTGAGGGTCAGCGAGATGATCCCTGCCTTGGCCGCGCCGTAGTTGGCCTGCCCCACCGGCCCCACCAGGCCGGCCTCCGAGGCGGTGTTGACGATGCGGCCGAAGACCTTCCCGCCCGCATCCTTGGCCTTGGCACGCCAGTAGGTGGCCGCGTTGCGCGTCAGCAGGAAATGTCCGCGCAGGTGCACCGCGATGACGAGATCCCATTCCTCGTCGGACATGTTGAACAGCATCCGGTCGCGGGTGATCCCGGCGTTGTTCACGACGATGTCCAGCCCGCCGAGCCCGTCGGCGGTGGCCACCAACTCGTCGGCCGTCGCGCGCTGACTGATGTCACCGGCCACTGCGACAGCCTTGACGCCGGCGGCGGTGATCTCGTCGATCACGTCGGAGGCGTCCAGCGCCGCGGCGATGTCGTTGACGACGACGTTGGCGCCGAGCCGGGCCAGGCCGAGCGCCTCGGCGCGACCCAGTCCCGCGGCGGCACCGGTCACCACCGCGACCTTTCCGGACAGATCGGCCGCGTTTGTGCTGCTAGTCAATTTATGAATACCTCTAGTCTTGGCGCACCAGCGCGGCGCGGGGGCACTCGGCGATGGCCTGTTCGGCCAGCTGCTCTCGGTCGGCGGGAATCGGGTCGACCTTCACGACCGCGTAGTCCTCGTCGTCCAGGTCGAACAGGTCGGGTGCGATTCCCATGCACACCGCGTTCCCTTCGCACCGGTCACGATCCACGATCACCCGCACGGCACCCTCCTTGAACCTGGCCTTCAACGTGAGCACTCGCCCCGTCGGTATGTAGGTCCACCTTAGGGCCCCGGTGCCTCAGGGGAAACGGTCGCTGGATTCCAAGACTAGAACGTGTTACAACCGGGGAGGCGAACGGGTAGCCGTTGGTCGGGCTGCATAGCGTGACGCGGCATTCGATCGCAATTGACGCTCAACGACGCTCAACGACGCTTAAACGACAAGGACGGCCTGCAATGCGCATCAGTTACACCCCTGAACAGGAGGAGCTGCGTCGCGAGCTGCGGTCGTACTTCACCACGCTCATGACGCCGGAGCGCCGCGAGGCCCTCAGCTCGACACAGGGCGAGATCGGGACCGGCAACGCCTACCGCGAGGTCGTCTCCCAGATGGGTAAGGACGGGTGGCTGACCCTGAGCTGGCCCGAGGAATACGGCGGGCAGGACCGTTCGCCGATGGACTCGCTGATCTTCACCGACGAGGCGGCCATCGCGGGCGCGCCGGTGCCGTTCCTGACGATCAACAGCGTGGCGCCGACCATCATGGCCTTCGGCACCGACGAACAGAAGAAGTTCTTCCTGCCCAAGATCGCGGCCGGTGACCTGCATTTCTCGATCGGCTATTCCGAGCCCGGCGCCGGCACGGACCTGGCCAACCTGCGCACCACCGCGGTGCGCGACGGCGACGACTACGTGATCAACGGCCAGAAGATGTGGACCAGCCTGATCCAGTACGCCGACTGGGTGTGGCTGGCGGTGCGCACCAACCCGGAGGCCAAGAAGCACCGCGGGATCTCGATGCTGGTGGTGCCGACCACCGCGGAGGGCTTCTCCTGGACGCCGGTGCACACGATGGCGGGCCCCGACACCAGCGCCACCTACTACACCGACGTGCGGGTGCCGGTGACCAACCTGATCGGCGAGGAGAACGGCGGGTGGAAGCTGGTGACCAACCAGCTCAACCACGAGCGGGTCGCCCTGGTGTCGGCGCAACCGATCATCGTGGCGCTGCGCGAGGTCCGGGAGTGGGCGCAAAACACCAAGGACGCCGGCGGGGCCCGGCTGATCGATTCGGAGTGGGTGCAGCTCAACCTCGCGCGCGTGCACGCCAAGGCCGAGGTTCTCAAGCTGATCAACTGGGAGCTGGCCTCGGCGCACACCGACTCCCTGGGACCCGCCGATGCCTCGGCGGCCAAGGTGTTCGGCACCGAGCTGGCGACCGAGGCGTACCGCCTGCTGATGGAGGTGCTGGGGACCGCGGCGACGGTGCGCCCGGATTCGCCGGGCGCGTTGCTGCGCGGCCGGGTCGAGCGGATGCACAGGGCATGCCTGATCCTGACCTTCGGGGGCGGCACCAACGAGGTGCAGCGCGACATCATCGGCATGGTCGCGCTGGGACTGCCCCGGGCCAACCGCTAGCGCTTCCTCAATATTCCTCATATATAGGGACTTGTAAGGACGAGAATTCATGGACTTCACCACGACAGAAGCCGCACAGGACCTCGGCGGTTTGGTCGACACCATCGTCGACGCGGTGTGCACGCCCGAACACCAGCGTGAGCTCGACAACCTCGAGCAACGATTCGACCAGCAGCTGTGGCGCAAGCTCGTCGAAGCCGACATCTTGACCAGTGCGTCGCCGACGTCGCTGGGCGGCGACGGCTTCGGCGTTCTCGAGCAGGTGGCCATCCTGGTCGCGCTGGGCCACCAGCTGGCGGCCGTGCCCTACCTGGAGTCGGTGGTGCTGGCCGCCGGGGCGCTGGCACGCTTCGGCTCCGAGGAATTGCAGCAGGGCTGGGGCGCGCCGGCCGTGCGGGGCGAGAAGATCCTCACCGTCGCGCTCGACGGCGAAATGGGTGAGGGGCCGGTGCAGGCCACCCGCTCCGGTGACGGCTTCCGCTTGACTGGGACGCGCACCCAGGTCGGGTTCGGCCCCGTCGCCGACGCCTTCCTGGTCCCGGCCGAAACCGATTCCGGCGCCGCGGTTTTCCTGGTCGCCGCGGACGATCCGGGGGTCACGGTGACGGCGCTGCAGACCACCGGCCTGGGCAGCGTCGGGCACCTCAGACTGGACGGGACGGCGGTCGACGCGGGACGCCGGGTCGGCGACGCGGTCGTCGCCGCCTGGCTCGACACGCTCATCACCTTGGGACGCAGCGCGTTCCAGCTCGGCGTGCTCGAACGCGGTCTGCAGCTGACCGCCGAATACGCCCGCACGCGTGAGCAATTCGACCGTCCGATCGGCAGCTTCCAGGCGGTGGCGCAGCGGCTCGCCGACGGTTACATCGACGTCAAGGGCTTGCGGCTGACGCTGACCCAGGCGGCCTGGCGCGTGTCGGAGGACATCCCCGCCGAGATCGACGTGGCCAGCGCGGCGTTCTGGGCCGCCGACGCCGGACACCGCGTGGCGCACACCGTGGTGCACGTGCACGGCGGCGTGGGCGTCGACACCGACCACCCCGTGCACCGGTACTTCCTGGCCGCCAAGGAGATCGAGTTCGCGCTGCGCGGCGCCACCGGGCAGCTGCGCCGGATCGGCCGCGAACTGGCGGATACCCCTGCCTAGCTTCGTGCTTCCCCCCGACCCGACGGTCACCAAACTGCTGGTGCCGCTGGCCGAGATCGACGACCGCGGCGTGTATTTCGAAGACTCGTTCACCAGCTGGGGCGATCACCTCCGGCACGCTGCCGCGATCGCGGCGGCGCTGCGCGAACGCCTCGACCCGGCGAAGCCGCCGCACGTCGGTGTGCTGCTGGAGAACACGCCCTTCTTCTCGGCGATGCTGGTGGCCGCGGGGATGTCCGGGATCGTGCCGGTGGGGCTCAACCCGGTGCGCCGCGGCGACGCGCTGGCCCGGGACATCGCGCACGCCGACTGCCAGGTGGTGCTGGCCGATTCGAATTCCGCTGCGCCGCTGGGCGGTATCGATCACGTGAATGTCGATTCCGACACGTGGGCGGACGAGGTGGCCGAGCACCTCCCCTCGGGGAGTGTCGAGCTCGAATTCCAGTCCGCGTCGCCCGGGGACCTGTTCATGCTGATCTTCACGTCGGGCACCAGCGGCGAGCCGAAGGCGGTGAAGTGCAACCACGGCAAGGTCGCGATCGCCGGCGTCACGATGGCGCAGCGCTTCGACCTCGGCCGAGATGACGTTTGCTATGTGTCCATGCCGTTGTTCCACTCCAACGCCGTGCTGGTCGGCTGGGCCGTGGCCGCCGCATGCCGGGGTTCAATGGCGTTGCGGCGCAAGTTCTCGGCATCGGGGTTTCTGCCCGATGTCCGCCGCTACGGTGCCACCTACGCCAACTACGTGGGCAAGCCGTTGTCGTACGTGCTCGCCACACCCGAGCGGCCCGACGATGCGGACAACCCGCTGCGGGCCGTCTACGGCAACGAAGGCGTGCCCGCCGACATCGAGCGGTTCGCCCGCAGGTTCGGGTGCGTCGTGCAGGACGGGTTCGGTTCGACCGAGGGCGGGGTGGCCATCGCCCGCACCCCCGACACGCCGCCGGGCGCGTTGGGTCCGCTGCCGGAGGGTGTTGCAATCGTCGACCCCGACACCGGCGAGCCGTGCCCGGCGGGCGTCGTCGGGGAGATCGTGAACACAGCCGGGGCGGGCCGTTTCGAGGGTTACTACAATGACGAGGCCGCCGAGGCCGAGCGAATGGCCGGCGGCATGTACCACAGCGGCGACCTCGCCTATCGGGATGAGGGTGGCTACGCGTATTTTGCTGGGCGGCTTGGTGATTGGATGCGGGTCGACGGCGAGAACCTGGGGGCCGCACCGATCGAGCGCGTGCTGCTGCGCTATCCCGACGCCGTCGAGGTCGCGGTGTACGCGGTGCCCGACCCGGTCGTCGGCGACCAGGTGATGGCGGCGCTCGTGCTCGCTCCCGGTGCGGAGTTCGATCCGGAGAAGTTCCGGGCCTTCCTGGCCGACCAGCCCGACCTCGGGCCCAAACAATGGCCGTCCTACGTCCGGATCAGCGGGGAGCTACCGCGGACGGTGACCTTCAAGGTGCTCAAGCGGCAGTTGTCGGCGCAGGGTGTCGACTGCGGTGATCCCGTGTGGCCGGTCCGCCGGTAGCGCCGGCACGACATGACATCCCCACTGCACCAAGTGGAATCGAGCTTCGGCGAGCTTGCGGCCACCGTCCCGGCGACCATCGGCATCGCGGTTGCCCGTCCGGGCCTTGCCGAGGTTATCTCGTTGGGCCGCTGGCAATCCGGGGTCGCCTGGTCGACGATCAAGGTGCCGTTGGCCGTCGCGGCCCTGCGTGCCGACCGGGCAGGCGCCCGGGACCTCGTCGTCAAAGCCATCACGGAATCCGACAATCACGCGTCGGAGCAGTTGTGGTCTCGACTGGGCGACCCGGCGGAGGCCGCCCGCCTGGTGCAGGCCGTCGTCAACGAGTGCGGTGACACGGCCACGGTGGTCGAATCGCGACGACGCCGCCCGGGTTTCACGGCCTTCGGCCAGACGCCATGGCCGCTCGATCGCCAGGCGCGATTCGCCGCCGGGCTGCCCGGCGTCGGTGACGCGGCTGACGTCATCGAGCTGATGCAGCAGCTCACCCGCGGCCAGCGCTGGGGACTGGCCGCCAAAGGCATTGCGGCCAAAGGCGGTTGGGGTCCGGGATTGACCGGCGACACCTACCTGGTTCGGCAATTCGGCATCGTCCCAACAGAATCCGCTCACGTGGGCGTGGCGTTGGCGGCCGACGCAAAGTCATTCGAGGCCGCGGTCGACGTCCTCAACACGATGACGGACTGGCTCGTCGGCCGGCTTCCCGCGATAACCGAGCAGTGACACCCGGGAGCCTCCCGGAATCTGGACGAGATCCATTGTGGCGAACGATGAATTCCGTAGCGTCCGTATCGCGATACGCTTCCCAGTGGTTGCCCTGATGATTGCCGGCGATTGCCGGCTCGTCTAGAGGTACGGCGAGGTGCTCGATGACGTATGTGCTTGTCTCACCGGAGCTCGCGGGTTCGCTGGCCGCGGACATCGAGAGCATCGGAGCGGCCCTTGCCGACGTCAACGCGGCCGCGACCGGCCCGACCACGGGCGTGGCGCGCGCGGCCGCCGACGAGGTGTCGACGGCCATCGCGGCGCTGTTTTCCCAACAGGCCGTCGAGTACCAGAAGCTGGCCGCGCAGGCGGCCGCGTTCCACGGTCAGTTCGCGCGCTCCCTACTCACCGGCGCGGCGTCGTACGCCGCCACCGAGGCGGCGAACACGTCGCCATTGCAGACCATCGAGCAGGACGCACTCCGCCTTATCAACGCGCCAACCGAGCTGCTGCTGGGGCGCCCCCTGGTCGGCAACGGCGCAAACGGGGCACCGGGGACCGGGCAGGCCGGCGGTCCCGGCGGAATCCTGCTCGGCAACGGCGGCAATGGCGGGTCCGGCGTGCCCGGGGCGCCCGGCATGCCCGGGGGACCCGGCGGCCGGGGCGGTGACGCCGGGCTGTTCGGCAATGGCGGCGGCGGCGGGGCCGGCGGTGTCGGCGGGACCGGCGCGGCCGGAGTGGGCGGCAGCGGCCAAGCGGGCGCGATGGGAGGGACGGGCGGGGCCGGCGGTAACGGCGGTTTACTCGGCGGATCAGGGGGCGTCGGCGGTGCTGGCGGGATCGGTGGCACCGGTGGGGCCGGCGGTGCCGGCGTGGCCGGAATCGGCAGCCCCTTCATCGGCGGTGACGGCGGCGCCGGTGGTGCGGGCGGTCAAGGGGGCCATGGCAACTTCGGCGGCTCCGGATCCGGCGGTGCCGGCGGCCAAGGCGGCACCGGCGGCCAAGGCGGCACCGGCGGCCAAGGTGTGGCCGGTGGCGGTCAGGGCGGTCAGGGCGCAGAGGGCGGAGCCGGCGGCGTGGGCGGCACCGGCGGGGCAGCCGGGCCGGGTGGCGGCGGCCAACAAGGTGCGGGCGGCCAGGGCGGCACCGGTGGCACGGGCGGATCGGGCGGCCAGGGCGGCACCGGCACCGACGGAGCCCAGGGTGTGGCCGGCGGGACGGGCGGGATCGGCGGTACCGGCGGCAGCGGCGGGCCGGCCGGCACCGGCGGTGCGGGCTCCACCCAAGGCGCCTCGGGCATCGCCGGTAACGGCGGGACCGGTGGCCAAGGCGGAACCGGCGGGCAAGGCGGGTCCGGCAGCCAAGGTTCGGCCGGTGGCGGCCACGGCGGTCAGGGCGCAGACGGCGGGTCCGGTGGCGTGGGCGGCACCGGCGGGGCGCCCGGTGCCGGTGGCGGCGGCCAGCAAGGTGCCGGAGGCCAAGGCGGCACCGGCGGCCAGGGCGGCCTGGGCGGCAACGGCGGCGACGGCACGAGCGCGGGCAACGGCGGGGGTGCCGGCAACGGCGGCAACGGGGGCACCGGCGGCACCGGCGGCGCGGCCGTCGGCAATGGCAGCGGCGGCAACGGCGGCACCGGCGGCGATGCGGGCGCGGGCGGCACCGGCGGCAATCCGGGCATCGGCGGCACCGCCGGCGGTAGCGGCGGCAACGGCGGCGACGGCGGCGCCGGCGGCCAAGGCGCTACCGGAAGCGCGGGTATCAACGGCAGCGGCGCCGCCGGGGGCAGCGGCGGCAACGGCGGCGACGGCGGCGCAGGGGGCGAACCAGGCCAAAGCGCCAGCCTGCAAGCCGCCGAAAGCAACAACGTCTTCTTCGGCAGCGGCGGCAACGGCGGCCCCGGCGGCAGCGGCGGCAACGGCGGCACCGGCGACCAGGGCTCCAGTGGTCCCAACTCCGGTTTCGCCGGGGGTAACGGCGGCGCGGGCGGCCAGGGCGGTCACGGCGGCGCGGCCAGCCAACGGCTCACATCGACCTCGCCACAGCACGGCTTCTTCGGATCCAACGGCAACGGGGGTCCGGGCGGCGATGGCGGGACCGGCGGCAGCGGAGGCAACGGAGGCACCGGCAGCGCCAGCGTCGGCGGCGCAGGCGGGACGGGCGGCAACGGCGGGGCGGCCGGCGCGGGTGGCGCGCCCGGCAACGGCTTCCAAGCGGCAAACGGGAGCGAACGGCTGCCCGTCGGCACCGGGGGGAACGGCGGCATGGGCGGCGCCGCCGGCTTCGGCGGCCACGGCGGCCTCGGCGACACCGGCTTCAACGGCGGCCAGGGCGGCAACGGCGGCCAAGGTGGTGCCGGCGGCGCGGGCGGCGACGGCAGCGGCAGCTTCAACGGCCAAGGCGACAACGGCGGCAACGGCGGTCAGGGCGGCACCGGCGGCGGCGGCGGCACCGGTGGCACGGGCGGTGTCGGCGCCAACGGCGGCACCGGAGGCAACGCCGGCCGGGGCGGCGACGGCGCAAATGCCGGCAACGGCGGCACGGCCACCTTGGTCGGCACCGGCGTCAACGGCGGCCAGGGCGGCACCGGCGGCAACGGCGGCACCGCGGGTGCGGCCGGCGCCTGGGGCTGGGCCCGCTCCGGCG
>NZ_LZJH01000143.1:0-160110 GCF_001666745.1 Mycobacterium sp. E2699 | reverse complement strand
GACCTCGCAATCGGATGACCACGCGGCATAGCAACCTCCAAAATCAGTGGATGTTGCGTTGACCGTATGAATCCGCGTCGACGTTTTTCGCGCCGGCGTCGATCTCGATGCGGGGAGCCGACGAACGGCCCGCAACGCCGGGACTTCCGTCCCTACCGCCCGTCACGGCCGGCTGGTCGGATGGAGCTGTCAAACGCTGTCACAGCCAGTCATCCCGAGTTCCAGGAGACGCCCATGAGCACCCTTTCTGTTCGGCGCCGGCCGAGGTCGCTCTTCCCCGAGGCCACCTACGACAAGGGCATCCTCACTGTCTCCGTGGGCGTTTCGGCGGCGAAGCCGGCCGAACGGCGCGTCCAGGTCCGCTCGGCCGAATCGACCGCACCATGACCAGGGCAGCTGACGCCACCCGTCGCTCGCCGCGGCGCGTATTCCGCGACCGCCGCGAGGCCGGTCGTGTGCTGGCATCCCTTCTCGGCGCCTACCGCGACCGGGGGGACGTGATCGTGCTGGGCCTGGCGCGGGGCGGGGTCCCCGTCGCGTGGGAGGTGGCGGCCGCCCTGCACGCCCCCCTCGACGCGTTCATCGTGCGCAAGCTCGGCGCCCCCGGCCACGAGGAGTTCGCGGTCGGCGCGCTGGCGAGCGGGGGCCGCGTCGTCGTCAACGACGACGTGGTGCGCGGCCTGCGGATCACGCCGCAGGAACTGCGCGCGATCGCCGAACGCGAAGGCCGCGAGCTCATCCGCCGCGAGGCCGCCTACCGCGACGGGCGCCCGCCCATCGAGGTGGCCGGTAAGACGGTGATCCTGGTCGACGACGGATTGGCCACCGGCGCAAGCATGTTCGCGGCGGTGCAGGCCCTGCGGGAGGCCGAGCCGGCTCACATCGTGATCGCCGTGCCCGCGGCGCCCGAGTCGACCTGCCGCGAATTCGCCGCCCTCGTCGACGATGTGGTGTGCGCGTCGATGCCGACCCCGTTCCTCGCGGTGGGGGAGTCGTTCTGGGATTTCCGCCAGGTCACCGACGACGAGGTTCGACAACTGCTGTCCACCCCGACCACCGAGGCCTCCGTGAGCCGGCCCGCGGCGTCGACACCGGCCGAGGTGGTCCGCGCCGTGGCCATCGACGCGCCGCAGGGCCTGCCGCCGCGGGAAACGCTGGAGGAGCTCATCGGCGACGCGCGAGTGGTGCTGATCGGCGAAAGCTCGCACGGCACGCACGAGTTCTACGAGGCGCGGGCCGCCATCACCAAATGGCTGATCGAGGAGAAGGGCTTCGGCGCCGTGGCGGCCGAGGCCGACTGGCCCGACGCCTACCGCGTCAATCGCTACGTGCGCGGCCTCGGCGACGACAAGAGCGCCGATGAGGCCCTGAGCGGATTCGAGCGCTTCCCGGCCTGGATGTGGCGCAACACGGTCGTCGGCGATTTCGTCGACTGGCTGCGCGCCCACAACCGGTTGCACGAGTCGGACGGCCGGCAGGCCGGCTTCTACGGGCTGGACCTGTACAGCCTGCACCGGTCGATCGGCGAGGTGATCGCCTACCTGGACAAGATCGACCCGAAGGCGGCCGTGCGGGCGCGGGAGCGCTACGGCTGTTTCGACCACACCTCGGCCGACGATGGTCAGGCGTACGGCTTTTCGGCTGCATTCGGCGCCGGCCCGTCGTGCGAGACGGAGGCGATCGAGCAGCTGGTCGAGATCCAGCGCAACGCGCTGGCCTACGCGCGCCGGGACGGGCTGCTGGCCGAGGACGAACTGTTCTACGCCGAGCAGAACGCCCAGACCGTGCGCAACGCGGAGGTGTACTACCGCGCGATGTTCAGCGGGCGGGTCACGTCGTGGAACCTGCGCGACAAGCACATGGCGCAGACGCTCGAGGCGCTGTTGAACCATCTGGATCGCCATAGCGATACGCCGTCGGCCCGAATAGTGGTGTGGGCGCACAACTCCCACGTCGGGGACGCGCGGGCGACCGAGGTCTGGCAGGACGGCCAGCTCACCCTGGGACAGCTCGCCCGCCAGCGGTACGGTGACGACTCGCGCCTCATCGGGTTCAGCACGTACTCCGGCACCGTCACCGCCGCCAGCGACTGGGGCGGGGTCGCCGAGCGCAAGGTGGTGCGTCCGGCGCTGGGCGGCAGCATCGAGGAACTGTTGCACGAGACCGGCAGGAGCGCGTTCTTCGTGTCGGCGCTCATCAGCCCCGAGGCCGCCGACCCGCTCAGCGCGGTGCGGTTGGGCCGTGCCATCGGGGTCATCTACCGGCCCGAAACGGAACGGCAGAGCCACTACTTCCACGTCCGGCCGGCCGACCAGTTCGACGCGATGATCCACATCGACCAGACCCGAGCGCTCGAGCCGCTGGAGGTGACGAGCCTGTGGATCGCCGGCGAGACGCCCGAGACGTATCCCACCGGCCTGTGACCGCGGCAGCGACGACGGGAGCGATCGTGCAGACGCCCACCAGCCGTCCGCAGATCGTCACGTTGACCATGAACCCGGCGCTCGACATCACCACGAGCGTCGACGTCGTGCGCCCGACCGATAAATTGCGCTGCGCCGCAACCCGTTACGACCCGGGGGGCGGCGGCATCAACGTCGCACACGTCGCCTCCGTGCTCGGCGGGTCGGTGTTGGCGGTCTTTCCGGCGGGCGGGTCGACCGGTGGGCTGATCGCGAAGCTGCTCAGCGACGAAGGCGTGCCGTTCTGGCAGGTCCCGATCGCCGCGGCGACGCGGGAAAGCTTCACCGTCAACGAGAGCAGCAGCGGCGAGCAGTACCGGTTCGTGCTGCCGGGGCCGCAGCTGACGTTGCGCGAACAGGCGCGCTGCCTCGAGCAACTGCGGACGGTGGCGAAGTCGGCCGAATTCGTGGTGGCCAGTGGCAGCCTGCCGCCGGGCGTGACCGCCGACTTCTATCAGCGGGTCGCCGACATGTGCCGGCAACTGGGCGTCCGCCTCGTCCTGGACACCTCCGGCGGCGGCCTGCAGCACGTCTCCTCCGGGGTGTTCTTGCTCAAGGCGAGCGTGCGGGAACTGCGGGAATGCGTGGGCCGCCCGCTGGTCACCGAAGCCGAGCAGCTCGAGGCCGCACGCGAGCTCGTCGACAGCGGTCGCGCGGAAGCTGTGCTGGTGTCGCTGGGACATCACGGCGCGCTGCTCGTGACGGGCCATGGCGCCCAGCGCTTCTCGGCGATTCCGATGCCGGGCGGTAGCGGTGTGGGGGCCGGCGACGCGATGGTCGCCGCGATCACCGTCGGACTGTGCCGCGGCTGGCCGCTGGTCAAGGCCGTTCGGTTGGGGATCGCCGCCGGAGCGGCGATGCTGACGACGCCCGGAACGGCCGCCTGCGGCCGGGCGGAAGTGGAGAAGCTGTTCGCGCGCACGGCCGAACCGTGCGACGTCGCGATTGACGAACGGCTTCCCAGATAAGGCCAAACGACCCCTGTCCGGCGAGTGGCGGCGCAATAGCCTGACATCAGGAGTCGAACCAGTCAGGAGCCGACATGAACCAGCTGGACGCCAAGTCGGTGGTCGTGGGCATCAACGGCTCACCCGCCGCGGTGAACGCTGCCAAGTGGACGATCGAGGAGGCGCTGAGCCGGCAGCTGCCGCTGCGCCTCGTCTACGTCGTCGCTCGCCGCGGGGCGGAAACCGGTTCGGCGCCCATCTCCGAGTGGGAACTCGAGCGCGCCGAAACGGCGCTCGCCCAAGCGGAGTGCGCCGTGCAGCGCGCGAAAAAGCCGGTCGAGGTCGAAACGGCAATCCTGTCGGGCGATCCCGGGCAGGTTCTGATCGACGAATCCCAGCACGCCGCGCTGATCTGCGTCGGCACCTCCCGGCGGGGTTGGGCGTCCGACGGATTGCTCGGGCCCACGGCCACCGCGTTGGTGGCCGATGCGCAATGCCCGGTCGCGATCATCCGCACCAACCCGGACGGCACGCCGACCGAGCTCGGGGTGATCGCCGTGGTGCTCAACGACGAGCCGGACAACGACGAGGTGGTGCACGAGGCCATGGAACAGGGCCGGCGCCGCCACGCCACCGTGCGCCAGATCGATCGGCGGCTGAACAGTTGGGTCCGGCGCTACCCGGACGTGCACGTCCAGACCGTCGCGGCGGGCACCGGGGTGCACACCGGCGAAAAGCACGGTGGCGCAATCGGATTGGCGGTGGTGGGCAGCGCCGACGCCGCCGAGATCGCCGGGCTGGCCACCCCGAACTGCCATCCGATCGTGGGTTACCCCGACTGTTCCGTGCTGGTCGTCCGCCACTAGAGCCCGGGCAACGTCCATGACAGGGCTGGCCATGCCGAGGTCGATCGTGGTGGGCATCGACGGCTCGAAGGCGGCGGTCGGGGCGGCGCTCTGGGCGGTTGACGAGGCCGTGAGCCGTGACGCGCCCCTGCGCCTGCTCTGCGCGGCCGAGCGGGGTAACGCCGACGCCGCGCAAACGTCGCTTCGCCGCGCGGGCAAGGCGATCGAGGCCGCGGGCAAGGCCGTCAAGACCGAAACCGAAGTCGTGTCGGGCCCGGCGATCGGGTCTTTGATCGGCGCGTCGGCGTCGGCCGCCATGGTGTGCGTCGGCGCGGTCGGGTTGCGGCACTTCCAGCCCGGCCGGGTCGGTTCGGTCGCCGCCGCGCTGGCGATCTCCGCGCGGTGCCCCGTCGCGATCGTTCGGGCCCGCGACGGCCGCCCCCCCGGGGATTCGATCGTCGTCGAGCTGGACGGCTCGCCCGACAATGGTGTCCTGCTGGGCGCCGCCATCGAGGAGGCCCGGCTGCGCAACGCCGCCCTCCGGGCGATCATCTGCCGTCCGCCCGCGCCGGACGACAGGGGGCTGCCCGAGGGCGAGCGCCGGGCGCTGGCCGACCTGGACCGCCGGCTCGCGCGGTGGAAGCGCCGCTACCCGGAGCTGCGGGTCGAGTCGCTGGCGGTGCACGGCGGCCTGCTCGGATACCTCGCGTTGCGCCGGTCCGTCGGGCTGGTGGTGGTCGGCGCGCGCAACCGTCAGCGGGTGGACGAACTCGTCGGGCCTTCCGGCAGCGCCGTGTTGCACGGCGCCGACTGCTCGGTGCTGGTCGTCAATCAGCAACACCTGTGAGCCCGGGCGGGGACGGACCCAGGCGAGGACGGAATTGTGGGATATTTGAGTCGATGGCTTCATGACTGTCGCCTCATCCGTCCAGCAGAAAGAATTCGTCATGGTCAAGGTCTTCCTCGTCGACGACCACGAAGTCGTTCGGCGCGGCCTCGCCGACCTGCTTGCATCGGATCCGGAGCTGGAAATCGTCGGCGAAGCCGGTTCCGTATCGGAGGCCAAAGCGAGAATCCCGGCGCTGCGGCCCGACGTCGCCGTCCTCGACGTGCGCCTTCCCGACGGAAACGGCATCGAACTGTGCCGCGACCTGGTGTCCGACATTCCGGACCTGCGGTGCCTGATGCTGACGTCGTTCACCTCCGACGAGGCGATGCTCGAGGCGATCCTGGCCGGCGCCAGCGGTTACGTCGTCAAAGACATCAAAGGGATGGAGCTGGCCCACGCGATCAAAGAGGTCGGCGCCGGTAAGTCCCTGCTGGACAACCGGGCTGCCGCGGCGTTGATGGCGAAGCTGCGTGGCACGGCGGAACGCGAAGACCCGCTGTCCGGGCTCACCGAGCAGGAGCGCACCCTGCTCGGGCTGCTCAGCGAAGGGTTGACCAACCGGCAGATCGCCGCCCGGATGTTCCTCGCCGAGAAGACGGTGAAGAACTACGTCTCACGTTTGCTGGCCAAATTGGGCATGGAGCGGCGGACGCAGGCCGCGGTGTTTGCCTCCAAGCTGGACCAGGGGTCGGGCCGCTCCACGGAGGCGCCGCCCGGCTGATGCTGGCGCGGCCGAGGCGCCCATAGGGTTTGCTGCGGGCCGCGCTCTTGTGCGCCGGCGGCCACTCGGCGCCGAGCCGTTGATGTTGGGTGCCAGACCCACGAAGGGCTAAGCTGACCGCAGGCATCTCGCGTCGCTCACTTCGAACGCATCGGCTTGCCCGACGTAAGCTGCCCCATCGCTGAAGGCGTCGTGGAGGTACAGGTCGGGTGGCCAGCGACGAACGCGGCTCGGCGTTTGCCGGGCTGGGCCAACGCGAGCTGGTCAGCAGGATGCACGCCCAGCTCGACGAGTTGCTGGCTGCCCGCGACCAGATGGAGCACCTGCTCCGCGTCTTCGTGGACATCAGTGGTGACGTCGGTGACCTCGACGCGACGTTGCACCGGATCATCGCCGCCGCCAGGGAGCTGACGTCCGCCCCGTACGGCGCGCTGGCCATCCGCGACCCCGACGGCAACCTGCTCAGGTTCATCCACGAGGGGATGGACCCCGACACCGTCAAACGGATCGGGCACCTGCCCGTCGGCAAGGGGCTGTTGAGCCTGTCGCTGCTCGACACGCCGGCGCTGCGCGTGGACGATCTGACCGCCCACCCGGCGGCCGTGGGGTTTCCCGAGCACCACCCGCCCATGCGGGGATTTCTCGCTGTGCCGATCACGATCCGCGGCATGGTCTTCGGCAACATCTACCTGACCCACGTGGACCCGGGGCGGGTGTTCTCCGAGTCCGACGAGGTCGCCGCCCGCGCGCTGGCGTTCGCAGCCGCGGCCACCATCGACAACGCGCGGCTGTTCGAGCGCGAGCGGTTGTCGGTGAAGTGGATGGAGGCCAGCCGCGAGATCACCACCGCCCTGCTGTCCAGCGCCCAGCCGCACCGGCGCCCGATGCAGCTGATCGCCGAAAGCGCGCGGATCCTGACCGGCGCCGAACAGGCGATCGTGCTGGTGCCCGCCGACTCGGACGCGCCCGACGACGAAACCGACACGCTGGTGGTCTCCGCAGCGGTGGGGTTGCACGCCGAGGAGGTGATGGGCCGGCGGGTTCCGGTGGACAAGTCCAGCAGCGGCGAGGTCTTCCGCACCGGCAAACCGCTGATCACCGAGTCGTTGCGCTACCCGATCCAGGCCTTCACCGACGTCGGCCAGCGCCCCGCGATCCTGATGCCGCTGCGCGCCGACGAACGGGTAGCGGGCGTGATCGCGATCGCCCGCGCCGCCGACCAGCCGCCGTTCGACGAGAGCTACCTCGACCTGGTCAGCGATTTCGCCACCCACGCCGCGATGGCGCTGGTCCTGGCGTCGGCCCGCGACGACTCGCGCCAGCTGACCATCATCGCCGAGCGCGAGCGCATCGCGCACGATCTGCACGACCACGTCATCCAGCGGTTGTTCGCCGCGGGAATGGACCTGCAGGGCACGCTGGCCCGGACGCGTTCGCCGGAGGTGGCCGAGCGGCTCAACCGCACCCTCGACGACCTGCAGACCATCATCGAGGAGATCCGCACGACCATCTTCCAGCTGAAATCCCCGTTGGGGAAGAACGGCGACTTCCGGCAGCGGATCCAGCAGGTGGTCGCCGACCTGACCGAAAATCGCGAGATCGTCACGACGATGCGCCTGCACGGACCGATGACCGCCGTGGGAGGTGGGCTTGCCGAGCACGCCGAAGCGGTCGCCGCGGAGGCCGTCAGCAACGCGCTACGGCACTCCGGTGCGTCGCGACTGACCGTCGAGGTGGAGGTCGCCGACATGTTCATCCTCGACGTGACCGACAACGGTTGCGGCATCCCCGCCGGTAACTCGCGCCACAGCGGCCTGGCCAACATGAAACACCGGGCCGAGCAGCTCGGCGGCAGCTGCGAGATCAGCAATCCGCTGGAGGGCGGCACCCGGGTGCACTGGGTCGCCCCGCTGACCGACCAGTAACCGGGCCGCGCGGCCGGGACCAAATCCGCCGCTTAGGGGTCCAACGGCCCCTGCCCAACCGCCCCCGCGACGAATAACGTCGGTGATCATGGGCGACCAAGGGGTGGAATTCGCGGCTGCGGCGTCGCTGCTCGACGGGCGGGTGGTGTCGTTGCGCCGGCTGGGCGCCGATGACGCAGCGGCCGTGCTGGCGCTGCACCAGCATCTCTCCGACCACGACCGGTACTTCCGGTTCTTCACGCTGCAGCCGGTCGAGCTGGCCGACCTCGTCGACAAGCTGACCGAGCCGCCCGACGGGATATGTGCGCTCGGCGCGTTCGACGGCGACCGGCTGATCGGCGTGGCCCACTATGTCCTCGTCGAAGAGGAGCCGAAGGCCGCCGAGTTCGCCGTCGTCGTCGCGCATGAAGACCATTCGCTGGGCGTGGGGACGGCACTGCTCAAGCAGCTGGGCCGGGTGGCCCGGCTGCACGGGATCGGGCGGTTCGTCGCCGACGTCCTGGGCGAGAATCACCTCATGCTGATGGTGGTGTACGACCTGGGCTGGCGTTGTGAGCCGGCGGGCTACGGATCGGTGCGTCACCTGGAGATCGAGCTGCCCGACATGAGCGACGAGGATGCGAAATGTCAGACGTGACAACGAAATTCGGAGTGCTGGTGTGCGTCGACGGGTCGACGGCATCCGACACCGCCGTGGCCTGGGGAGCGCGCGAGGCCATCATGCGCAAGCTGCCCATCACGTTGATGCACGCCGTAGAGCCGGTGGTCGTCGGCTGGCCGGAGGGTCGACTGTATGCCGAGATGCCCGACTGGCAGCGCGACGACGCCCAGCGCGTCATCGATCAGGCCCGCAAGGCGCTGAGCGCGTGCGTGGCAGGGGCCGCGCCGCCCGAAATACGCACGGAGGTGGTCTATTCCGGCGTGGTGCGGGCCCTCGCCGAAGCCTCTAAGGACGCCTGGGTGATCGTTGCCGGCAGCCAGGGCCTGGGTGCGTTGGGTCGCCTGCTGCTGGGCTCGGTCACGACCGGACTCATTCACTACGCGCACTGCCCGGTCGCGGTCATCCACTCCAGCGAGGGTCCGGCCCCCGACGCCGCCGCACCCGTCCTGCTGGGCGTCGACGGATCGCCCGCGTCGGAAGCCGCGACCGCACTGGCCTTCGACGAGGCCTCGCGCCGCGGGGTGGGGTTGCGCGCGCTGCACGTGTGGAGCGACGTCGGGGTGTTCCCCATCCTCGGGATGGACTGGCGCGACCGGGAGCGCGAGGGGCAGGAGATCCTCGCCGAACGCCTCGCCGGCTGGCAGGAACAGTATCCCGATGTGCACGTCGAGCGATTGCTGTTCTGCGACAAGCCGTCCCGGTGGCTGCTGCAGGAGTCCGAACGCGCCCAACTCGTCGTGGTCGGTAGTCGCGGGCGCGGGGGATTTCCCGGGATGCTGCTGGGATCGGTGAGTTCCGCGGTGGCGCAATCGGCACGCGTTCCGGTGATCGTGGTCCGTTAGGAGAACAAATGATCGAACTGTTGGAGGACATGCCGCCGGGGGTGACCGGCATCCGCGTGTCGGGCCGGTTGCGGGGGGACGAGCTTCGCCACTTCAGGCCCGCGATCGAAGAGATGCTGAACGCCGGCGAGGTCAGGATCGTGGAGGTGATCGCGTCGGACTACGAGGGCTTCGGGGTCGGAGGATTCGCCGAGGACATCAAGCTGGGGTTCGGCATGGTCTTCTCGCATCATTCGGCGTTCAAGCGGATCGCGATCGTGTCCGACAAGGACTGGGTCGGTCATGTCCTGCATGCGCTGGCTTGGATGATCCCCGGCGAGGTCGCCGTGTTCGGGCTGGACGAGCTCGACCGGGCCAAGGAGTGGGCCGCCGGCTAGGCCGGGCGGCGATCGCGAGCGCGGCGAAGCCGGGCGAAGTCGGGTCGCCGCCAATAGGCCGGGCGGCGATCGCGAGCGCGGCGAAGCCGGGCGAAGTCGGGTCGCCGCCAATAGGCCGGACGCCTCCGTCAGCTGCGCACGACGAGCACCGAGCATCCGGCGTAACCGGAGAGGTTCGGGCCGGTTGAGCCCACCATCCGGGCCACCTTGTCCGCGTCCTCGCTGCCCACCACCGTGAGTTGCACGGATTCCTCTGTGTGGGCGAGGAACTCGGCGGGACCGCGCCGCGCGGCGGCGGGCATGACGTGAACCTCGGGATACCGCGACACCCAGGGTCCCAGCCGCTGCTCCAGCTGGCGGTACGGGATCTCGCCCAACCCCCACCGCCACACGCCCAGCGCCAGGATCGGGGCCCGGCGCAGCCGCGCCTCGCGGAAGCCGTGCTCGAGCACCGCGTCGTTGGCCGGCGAATCGTCGACGACGACGGCGACCCATCCGGGGTCCGATTTCCGGCCGCTGCTACGAACGATGGCCACCGGGCATTGCCCTTTGCGGGCAACGGCATCGGCGGTCGAGCCGAGTATCTTTCGGGCGATGCGGCCGATGCCCACCGAGCCCACGCACACCAGCGCCGCGCGCCGTGATTCGTCGACCAGGATGCCCTCCGGCGACCCGCGCACGATGTCGCATTCGACCTTGACCGGCTGGCCCGCGGCCTGCAGCGCGGCGTCGGCGTCGCGCAGGGACGCCTGGGCGTACCCGAACTCCATGCTGTCGTCGTCGGTTCCATCGACGGGTCGGTCAGGGATGGCATGAACCAACCGCAGCGGGACATTCCGGCTGATCGCCTCCGCGATCGCCCACTTGGCCGCGTTGATCGCCGCCTGTGAGCCATCGATACCTACGACGATCCGCGCGGGTG
Organism: Mycobacterium sp. E2699; assembly: GCF_001666745.1. Lineage (NCBI taxonomy): Bacteria > Bacillati > Actinomycetota > Actinomycetes > Mycobacteriales > Mycobacteriaceae > Mycobacterium > Mycobacterium sp. E2699. Next base: position 149,519 of record NZ_LZJH01000143.1, on the reverse strand, counting down.
GCTGCGGCTGATTCATGATTCCTCCCGATCCGAACGGCCGGTGCGATCCCCAGGGCCGTTATCCAACGACGTTATCGGCGGGCGACGGCGTGTCAGGAGGGCCGTTGGACCCCCATTTCGGGAAATTGGTCCTTGCGGGCTCGGCCGGCCGGGCGTCATGCGACCTCGATACTGTGCCCGGGCAACAGCTGCTGCACGCGGCCGCGGCACTCGACCGTGATGGCTCGGGCGTTGCCGGACTCGGACGTCAGAACGCCGGTCAGTCCGGTGATCCTCAGATGAACCCGCTGGCTGCGATAGACGAAGGGGAACTCGATGGGGCCGAGCGCCTCGGGCCAGTGCGGGGCGAGCACCAACCGGTCGTCGCGAGTTTCCAGGCCGGTGAAGCACCGTTGCAGCAGGTCGACGCTGCCCGCCATGGCCGCCAGGTGTATCCCTTCCGACGTGGTGCCGCCCTGGATGTCGACGACGTCGGAGCTGAGCACCTGCACAAAGTACCGCATGGCGTGGTGCCGGTGCGCGCGAGTGAGCACCCACGAATGCACGATCGCGGACAGCGTCGATCCGTCCGAGGTCCGCGACAGGTAGTAGTCGATGGTCTTGGGAATCTGCTCCGGCGCGAAGCGGTAGCCGAGCCGGCCGAACAGGCCCAGCAATTCCTCCGACGACAGCAGGTAGAACAGCATCAGCGCGTCGGCTTGTTTGGACGCCTTGTAGTTGTTGACGCTGTCGTTCTCGGCTTCCAGGATGCGATCGAGTCGCTGGATGTTGCCGTAGCGCTGCCGGTAGGCGTCCCAATCCAGTTCGTCCAGTTCGGAATAGCCCTCGAACTGGCTGATCACGCCGTCGTGGAATGGGACGAACATCCGCCGCGTCACGTGATCCCACCGAGCGAGCTCGTCGGTCGTGAGGCCCACCTTGCCGACCAGGTCGAGCCGGTCGCGCAGCGGCAGCAGGTCCAGGGCGTCCATCGCCCGCATGATCACCCAGACCGCCAGCACGTTGGTGTATGCGTTGTTGTCGATCCCGTCGTACTCCTTGCCGGGATAACCGGAATGGAACTCGTCGGGGCCGATGATCCCCCGGATCGTGTAGCGCCCGCGGGTGTCATCGAAGGTGGCCAAACCCACCCAGAATCGGGCGATCTCGACCAGCATCTCGGCGCCGTAGTCGCCGAGCCATTGGCGGTCACCGGTCACCTGGTAGTGCTGCCACGCGTTGTACGCGATGGCGAGGCCGACGTGGTGTGCGCGCGCACTGGCGTCCGGGTTCCACCGGCCGGACTGCGGATTGAGGTGCACCTCCTGGCTCACCTCGCGCCCGTCGCTGCCCGATTGCCACGGGTACATCGCGCCGAGATACCCGGCCCGCCGCGCGGCGCGGCGCGCCTCGGGCAGCCGCCGGTACCGGTAGAGCAGCAGCGAACGGGCGACGTTCGGCAGGCGCAGGCTCAGCACAGGGGAGACGAACAAGGCGTCCCAGAAGACGTGGCCGCGATAGGCTTCGCCGTGCAGCCCCCGCGCCGGCACCCCGGCGTCGAGTTCGGCGGTGTGCGGCGAAATCGTCTGCAGCACATGCAATAAATGCAGCCGCAGGACGCGCAGCATCAGCGTGTTGTCGGCAATGCCGATGTTGCACTGCTCCCAGAGCCGGTCCCACGCCCGGGCGTGCTGCCGGTGCAGGTCGGCGTAGCGGCCGGCGGCGTCGAGGTATTGCTGTGCGGCGCTTGCCGGTTCGGAGATGGCGGTGTCGCGGCCGGTGAAGAAGGTCGCGACCTTCTCGCACGTGACCGACTGGCCCGCCGACAGAGTGACCGCGATGTTGTGACCGCCGCGGTCGCCGTCGACCACGACGGCGTACTGGGCGTCCGCCCTGGCGTCCTCGCGCCACAGGGTGGTGCGGGCCGCGACCGCGATCGAGATGTTCGACTGCGATGTTTCCGTGCGCAACAGCACGGAGTCGGGCGCTATTTCGTCTATCACGGTCCCGGTCAGGTGTGCGCTGGACAACGACCGGTAGCGCTCGACCATGGTGTTTTCCACGCTGCCGTCCAGCAGGGAGCTGAACTCGATTGTGCCCGACCAGTTCTCGGCGCTGACGGTGGTCCGCATGGCCAGGAGGTGGGGCTGGTGCATGGATGCGAAGCGCTGCTGGGCGAGCGTCGTGATCTGACCCGATCCGTCCCGGAATCGCAGCGTGCGGGTCAGCGTCGCATGACGCAGATCGAACGTCTGCCGGTAGGACAATATTTCGGCTTTCGAGAAGGCTTCGTCGACGTGAAACCACGGCCCGCCGTTGATCCGGAACGTCAGCGACAGCCAGTTGGGCAGGTTGACCAGGCTTTCGTTCTCGATGGTGCGGCCCGCGACCCGATCCGCCAGGGTGTTGTATATGCCGGCGGCGTAGGTGCCCGGGTAATGGGCGTCGGACGCGGCCGCCTCGGGTGCGCAGCCCCGGGTCGCGATGTAGCCGTTGCCGACGGTGCACAGCGCCTCGCGCAGCCGCTCGTACTGCGGGTCATAGCCCTCGTACACGAGCTCCCAGGCGTCGTCGGCTTTCGATGAGACGGATTCCAGGTCTTTGGCCAGTCGGCCGACGAATTCGGCTACGGCCGACGGGCTTTCGAGGCTGAACAGCGCGGCGGACTCGCGATCACCGTCGTCGTCATGGCGCACCACGATTCCGACGCCGTCGAATTGGACCGCGTCGAACGCGTCCTCGTCGGTGATGTCGTCGCCGACATAAAGCGGCAACACGGTGCCCGAGTCGGCGTCGCTGCCCAAGATGCGCTGCAGGAGCCAGTTGAGCGTGGTGCCGGCGTCCCCGTCCATGTTGGGGCGAAGCTGGATGACTTTGCGGCCGGGGGTGACCCGGAGCCCCTCGGAGCGGCCGAGCTCGCGGGCGGTCCTGATCACCCGGTCGACGTTGAAGGGATTGGCGTGGCGATAGTGAACCGCGATACTAAAGCGCTTGCGCTCCACCACTATTCCCGAGATATCGCTCAGCGTCTCCGCCAAGCGCTCGGCGGCGCGTGCCAGGGCGCGGGTGGCGGCGGCGGCCGCCGCGTTCTCCTGAGTGGTGCCGTCCGGCGCCGTCAATTCGAGGCCGTGGCTGCCCGCGTACCACACCCCGTCGACCCCGACCCGGCCGCGGACATCGCTGACATCGCGGCCGCTGACCACCGCCACCGGGCAGCGCGCGGCGAGCGCGCGCAGCGCGTCGTCGGCACCCGCGACGAGCGACGCCGAGTCCGGGTGATCGACGATCTCGGACAGCGTGCCGTCGAAGTCGAGGAAGACTACCGGTCGCCGGTTGGCGACCAGTTCCTTCACCTGCCCGTAGGCCTGCATTGCGTCGGTGATCTTCGACATGGCCGCCCCACCGCTGCGCACCGAGATCCCGGCCAGGTCGGCGATCACGGTGTCGGCGCCGCACGACAGCAACTCGTCGGCGTCGCCGTTGCGCGTAATCCCGATGACGAGGCCCATGCCCAGGTCCGCGCCGGCCTTGATGCCGGCCGGGTCGTGGTCGATGAGGACGCAACGCACCGGGCGCACCCCCAGGCGGTTGGCCGTGTGCGCCGCGTCGCCGTCCACAACGCCCACCAGGTCGTCAATTCCGGCGGCGCGCAGGAGCTGCGCGCAGTCCCGGACAGGCGAGTGTACGGCCGTCGCGACGCCTGCATCCCGCAACCGGCGCAGCAGCGGGACGGTCGAATCGCGCGCCTCGACCCCATCGTCCGCGGTCTCGGAGACGACGCTGTCCAGGCCGAGGAGCACCGCGTCGTGGTAGCGCCTGTCGATGGTGGCGGGCCATTCGGTCACATCTGTGACGATGCCACCTCGCGGCCCCGGTCAACGGGGCCTGATGTCCACGGGTTTGGGGACTAAAGCCTCATGATCGACGACCGTTCGGCCAATAGCGTTTTCACCCGTATAGGGAGGAAAACTATGTCCACACCCATCAACCGGCACGGCATCGTCGTCGGAGTCGACGGATCGCCGGCCTCCGGCGCCGCCGTCTGCTGGGCCGCCCGCGACGCGGCGATGCGGAACGTCCCGCTGACACTGGTCCACATGTACAGCACCTACGTGCCGACCTTTCCCCAGATACCGCTTCCGGCGGGGGTCACGGTATGGCAGGAACAGGACGGCCAACAGGCCCTCGAGCAGGCGATCAAGATCGCCGAGGACGCGGTCAAGGGGGACCAGAAGATTTCCATCAGCAGCGAACTGAAGTGTTCACCGCCGGTGGCGACGCTGGTGGAGCTGTCCGAAGAGGCCGAGATGGTGGTCGTCGGCAGCAACGGGCGCGGGGCGGTGGGCCGGCTGCTGCTGGGGTCGGTCAGCACCGGCGTGGTTCAGCACGCGAAGTGCCCGGTGGCGGTCATCCGGGACGAGGATCCGTTGATGCCGCGCCCGCAGCAGGCCCCCGTGCTGGTGGGCATAGACGGCTCGCCCGCGTCCGAGCTTGCGACGGCGATCGCCTTCGACGAGGCGTCCCGCCGCGGGGTCGACCTGCAGGCGCTGCACGCGTGGAGCGACGTTCAGGTGCTCGAAATGCCCGGATTCGACTGGGCCGTCGTGAAAGCCGAAGCCGAGCGCAGCCTGGCCGAACGCCTGGCCGGCTGGCAGGAACGCTACCCCGACGTCACGGTGCACCGGCTCCTCGTCTGCGATCGGCCGGCCCGCCAGCTGATCGAGAAATCGGAGTCCGCGCAATTGGTCGTCGTCGGCAGTCACGGCCGCGGCGGCATCGCCCGGACGCTGCTGGGTTCCGTCAGCAACGCCGTCGTGCACTCGGTCCGGATGCCGGTGATCGTGGCCCGGCCGTCGTAGGGGTTGGCACAAATACCCCCGGCGACGGACGCTGGGTCGGTGACCGACACTGCGGTGCCATACATCGAGGTACACGAAACCCACACGGGCATGGTCGTGCTGGCCGGTGACCGGGCTTTCAAGGCGAAAAAGCCGGTGCTGACCGACTTTCTCGACTTTCGCGCGCCGGAGCAGCGCGAGCGCGCGTGCCGGCGTGAGGTCGAGCTGAACAGCCGGCTGTCGCCCGACAGCTACCTCGGGGTCGCCCACCTCAGCGACCCGGCCGGCGGACCGGCCGAACCGATCGTCGTCATGCGTCGCTACCGCGACGAGGATCGGCTGGCGTCGATCGTGCGGCGCGGCGCCGGCGAGCCCGTTGCGGGCCTGCTGGACGCCATCGCCGCCGTGCTGGCGCGGTTTCACCAGGGCGCCGAGCGGGGCCCGGCGATCGACGCCGAGGGCAAGCCCGGCGCGATCGACCGCCGCTGGCGGGACAACCTCGCCGAACTCGACCGCTACGCGGGCACGCTGCCGCCCGAGTCCCTGTCGCGGGTGCGGCACCTCGCCGCCGAATTCCTCGCGGGCCGCGGGCCGCTGTTCGGGCGGCGCATCGAGGAGGGGCTCATCGTCGACGGCCATGGCGACCTGCTCGCCGACGACATCTTCTGCGTCCCGGGCGGACCCGCGCTGCTGGACTGCCTGGAGTTCGACGACAAACTCCGCTACGTCGACTGCGTCGACGACGCCGCCTTCCTCGCGATGGATCTTCAGTTCCTGGGCCGCAAGGACCTTGGCGAGCACTTCCTGCAGCGCTACGCCGCGCACTCGGCGCGCGCCGTGCCGCCGGCGCTCGCGCATTTCTACATCGCCTACCGCGCCGGTGTCCGGGCGAAGGTCGACTGCGTGCGGCTGTCACAGGGCAAGCCCGAGGCGGCCGGCGACGCCGGCCGGCACCTCGCCATCGCCGTCGAGCAGCTGGAAGCCGCGCGGGTGCGCCTGGCGCTGGTCGGCGGCAACCCCGGTACCGGCAAGTCCACCGTCGCCCGGGCCCTCGCTGAACGGACTGGGGCGCAGGTGATCTCCACCGACGACGTGCGGCGGGAGCTGCGGGATGCGCGCGCGATCACCGGGGACGCCGGCCTGCTGAACGAGGGACTGTACAGCCCGGGCAACGTCGAAGCCGTCTACGAGGCCGCCCTGCGGCGGGCGCGCCCGCTGCTCGCCGAGGGGCACTCGGTGATCCTCGACGGCACCTGGCGGGATCCGCGGATGCGCGCCGAGGCCCGTCGCCTCGCGTCCGAAACACATTCGGCGACGGTCGAACTGCGGTGCGAGGCGGCGACCGACACGGCCGCCGGCCGCATCACCACCAGGCCGCCCGGCAACTCCGAAGTAACCCGGGAGATCGCGGCGGTGTTGGCCGCCCAGCAAGGCGGCTGGGAGACCGCGCACCGGATCGACACCTCCGGGTCCGCCGAGGACTCGGCGCGACAGGCCCTCGGCGTCTGGCGCTCCTCCTTGGAGCCCAACGCCCCGGTCGTTCGGGACTAACGGCCCTGTCAGCCCGGCGAGCCGAATTCTTAGTGTCGACTTGCAGAGGCTAGTTGAGGTGGTTGACATGCTGGTGAAGGCGCCGGACTCCGAGGCCATCCGGGACGCAGTGATGTTGGCGAGCCGGGCCCCCTCGCTGCACAACAGTCAGCCCTGGCGGTGGGTGGTCGAGGGCGCGCGCCTGCAGCTGTGGGCCGATCCCCGGCGCCTGATGCACGCGACCGACCGCACGGGACGGGAATTGATCTTGAGCTGCGGAGCGGTGCTCGACCACCTCAGGGTCGCCATGGCGGCCGCCGGCTGGGACTCCGTGACCACCCGCCTTCCGGTTGCCTCGGAACCGGACCTGCTGGCCGCCGTCGAGTTCCGGCCGGTCGATGTCGTGACGGACGCGCAGCGGCAACGGGCCGCCGCGATCGGGCGGCGGCGCACGGATCGGTTGCCGTTCGCCGTCCCGCGGAGGTGGGCGTCGGTGGAGACGGCGCTGCGCCGCGCGGTTCTGCCCTATCAGGTGTTGCTGGACGTGGTGGCCGACGATGCGCGGCCAACCCTGGCCGAGGCATCACACCTGATCGAGCAGCTGCGCCGCTTCGACACGTCCTACATATCCGAGTTGCGCTGGTGGACATCCCCGTTCGAGTCGGACGCCACCCACGTCCCGGACGGCGCGCTGGTGTCCGGCGCGGAAGCCGCGACGGTGGACATCGCGCGCACCTTCCCCCCGGCCGGCGTGGACCCGCACCGCTCGGGAGTCGACCACGACCGCTCCAAGATCGTGGTGCTCTCCACGCTGCACGACGACTCTCGGCTGGACGTGCTGCGCTGCGGGGAGGCGCTGTCGGCGGTGTTGCTCGAGTGCACCGTGGCCGGGATGGCCACCTGCACCTTGACCCACATGACCGAGATGGCCATGAGCCGAGACACCATCAGGCAGCTCACCGGGACCGAAGGAACGCCGCAGCTGCTGATCCGGGTCGGCGAATCGACGCTGAACGGCCCCCCCGTCGAATCCACCGCCCGGCGGCTGGTGACCGAGGTCCTGGAGTTTCGCAGGTGACGGGCGGCCCGCACCGAACAAGGAGGTGTCGCCGATGACTCGGCATTGGCTGGTGATGGAGACCGCCGCGGAGGGTGCCCCCGCCCCGTTCGTCGCCCGGGTGGCCGGCGCCGGCCGGCAGCTGCCCGAGACCCGGCTCACCACAGACGAATTGATGGCTAGCACCCGCCACCGCACCCACATCGACCTGGAGCGGTTGACCGGGATCCGCGAGCGCCGCGTCTCCGTGGGCGACGAGGACTCCTACAGCCTGGCCACCTCGGCGGCGCTGAACTGCCTGGCCACCGCGCAGCAGGACCCGGCGGCGCTCGAGGTGGTGATCAGCTGCAGCATCACGAAATTCCGCGGCGGGCTCACCCAATGGCTGGAGCCGACGATGAGCTCCGCGGTGGCCCACGCGATCGGGGCGCCGCAGGCGATGACGTTCGACGTGTCGAACGCCTGCGCCGGAATGCTCACGGGTGTAACGATTCTGAACAACTGGATCCGACAGGGGATCGTCGAGCGGGGGCTGGTCGTCAGCGGTGAGTACATCTCGCAGCTGGGCCACAACGCGGCCCGCCACATTCGCAACATCATGAGCAAGGAGCTCGCTTGCCTCACCCTCGGTGACGCCGGCGCGGCGTTGCTGCTCGAGCGGGCTCCCGTGGGCTCGGCGGGGATCAGCCTCGCCGGCTTCACCACGGTGGCGGACTACAGCCGGCTCTGCCTGGCATACCCGGAGGGCCACGATCCAGGCGCGCGCATGTTCACCAACTCCCGCGCCATCCAGAAGGCCGCGATCGCCAACACCCCGCTGCTGTTGAGCGAAGTGCTTGATACCGTGGGTCTTTCGATCCACGACATCGACCACGTGATCACCCATCAGACCTCGGCGCGTGCCATCCGCAAGGGCATGGCCCGCATGTCGGAGGCGTTCGGCGACAGCCCGCGGCACGACGCCGTGATCACCGTCGACCGCTACGGCAACACGGCGTCGACCACCCATACCGTGGCGCTGGTCGAAGAACTCGAGGCCGGGCGCATCGAGCCGGGGGAGACGGTCGCGCTGCTCGCGCTGGCCTCGGGATTGGAGATCGGCGTGGTCTTGCTGACCCTGGACGAGGATCTGGTGAACCGCTATGGGCACAGTCATTGATCGAGTCGACCTCGCGCACCCGCGGCTGCGCGGCCGGCACAGCGCGCTGCGGTTGGCGGTAACCGCCGCGAAGGACTGCCTGCAGCGGGCCGGATGTGACCCGGACGAACTGGATCTGGTTGTCAACGCCGGGATCTACCGCGACCGCAACCTGGGGGAGCCGGCGCTGGCCGCGCTGATCCAGGACGACATCGGGGCCAATCCCGAGGATCCGCACGCGGGCGCGCACGGCACCTTCTCCTTCGACGTCGCCAACGGCTCCTGCGGGGTGTTGACCGCTCTGCACATCGTCGACGGGTTCCTGCGGACACACAGCGTCCACCGTGCGCTGATCGTGGCCAGCGACGCCGACCCGGGTCACGGGATGAGCGAGCACTTCCCGTTCTCGGCGGCCGGCGCCGCGGTGCTGTGCCGGTGGACCGACGACGACCACGGCCTGAGCCGGGTGTCGTGGGTCAACACCGACGAACCCGAGACCTTCTCCGCCACAGTGGGGTTCGCCGATGCGCGGAACGTCTTGCGGTTCAACCAGTCGCAGGACGTCGATGAGCGATTCGCCGCGGCGGCCGCGGCGGCGGCACGCGCCTGCCTGGATGCCCAGTCGGCGAGCCTGGCGGACATCGACGTGATCGTCGCCGCACCGGCCCGGCCCGGGTATCGCGCCGCGCTGAGCGAGGCGCTCGGGGTGCCGGTCGAAAAGGTCCGCGTCGCAGAGGATTCGCGCGTGCACACGGCCGCGCTGGCGGCGGCGTTCGAGCCGGAGGCCGAACGGCTGCCTGCGGGCGCGCGGGTGCTGCTGGTCGCCGCGGGCGCGGGCGTCACCGCCGGTGCGGCGCTGTATCGCCAGCCGGAGCGGGTCTGAGGTCTTGCGGCTTTGCGTGTGCGTTCAGGGCTTTGCGTGTGCGCACAGGGCTTTGCGTGTGCGCACAGGGTGGTTCCCATCGGCGTGTCGCCGCCGTGAGCGCACACGCAACGCCCAGCATTCACACGCAACGCCGAGCAGTCACACGCAACGCCCAGCAGTCACACGCAACGCCCAGCATTCACACGCAACGCCGAGCATTCACACGCAACGCCCAGCAGTCACGCGCAACGCCAGGATGACGCCCGGAGAGCATTTCACTGCAGCGGCACCGCCTGGCGCTCCAGCTCGAGGATCTGGCGGGTGGTCTTCACCACCACGTCGGGGTTCAGGCTGATCGAGTCGATGCCGGCGCGGACGAGGAACTCGGCCATGTCCGGGTAATCCGACGGCGCCTGCCCGCACAGCCCCGAGTGAATCCCGTTGCGGCGGCAGCCTTCCACGGCCAACCGGATCATCTCCTTGACGCCGTCGTCGCGTTCGTCGTAGTCGAAGGCGACGATCTCGCTGTCGCGGTCGACGCCGAGGGTCAGCTGCGTCAGGTCGTTGGAGCCGATGGAGAAGCCGTCGAAGCGCTTGGCGAACTGATCCAGCAGGATCACGTTGTTGGGGATCTCGCACATCGCGTAGACCTCGAGCCCGTTCTGGCCGCGCCGCAGGCCCAGGTCGGCCATCGTCGAAAGCACCAGGTCCGCCTCGGCCACCCGGCGCACGAACGGAAGCATGATGACGACGTTGGTCAGGCCCATCTCCTCGCGGACCCGCTTCATCGCCCGGCACTCCAGCGCGAAGCCCTCGGCGTAGGCCGGGTGCGCGTAGCGCGAGGCGCCGCGGAAGCCGATCATCGGGTTGCTTTCGGTGGGCTCGAAGGCGTTGCCCCCCAACAGGCTCGCGTATTCGTTGGTCTTGAAGTCGGACATCCGGACCACCACGGGCTTGGGCCAAAAGGCCGCCGCGATGGTGCCGATGCCCTCGGAGAGGCGCTCCACGAAGAACGCGGCCCCGTCGGGGTAGCCGCGGGTGAGCCGTTCGATGGTGCGCAGCGCCTCGGCGTCGCCGACCTTCTCGGGGTGCAGCAGCGCCATCGGGTGCACCTTGATGTATTCGCTGACGATGAACTCCATCCGGGCAAGTCCCACACCGTCATTCGGCAAGAACGACGTCTTGAACGCCAGATCCGGGTTGCCGAGGTTGACCATGATCTGGGTCCGGGGCCGCGGCAGCCCGGCCACCTCGGTGCGGTCGACGTGGAAGCCCACCTCGCCGCGGTAGACCCGCCCGGTGTCGCCCTCGACGCACGAGACGGTGACGACGTCGCCGTCGGGGACGCTCGTAGTGGCGTCGCCGGCGCCGACCACGGCCGGGATGCCCAGTTCGCGCGCGATGATCGCGGCGTGGCAGGTGCGACCGCCGCGGTTGGTCACGATCGCGGCGGCGATCTTCATGACGGGTTCCCAGTCGGGCGTGGTGGTGTCGGCGACCAGCACCTGCCCGGGCTGGAAGTTCGACAGGTGCTCGAGGTGGTCTATTCGTTTGGCCACTCCCGACGCGACCTTCTCGCCGACCGAGCGCCCCTCGGTGAGCACCTCTCCTTTGCCTTCCAACACATAGGACTCCACCGTGGTCAGGCTGCGCTGTGATGCCGCCGTCTCGGGGCGGGCCTGGACGATGTAGAGCCGCCCGTCCAGTCCGTCTTTGGCCCACTCGATGTCCATCGGCCGGCCGTAGTGCTTCTCGATGGTGCACGCATACCCGGCCAGCTCCAGGACGTCCGCGTCGGTGACGCAGAACCGGGCCCGGTCGGCCTTGGGCGTGGGGATGTTGCGTGTCGTGTGCTTCGTGCCGCCCTCGACGAACACCATCTTCACCGCCTTGTCGCCGACCAGGCGGCGCAGCACGGCGCGGTGGCCGGCCAGGTAGGTCGGCTTGTGGACGTAGAACTCGTCGGGGTCGACGGCGCCCTGCACCACGTTCTCGCCGAGGCCGTAGGCGCCGGTGATGAAAACGACGTCGTTGAAGCCCGATTCGGTGTCGAGGGTGAACATCACGCCCGACGACGCGAGGTCGGAGCGCACCATCTTCATGATCCCGATCGACAGCGACACCTTGAAATGGTCGAAGCCCTGGTCGATGCGGTAGTGGATGGCCCGGTCGGTGAACAGGCTGGCAAAACACCGGCGGCACGCGTCCAGCAGGCTCTCGGGCCCCCGGACGTTGAGGAAGGTCTCCTGCTGGCCGGCGAAACTGGCCGTCGGCAGGTCCTCGGCGGTCGCCGAGCTGCGCACCGCGAGGCTGACCTCCTCGCCGTACTCGGCTTGCAGCATCCGGTAGGCGGCCACGATCTCGGCGGCCAGGTCGTCGGGAAGCCCTGCGCCGTAGACGATTTCGCGGGCCCGCTTGCCCCGGCGCGCCAGCCCGGCGACGTCGTCGGGGTCGAGGCCGTCGAGCTCGGCGTGCAGGGCGTCCCAGGCGCCGGCCCGGTCCAGCATGTGCCGGTACGCCTGCGCCGTGGTGGCGAAGCCGTGCGGGACGCGGATGCCCTGCCCGGACAGTTTCTGGTACATCTCGCCGAGCGAGGCGTTCTTGCCGCCGACCACCGGCACGTCGTCGATGCCTATTTCTTCGAAGAACCGAATGTAGTTGAACCCGCTCATGGGCCTCACGATATGACCCGCCGGCGCCGCCGCGCTGCCGTCATTAGGCCCCGAAAGGTGAGGACTTCTGGCTCTGACCACGGGGCCGCGCGGGGGCGGAAAGTAGCGAGATGGAGCAATTGACCGCGCTCGACGCGACGTTCCTCGAAGTCGAAGACTCCGATCCGCACGTGAGCCTGGCGGTCGGCGGCGTGTCGATCATGGAGGGGCCCGCTCCGGCCTACGACGAGTTCGTCGCCGCCTTCGCCGATCGCGCGCCGACCATTCCGCGGTGCCGGCAGGTGTTGCGGACCCGGCCGCTGGATCTCGGCGCCCCCGAATGGGTGGACGACCCGCATTTCGACATCGCCCGCCACCTGCACCGCCTGGCGCTGCCGCATCCCGGTGGCGACGCCGAGCTGTTCGAGACGATCGCGACCGTCATGGAGCGACGGCTCGACCGCGAGCGCCCGCTGTGGGAGTGCTACGTCATCGAGGGCCTCAGCGGCGACAGGTGGGCCGTCTTGACCAAGATTCACCACTGTGTCGCCGACGGCATCGCGACCGCCCAGCTGCTGGCGAGGTTCAGTGACGACGCGGAAGACCGCGGCGCCAACACCTTCGCCACCGACATCCGCGCCGCCAAGCGGCCGGACGGCTCCGGCCCGGGCCTGCCCAGGCTCGGCCTCAACCCGTTCAGCTGGATCGGCCAGATCGGGCGCGGCGCGCTCACGGCGGCGGCGACCGCCGAACACGTCGCGTTCGGCGCGGCCGAACTCACGGCGAGCGTGTTCCGCGCGGCGCCGGAATCCTCACTGAACGGTCCCGTCACGACGATGCGACGGTTCAGCGCGGCGCGAGTGCGGCTGGCCGACCTGAAGCGGGTCGCCCGGGCATTCGACGTGACCCTCAACGACGTGGCGCTGGCGGCCATCACGGACAGCTACCGCAGGATGCTGCTCGAGCGCGGGGAACGGCCGACGCACAACTCGCTGCGCACCCTCGTCCCGGTCTCGGTCCGCCCGACCAACCACTTCGGCATGACCGACAACCAGGTCTCGGCGATGCTGCCGTTGCTGCCGGTCGACGAGGCCGATCCCGTCGAGCAGTTGCGGTTGGTGCACAGCCGGCTCACCAGGGCCAAGGCCAGCGGGCAGCGCGAGGGGGGCAGCGCGCTGGTCTCGGCGGCCCGCAACATCCCGTTCGCCTTGACCGCGTGGGGGATTCGCCTGCTGGCGCGGCTGCCCCAGCGGGCGGTGGTCGCGCTGGCGACCAACGTTCCCGGACCGCGCAAGAAGCAGACGCTGATGGGCCGGCGGGTGCTGGAAATCCTGCCGGTCCCGCCGATCGCGTTGCAGGTGCGCACGGGCGTCGCGATGCTCAGCTACGCCGACACGTTCGTCTTCGGCATCACCGCCGACTACGACACCGCACCGGACATCGAGGCGCTCGCCGCGGGCATCGAGCGCGGCGTCGCCCAGTTGGTGAAGGCCGCGCGCAAATCCGCTAGCCGTTGACCGGTTGATTGGCGGAGCGGCGGATGCGCCGGGGCGCGGTCAGCAGCAGGTGGTCGAACTCCGACTGTGAGTAGGGGGTCGGGCGGGCGTCCCGGAAGTCCTCGACGATCTGCTCGGCCAGCAGCCGCAGCTTGACGTTCGCCTCCTGCGACAACCATTTCAGCAGGTTGAAAGCGGCGCCGTCGTCGATGTTGTAGACCAGCATCAGCATGCCCTTGGCCTGCTCGATGCCGGCGCGGTGCTCGTTGATCTCCGCCAGGCGCGCGGTGACGAGCTCCTCCTGCGTGCCCTCGGCCAGCGGGGAGACGTCGATGTAGAACCCGTGCGTTCCGACCACCTCGCCCTCCTCGTCGAGGAGCTGGTCACCGACGACCACGATGTGGCGCACGTTGCCACCGGTGTCGATGATCCGGTGGCGGGTGCTGAACGCCTGGTGGTTGTTGAGGATCTGATCGATCGTCGCCGCGACCTGCCCGCGGTCGTCGGGGTGTTTATGCGCGAGCACCAACTCGGTCGTCGGGGTGACGCTGCCCGGTTGGTAGCCGTGGATCCGTTGCACCTCCTCGGACCATTCCCACCGCTGGTCCGCGAAATAGAACCGGAACCACCCCGCGCGCTGCGGCACGCCGCCCGCCAACGCCCCTTCGACAGCGGGCGTTTGGCCGTTCAGCTCCCATTTCATGGCGGACCTCGCCTCCTCGCGTCGATGATTCCGGCGCGGGGGAGGGCGGCGCCGGAAACGCCGCCCCGCCCGCGGATCGATCAGGCGTCTATCACCTCCCTCTTCGCGGCGTTTTCGTTGATTGCAGTGTGGCCTGCAGATCCGTTGCCGCGGCCGACCGTGATCTTGCGCGGCTTGGCGCGCTCGGCGACCGGGATGCGCAGTCTCAGCACGCCTTCAGCGTAGGAGGCCTCGATCTTGTCGGTGTCGAGATTTTCGCCGAGCACGAGCTGGCGGCTGAACACGCCGCGCGGCCGCTCGGTGGCCAGCATCTCGCGGTCGGGGTCGACGGCCGGCCGCTCGGCGCGCACAGTTACCACGTTGCGCTCGATGTCGATGTCCAGCGAGTCGGCGTCGATGCCCGGCAGGTCGAACTCGACGACGAATTGTTCGCCCTCGCGCCAGGCGTCCATCGGCATCACGGCGGGCCGGGCGGCCGTGCCCAGCACCTGCTGGGCGAAGCGGTCCAGGTCACGGAAGGGGTCGGTACGCATCAGCATGGCGGTCACCTCTCACTCCAATCTGCTGTTGTGAAGTGGCTATTACCTATGTCCAATGACATAGATTTCATATAACATCATCGACAGCTCACCGCAAGTGTGATAAAGAGATTTTCTGTGCAAGTTCGTTTGGGGGACGCCCGATGACCGACAACGCCGGTGACACCGCGGCGCCGGCGCCTGACCGCGGGGTGTACGGAATCTCCGTTGCCGCCGAGCTTTCCGGCATCCCGGTGCAGTCGCTGCGCCTCTACGAGCGCTACGGGCTGTTGGCGCCGGCCCGCAGCGACGGCGGAACGCGGCGTTACAGCGCCGACGACCTGGCCCGGCTCCAGCGCATCAGCGCGCTGGTTGACGCCGGGGTCAACCTGGCCGGCGTCGCGCGCATCCTGAGTCTCGAGGACGACAACGCCGCGCTGTCGGCGGCCAACTCCGACCTGCGCTCCACCAACCACAGTCTGCGCAGCGCGGCAAAAACCGCGGGAGCCAAGAAGCGGACCGGCGCCTAACCGGTCTTCGGCATCGGGATGCCCTCGCTGGCGGCGAATTGCGCGTCCTCCTCGGAGGACAGGCCGATCGACACCACCGACCGGGCGAACAGGGCGTCGGTCAGCCAGGCCAGCGCCACCGCCCACCGGTTGACCGCGCGCGGAACCGCGTAGAGGTGGTAGGCCCGTGTGACGGCCTTCGCCGGCAGCCCCGACAGGTGCACGCCCAGCGGGTTGGCGACGGCGTAGCGGGGCCCCAGGTCCACCACGAGACCCAGGTTGCGGTGCTTGTACTGCTTGACCGTGCCGTGCCCGAGGCTGGCGGCCACGTTGCGGGCGAGCACCTTGCCCTGACGCGTCGCGTGCTGCGCCGTCGGCGGCGTGATCTTTCCCGGTTGCGTCAGGTCGGGGACCGCCGCCGCGTCACCGGCCGCGAACACGCCGGGGTGGTCGGGCACCTGCAGGTCGGGTTGGACCGTGAGCCGGCCCCGCTCCGTCGGCAGGCCGAGCCGCTGGATCAGCGGCGCGCCGGTCACCCCCGTCACCCAGGCGACGGTGTGGGTGTCGACCCGCGAATCATCGCTGAGCACAACGTGATCCGCGTGCGCCTCTTTGAGCGTCGTGCCCAGCCGGACGTCGATGCCCCGGCGGCGCAGCACCTTGAGCGCGGCCTCGCCCAGCTTTGGTCCCACCTCGGGCATGACCTGCTCGGCCGTGTCCAGCAACAAAAACCTGGCGTCGGCGGCCGAAAAGCCCATCTGTTTGGCCGCCGCGTCGGCCAGGGCCCGCAGCTGGGCCACCAGTTCGGTGCCCGAATACGAGGCGCCGACCACCACGACGGTGCGCCGCGCCTGCGCCTGCCGGCCGGCCGGGTCGTCCTCGATGTTGGCCAGCTCGAGCTGCTCGACGAAGTGGTCGCGCAGGTAGAGCGCCTCGGCGGTGGTCTTCAGCCCCCTCGCGTGGGCGGCGAGCCCCGGCACGTCGAACAGCCGCGTCACCGAGCCCGGGGTGAGCACCAGCCGGTCCCACGACATGGTGTGGCTGCGTTCCTCGGGGTCGCAATAGGTCAGGGTGCGTTGCCGGAAGTCCACGCCGTCGACGCGGCCGCGCATGGCGCGGACCCCTTTGAGCGTGTTGGCCAGGGGAACCGCGACGAACCGGGCGTCGACGACCCCGCCCGCGACGTCGGGCAGCAGGGGCGTGTACAGCATGTAGTCGACCGGGGAAATCATCGTGATGTGGACGGGCGCCCGCCGTCGGCCCAGGATGCGGGTCAGGTGGCGGGCGCAGGTGAATCCGGTGAAGCCGCTGCCGACGATCACGATCGAGGTCATCAAGGCGAGTCTAACCCGTGCCGCCGGGTTAGCCCGACGCCGCCGGGGCGTCCCTGGACGCGGCCGTTATTTATTGCGCCACAACAATTCCGGGTTCGCACGGCGCTCGGCGCGCCGCGAATCCCCTTCGCTTGCCGCCGGCCGGCTTCGTCCCGCGGGCCGCGCAGCGTTCGTAACCTGCTTTGCACTTCGTTGACTGGCCCATAGACTTCGTTTCGTGCGTCGACACCGTCGATCGGTCGTCGCCACCATGACACGGGTGAGCGGGGCTCGGCCGGGCGGCGGATGCAGTGGGCGTACACGGACCAGAATGAAGAAGCTCTCGAGGGGGTGACGTCGTGCCGGTGGACAACACCACGGTGGTGGCACAGCTGGCGGGGCTGATCGCCGAACTCGAGCGCCAGGGCACCGACACGGGTGTCGGGCTGCACGAACTCATCGACAGCGGCGTCCGGCACGTGGCGGGCTGCCAGTACGCGGGGATCACCCTGGCCGACAAGACCAAGGCCGTCAGCAACGTCGCCGCCACGCATCGCTACCCGATGGTTCTGGACGCGATCCAGAACCGGTACGGCGAAGGGCCGTGCCTGTCGGCCGTGTGGCAGCACCACGTGATGCACGTCGAGGACCTGAACCTCGATCAGCGGTGGCCGAACTACCAGATGCACGCGCTCGAGCAGACCCCCATCCGCTCCATCCTGTCCTACGAGTTGTTCGCCGACAGTGGCACCATGGCCGCGCTCAACTTCTATGCCGACCATCCCCACGCGTTCACCGACGAATCACTGGAAGTCGGCGGGGTTTTCGCCACCCACGTCGCCCTGGCGTGGTCGATGATGCGCCGCCAAGACCAATTCCGCAGCGCGCTCGCGTCACGCGACGTCATCGGCCAGGCCAAGGGTGTGGTCATGGAACGCTTCAACCTGGACGCGGTCGAGGCGTTCGAACTCCTCGCCCGGCTCTCGCAGCAATCCAACACCAAGCTCATCGAGATCGCCAGGTCGCTGATCGACGCCGAGCATCCGCTCAAGCGCCGCCACCAGACCGCGCGCGGCGCCTAAACGGGGCGCACGGCCACCCGAGCCGTTTCGGCCGGCGCGGCGCGGGTATGCGCCAGGCCCATGAAAGCTGTCACGTGGCAAGGCAAGCGCGACGTCCGGGTGGAGTCGGTGCCCGACCCCAAGATCGAACGGCCCACCGACGCCGTCATCGAGGTCACCTCGACCAACATCTGCGGGTCCGACCTGCACCTCTACGAGATCCTGGGCGCCTTCATGAAACCCGGGGACATCCTGGGCCACGAACCGATGGGGATCGTGCGCGAGGTCGGCCCGGAAACCGGCGACCTGCGCGTCGGCGACCGGGTCGTCATCCCGTTCCAGATCTCCTGCGGCCGTTGTTACATGTGCGGCAACCGGCTCTACACCCAATGCGAAACCACCCAGGTGCGCGACCAGGGCATGGGCGCGGCCCTGTTCGGCTACTCGGAGCTCTACGGCGAAGTCCCCGGCGGCCAGGCCGAGCTGCTGCGCGTCCCGCAGGCGCAGTTCACGCACATCAAAGTCCCTGAGGGACCGCCGGATTCGCGCTTCGTCTACCTGTCCGACGTGCTGCCCACCGCCTGGCAGGCGGTGGCCTACGCCGACATCCCCGACGGCGGGTCGGTGACCGTGCTGGGCCTGGGCCCCATCGGGGACATGGCCGCGCGCATCGCCGATCATCTCGGCTACCGGGTCATCGCCGTCGACCTGGTGCCCGAGCGCCTGGCCCGCGCCGCCGAGCGCGGCATCCACACCATCGATCTGGGCCGGCTCGACGCGCCCCTGGGGGACGCGATCCGCGACCTGACCGACGGCCGGGGCACCGACTCGGTGATCGACGCGGTGGGGATGGAGTCGCACGGTTCGCCCGCGGCACGGCTGGCGCAGCAGGCCAGCGGGATGCTGCCGGACTTCCTGGGCAAGCGGGTCATGCAGACCGCCGGCGTGGACCGGCTCAGCGCCCTGTATTCCGCCATCGACATCGTGCGACGGGGCGGCACCATCTCGCTGATCGGCGTCTACGGCGGGATGGCCGACCCGCTGCCGATGCTCACCCTCTTCGACAAGCAGGTGACCCTGCGGATGGGGCAGGCCAACGTCAAGAGGTGGGTCGACGACATCATGCCGCTGCTGGGCGACGGCGACCCGCTCGGCGTCGACACCTTCGCCACCCACGTGCTGCCCCTCGATGCGGCCCCGCACGGCTACGAGATCTTCCAGAAGAAGCAGGACGGCGCGGTAAAAGTCATGTTAAAACCCTGAAAACCGCTCCGCCGCAAGCCCTTCCGCACCGCCGTTTGGAAGCGGCCGCCGCAGGGTATTGAAAGCGCCATGACTTCCGCAGAACCCCTCGCGCCCACGCCCACCGGTGAAGTGTGGCCCGGCAGGGCCTATCCGCTGGGCGCGACGTATGACGGCGCCGGCACCAACTTCGCTGTGTTCAGCGAGGTGGCCGAACGGGTGGAGCTGTGCCTGTTCGACGCCGACGGGGTGGAGAGCCGGATCCCGCTGCCCGAGGTCGACGGATTCGTCTGGCACGCCTACATCCCCGGCATCGAGCCCGGCCAGCGCTACGGCTACCGCGTGCACGGCCCCTACGAGCCGGCGGACGGCCTGCGCTGCAACCCGAACAAGCTGCTGGTGGACCCGTACTCGAAGGCCATCGACGGCACCTTCGAGTGGAACCAGTCGCTGTTCAGCTACAACTTCGGCGACCCCGACAGCCGCAACGACGACGACTCCGCCCCCAGCATGCCCAAGTCGGTGGTGATCAGCCCCTACTTCGACTGGGGCAACGACCGGCCCCCGGACCACCAGTACGCCGACACCGTCATCTACGAGGCGCACGTCAAGGGCCTCACGCAGACCCACCCCGACATCCCAGAACAGCTGCGCGGCACCTACTCGGCCGTGGCACACCCGGTGATCATCGAGCACCTCAAGAGCCTTGGCGTCACCGCCATCGAGCTGATGCCGGTGCACCACTTCGCCAACGACTCGACCCTGGTGGACAAGGGCTTGTCGAATTACTGGGGCTACAACACGATCGGGTTCTTCGCACCCGACTTCAAGTACTCGAGCGCGACCTCCCCGGGCGGGCAGGTGCAGGAGTTCAAGGCGATGGTGCGGGCGCTGCACGAGGCCGGCATCGAGGTGATCCTCGACGTCGTCTACAACCACACGGCCGAGGGCAACCACCTGGGCCCGACGCTATCGATGCGGGGAATCGACAATGCCGCCTACTACCGGCTGGTCGACGACGACAAGCGCTACTACATGGACTACACCGGCACGGGTAACAGCCTCAACGTCGGGCATCCGCACGCGCTGCAGCTGATCATGGACTCGCTGCGCTACTGGGTGCTCGAGATGCACGTCGACGGCTTCCGTTTCGACCTGGCCGCCACGCTGGCCCGCGAATTCTATGACGTCGACCGGCTGGCGACGTTTTTCGAACTGGTGCAACAGGATCCGACGATCAGCCAGGTCAAGCTCATCGCCGAGCCGTGGGACGTCGGCCCCGGCGGCTACCAGGTGGGCAACTTCCCGCCGCAGTGGACCGAATGGAACGGCAAGTACCGCGACACGGTTCGCGACTTCTGGCGCGGCGAGCCGGCCACGCTCGACGAGTTCGCCTACCGCCTGTCGGGATCGGCCGACCTCTATGAGCACACGGCGCGCCGGCCGGTGGCGTCGATCAACTTCGTCATTGCGCACGACGGGTTCACGCTGCGGGACCTGGTGTCCTACAACGAGAAACACAACGAGGCCAACGGCGAGGACAACAACGACGGCGAGAGCCACAACCGGTCCTGGAACTGCGGCGCGGAGGGGCCGACCGACGACCCGGACGTCAACGCGCTGCGCGCCCGCCAGCAGCGCAACTTCCTCACCACGCTGCTGCTCTCCCAGGGCGTGCCGATGATCTGCCACGGCGACGAGCTCGGCCGCACCCAGAACGGCAACAACAACGGTTACTGCCAGGACAACGAGCTCACCTGGATCGACTGGGCGAAGGCCGATAACGGCCTGCTGGAATTCACCCGCACGGTGTCGGCGCTGCGCGCCAACCACCCGGTGTTCCGGCGCCGCCGGTTCTTTTCCGGCAAGCCCCTGGGTCGCCGCGGGCAGGACGGGCTGCCCGACATCGCCTGGTTCACCCCCGAGGGGGCGGAGATGACCGAGGAGGACTGGGGCGCGGGGTTCGCGAAGTCGGTCGCGGTGTTCCTCAACGGCCACGGCATCCCCGACCGCGACGCCCGGGGCCAGCGCGTCCTCGACGACTCGTTCCTGTTGTGCTTCAACGCCCATCACGAGCCGATCGAATTCACCTTGCCGGCAAAGGAATTCGGCGCCTCCTGGCAGCTGGTCATCTTCACCGGACCGGAGGAGGAGACCCCGGCGGAGGAGGTGCCCGGCGGGGGCACGTTCACCGTGGACGCGCACAGCGCCGTGGTGCTGCAGGCCCCGGACGGCGGCTGAGCGGGACGATCGCCGGGTCACATTGGTGACCTTCCGCACCGGGATTGATGACCTTCTGCCCCGAGACATCGGCTTCCGCTCCGCGCACAATGTCGGTTGCGCCGCCGCCGGGCGAGGAAGGGGCACCCGATGGAGAGGTCGAGCCCGGACGGACGCCTGAACGACGTGGCCTGGTGCCGACGGATCGCGCTGGCCGCCGGGTTCGCGCTCGCCGGCGCGGCCTGGGCGGGCTGGGCGACCGGTACCGACGAGTTGACCAGGGTCTATCCGGCCTGGCCGCAGATGATGCCGTGGACCGCGTTGTGGCTGGCGGCGCTGGCGGCGGCGATCGCGGCGCAGTCGGGCAATCCACCGCGTGGCCGCGTCCCGGCAGGGCGCGGGCTCGCGCTGGCGGTCGGCGCCCTCGCCGGCATGACCCTGATCGAGTACGCGGCCGGGGGGTCGTCGTCGGCCATGGACCAGGTGTGGTTCGGCGACGCGGTGCGCGCGTCGCAACAGACCTGGCCGGGGCGCCCAAGCCCGCAGACGGCGTTGTCGGTCCTGCTCCTGGCGGCCGCCGCGGCGCTGATCCGGGTGGATCGGTGGACCCGCCTGGTGTGGCCGGCATGCATGGCGGCCGGCGCCGCCATCCCGGCGGTCACGGTCGGTGCGTACCTGTTCAACGCACTGGCGCTGGTGGGTTACTCGCCGTCGACCGGTCAGGCGCTCATGACGGGCCTTGCGCTGCTGCTGCTCGCCGCCGCGACGTCGCTGACGCGCCCCGACCGGTTCCCGGTCGCCTGGCTGCTCGCCCGGCCCGATCGGACGTCGTTGCTCCGGTTGGTGGCCATCCTCGCCGGATTTCCGGTCGTCGTTGCGCTGTCGCGGCCGGTCTTCCTGGGGCTCGGGCTGGGTGAGCACGCGGAGTGGACCTTCTCGGTGCTGCTGGGCGCCCTCATCGTCGGGGCGGTCACGTTCTATCTCAGCCAGCGCGAGCAGAAACTGCTGATCGAGAAGGAATTGGTCAGCAAGGAACGCGCCGACGCCGAGCGGCGCTATCGCATCCTCGCCGAGAACGCGGTGGACATCATCGTGCACCTTCGCGGCGCCGACGTCGCGTGGATCTCACCTTCCGTGGAGGCCGCGTTCGGCCGGCCACCGCAAAGCTGGACCGGCTCCGATCTCAGCCGCCATATCCATCCGCGCGACCTGGAGACGGTCATCGACGCGCTGCGCAGGGTCGCCGCCGGTGACGCGGTCCTGCAACGGTTCCGGATTCGTTCCGCCGACGGCACCGACCACTGGGTCGAGGGCCACGGAAAACCGTACGTCGACGCCGACGGCGACACCGACGGCGTGATCGCGGCGTTGCGCATCGTCGACGACCAGGTCGAGGCGGAGCAGCGACTCGAGCGGTTGGCGCGCTTCGACACCCTGACCGGTCTGGTGAACCGGGCCGAGGCCCTGGACCGGCTCGCCTCCGCGCTGAAGGAACCGCAACACGTAGGAACGCATGTCGGCGTGTTGTTCTGCGACGTCGACCATTTCAAGGACATCAACGACACCTGGGGGCACGGGATCGGCGACTTCGTGCTGGCGACCCTGGCGGCCCGGATCCGGGGGAGCGTTCGCCGGGGGGACACCGTCGGCCGGACGGGAGGCGACGAGATTCTGGTCCTGCTGCCCGGCGTGCGCAGCGCCGAGGAACTCGGCCACATCGCGGAGAAGATTCGCTGCCGCGCCGCCGATCCCATCCACGTAGCCGGCAAGACGTACTCCGCGACCCTGAGCATCGGCGCAACGCTTGCGCAGCCCGGCGATTCCGTCGACACGATCACGGCCCGGGCCGATGCGGCCATGTACCAGGCCAAGCTGGGGGACCGGAACACCGTCATCAGCAACTGATCAGCCTGACCATCGCCACGTGACGGGCGCAATCCGGTAGGTTTTTGCCGACGGCAGCTCGTTACAGGAGAGGGCGAATATGTCAAGGACAGTGGTGGTGGGCGCCTCGAGCGGACTCGGGCGGTGCATCGGTGTCGGTCTGGCGCAGCGCGGCGATCGGGTCGCCCTGCTGGCCCGGCGCCGCGAGCGCATCGAGGCCGCGGCGCAGGAGGCCGGGGCGGGTGCGGTCGCCATCGCGTGCGACGTGACCGACGAGGCGTCGTGCCGGTCGGCGATCGCCGCCGCCGCCGAGGCGCTCGGCGGCATCGACAACCTCGTCTACACGCCGGCCGTCGGTCCGCTGGTACGGATGGTCGACACCGACGCCGAGACGTGGCGGCGGATCTTCGACACCAACGTCATCGGCGCGGCGCTGGTGACGGCGGCGGCGGTCCCGCACCTGACGGGCGCCGCGGGCAAGGCGGTCTACCTGTCCTCCGACGCGGGCACGTTCGGCCCGCCGTGGCCGGGACTCGGCGCGTACGGCGTCAGCAAGGCGGCCCTGGAGCGGCTCGTCGAGGCGTGGCGGGCCGAGCATCCGGACATCGGCTTCACCACCCTCATCGTGGGCGAGTGCGCCGGCGGCGAGGGCGACAGCCAGACCGGCATGAACATCGGCTGGGACATGGACCTGGCCATGAAGGCCGTCCCGCTCTGGGCGTCGCGCGGCTGCATGCCCGGCAAGCTGATGCCCGTCGAGGACCTCATCGACGTGGTGCACACCGTCCTGCGGACCGACGCGGCCACCTCGATGCCGGTGGTGGTGGCGCGGGGCGCGCCCGCCAGCCCGGCAGCGTTCGCGGACTCGAAGCAGTCCTGAGCAGTCCTAACGCCCCAACTTCTCCCGGACCAAATCGGTCAGGAAGCGCCCGGCCGAGGCGGGCCGGAAGGCGCGGGCCGCGTCGGTGAGCGCCTCGCGGGAATCCGGCGGCAGCTCGACCTCGGCGGCCGCGACGTTGAATTCGAGCTGCTCGACGCTGGACGCGCCGGGAATCGCCACGACACCCGGGAGGCTGATCAGCCAGGCCAGCGCCACCTGGGCCGGCTTGGCCCCGACCGTGGCCGCGACGTCGCGCAGTGTCTGCAGCAGCGGCTCGATGCGGCGCAGGTTCTCCGTGCCGAACAGCGGGTTCACCGCGCGCACGCCGCCGGGACGGTTGTCCGCGCCGTACTTGCCGCCCAGCAGCCCCTGCGCCAGCGGGCTGTAGGCGATCACGATGCGGTTCTCGCGCTCGGCGAAGGGCACCAGGTCCTCCAGGGCGCCGGCATGGGCGAGCGAGAAGTGCACCTGGTTGCTGATCACCGGCCGCCCCAGCGCCGCGTCGGCCTTCTTCCAGCGCTCCAGCGAGTAGTTGGAGACGCCGGCCGCGCCGATCTTGCCCTCGTCGAGCAGGTCGCGCATCCCCGGCATGATCACCGAGTCGGGGAACACCGGGTTGGGCTGGTGAACCTGGTAGAGCGGGATGCGGTCGACGCCCAGCCGGCGCGCGCTGGCGCGCTCCCGCTGCTTGACCACCGCGGGGAACGGCGCCACCGGCATGATCTTGCTGGCGATCGCGACCTCGGCGCGCTCGTCGCCGAGCGCCTCGCCCAGGATCCGCTCGCTCTTGCCCAGCCCGTACACCTCGGCGGTGTCGAACAGCGTGACCCCCAGGGCGCGGGCCCGGTGCACGATGTCGCGGGCGGCACCCGAGGCGTAGCCCTCCCCGTAGCCCCACTCCCGCGACCCGAACTGCCAGGTGCCCAGGCCGATTCGGCTGACGGATCCGACGCCGTCGACGTCCAGGTATTTCATGGGCCCCACCCTACTGGGGCGCCTCAGCCGGGGATCTTGTTGAGCACGAAGTTCGCGATGCTCACGGCCGTGGCCCGGGGGCGGTCGGCGTCGGTGGTGCCGCTGTAGGACACGTAGAGGTCGACGACGACGTTGGCCTTGGCCGCGATCGCGCGGGCCGAACGCACCTGCAGCCCCTTGGGCGTCAGGCCCAACGTGGTGATGCCGTTGCCGGCGTCGGCGGGCGGGCCCACGGCGAACGGGATCGCGCCCGCCTCGGGAATCGTCACGCTCACGGTCGTCCCGCCGCACTGCTGCCACCCGTCCTGCAGCTTGTGCAGCTGCGACTGGGCCGCCGCCGCGTCGCGAAACGCCGCGGCGGCCTCGATCACCTGGACCGATTTGAGCAGGCTGCGCGTGTCGGAGAATTCCGCGGCGTGGTAGCCGAACAGGGCGTCGACGTTGTAGGCGTCCGGGGTTCCCGGCGCGATGGCGCCCCAGCACTCCGGGCGGTCGATGGTCCCCTCCCGGTCCGACCTGGACGGGTGGTCCCAGGACTGGCCGGCCTCGACGTTCTGGTCGTCGGTGAGGGTCTTCAGGTCGCCCGCGCCGGGCAACAGGGCGGCCACACCTGCCGGTTCGACCGTCGGACCCGCCGGCGCCGCGGCGGTGGCGGCCGGCCCCGGCGTACGGCTCGGGGTGGATCGCAACGCGGCCAGGCCGGCCCACCCGGCCAGGGCGATGACCAACAGCGCGACCAACGCATACGACAGCGCCACCCCGGCCACCGCGCGGTTGCGGCCCGGCTCGCCGGTGCGCCGGATCCGAGCGAGCGCCAGGTGCCCGAGGATCGCGCCGACGGGCGGGGACAGGAACGCGAACACCAGCGATTGCGTCGCCAGCGCGGCGACCGGCGGGGGCGCCGGCGGCACGCGGCCGAGCGGATCGTAGCTGAACGGGCCGTACCCGAGCGGATCCTGAGGATGCAACGCGGCGGCCTCCTTAGCGTGCGACCCTGCCGCGAATGTAGTCGCTCGGGTCCCAACTGCAAACGGAACCGAAAACGGGCAGTTCCTACAAGTCGAAGTTTGAGGAATTCGGCACCGGGTACGCGCGCGTTGTGGGTTTTGTCGTCGGGTCGTGGCCGGAAAATTGGCACCGCAGCCGGCTGTTTCGGGTGCTGTCCCTCGGCGGCTACGTCGCCTTCGACTTGCCCAGGGTGGTAACGGGTTTGGGTGCCGCCCTGCTCGCCGGCATCGCCGCGACGCACGGCTACCTGATGTATTCGATGGCGACCCAGGACGCGCTGCCGGCGGCCTTCGTGGGCTACGCCGTCGCGGTCATCGCCGCTTGCCTGCTGGTCGCCGCCGGCATGGGAGTGGGTCGCAATCCCGCTGTGGCACAAGCGAGTTGGTATTTCGGCAGCCTGCTGTCGGTCGTCGTTCTCGGCGTGGACGTCGCCACGCGGATCACCAGCCTGCCCGGCCTGACCGCCGTCACCGGGCGGTGGGACGTCGCCCCGGCGACCTTTGCGCTCGCCTTCGCCGGCGCCTACATCGGCGTGCACGCGTCGGTGCTGCTGGGCATCAATGTGGCCCATCCGCGCCGGCAGCAATGGGAGGACTGACCGGGCGGCGCAGATGACAGAAATCGTGCTCGACTACCCCGCATGGCTGCGCATCGACCACTGGCTCAACGTCCTTTTCCTGACGTTGTTGCTGCGCAGCGGCATCGAGATCCTGTCCACCCACCCCAAGCTGTACTGGCGTGAGGACAGCAAGCCCGGCACCGAGTGGGCGCGCTTCACCACCAAGACGATGCCGACCGACAAGCTGTACGACACCCTCGACGAGGAAGAGGACTACAGCTCGCTCGTGGCGCTGCCCGGTCACAAGAAGCTCGGCATGGGCCGCCACTGGCACTTCATCTCGGTGATCGGTTGGGTGCTGGTCGGGCTCTCGTACTACGTCCTGCTGTTCGCCACGGGCCAATGGCACCGGTACTGGCCCCGGTCGTGGGCGACCTTCGTCGAAGCCGGCAACGACATCGTGACCTACATGACGTTCAACCTGCCCCCGCTGCTGCCCGACGAACCGCTCGACGCCATCCAGAAACTGACCTACGCGGGCGTCATCTTCGTGCTGGCACCGTTTCAGATCCTCACCGGCGCCGCGCAGTCCCCGGCGATCGAGGCCCGCTTCCCCTGGTTCGTAAGGCTGTGGGGCGGGCGGCAATCGGCGCGCAGCCTGCACTTCCTCGGGCTGGTCGCGTTCGTGGTTTTCATCGCGATACACGTGTCGATGGTCTTCTTCTGGGGCTGGGGTCAGCTCAACGCCTCGATGATCTTCGGCTCGGTCCGCAACGTCACGCTGGCGACCGTGTTGTCCTTCGTGATCCTCGGCGCGATCGTCGCCGTCCACGTCGCGGCCACGGTGTGGAGCCTGCGCCGGCCGGTCCAGGTCCGCCGCATCCTCGGCGCCGTCATCACGCGCGCCCGGCTGATCCTGCTGCGCCCGCTGGACTCGCGACAGGACTACCCCGAACGGATGCTGTCGGAAGAACACCGCGTCAACGGCAAGCCGCCGTGTTCGGCGGAGTACAAGGTGATGGCGGTGCACAACTTCGTCGACTGGCGGCTGCGGGTCGGGGGGCTGGTCGAGGAGCCGGTGACGTTGGACCTGGCCGCCCTGCGCGCGCTGGCCGAGCCGAAAAGCCAACGCGTCCTGCACAACTGCGTGCAGGGCTGGTCGAGCATCGGCGAGTGGAAGGGCCTCCCGCTGGCGGCGCTGGTGGAACTGGTGCGCCCGCTGCCCCAGGCCCGGTTCGTGTGCTTCCTGACCATGCAGGACACCGGCCGCGACGAACCGAGCGCCGAGGGGGAGGGGCAGTTCTACGAGGTGATGGACCTCGAACTGGCCTACAAACCGCAAACCATCCTGGCGTACGAGATGAACGGAGAACCGTTGCCCATCAAGCACGGTGCGCCGCTGCGGCTGCGGGTGGAGACCCAGGTCGGCTTCAAGATGGCCAAATGGATCAACCAGATCGAATTCATCGACGACCACCGCGGCATCGGCCACGGCCTGGGCGGCTGGCGAGAGGACAACGTCCACTACGACAAGGACGTGGAGATCTGACATGCGTGACGACGACACCCTGGTGCGCCCTGAGCTGATCGCGCTGTATCCGGCGGCCCGCGAACGGGTGTGGGCGCACATCGCGGCCAAGGGTGGGTACTGCGAGTGCTGCGGGGCGAAGGACTTCGACGTTGGTGACGCCCTGTATCTCGGCTTCCTGTTCCTCGATGAGGATTCCGACGCCTACCTGGTCGCACTGACCTGTCGCAACCCGGATTGCGCGAAGCCGCGGACCGGAATCGTGTTGTCGGAGAAGGATTTTCTCACCGACGGGGACGGAAGCGTTTCGCCGAGGGGGGCGGCCGGTCGGTGAAGTCGGGCGCTGCGAGCCGGAACCGGTCGATCAGGTGCGACAGCGTGCGCAGTTCGTCGCGCAAGGCGCGAAATCGGCGCTCGTCCGCCTCGTCGAGCCGGCCCAGTGAGCTGTAGTGCACCAGCCGCCGCAGCCGGCCGGCCAGCACGGTGCCCCACCGGATGCTGAAGTCGTAGCGCTGGCCCTCGCTGATCGCCTCGGCGTCGTCCTGTTTGGCAAGTTCCCTGAGCGCCTTGATCTGTTCGGTGATCAACTCGACGTCGTTGTCGATGTCGATCGCCTCGCGGGTGCGATCATGTGTTGCGCTCATCGGTTTCTCCTAGCCCTCGCGGACGCTCACAGATGTGGCTTGGCGACGCTGACCACATACGGGTTGTCGGCCAGCGTCAGATAGACACGGTGGGGTCCGATGGCCATGCCCGAGAGGCCGGCCGATCGGGCGGCGCCGGCGGGCAGGTGGGAGCGGTAGTCGATGACGCGGATCACCGGGATCTTGCGGTCCGGGAAGCCGGTGAAGCTGTCGGTCTCGAGGACCACCACCTCGCGGTCGGTGGCCGCGTAGATGCGGGTGTCGTCGGTGCCCAATTCGCGTATCGGCGAGGGCAACTGGGCGCTGGCCAGCAGCTCCATCCCTCTGCCGCCACGGCGCGAATCGACGGCGTACAGCGTGTTGCTGTCGTGCCCGGCCACATAGTTGCGGGCGTCCGCTGCGCCGTCGCCCGCCGACACCGCGACGTCCAGGCCGAGCGCGCCCCGTTGCCGCGGCGGCGACGAAAAACCCTCGTAATAGCGGATTCCCGAGGCGCCGTAGAGGTGGTAGTCGATCTTTCGCCCGCGGTTGGCGCCGTCGATGCTGTCCGCCGGGTCGTCGGTGACCGGCGCGGTGGGCAGCTTGCGGAAGCCGTATTGGTCCACCGGCGTCACCGCGGTTCCGTCGGCAGACAGGGCGAGCAATATCCGCATTCCGCCGTCCTCGGCGAGGTAGGCAGGATGCGGCCCGGCGTCGAAATCGTTGACCTGGCGCAGGCTGCCCAGGTCGACGGAGGCGACCTTGCCGCGGTCGGGTTGCGGCACGAACACTACCCCGTCGTCCTTCTGGCTGATCTGCAGGTTGCGTCCCACCGCCAGGGGCGCCGACAGCCGCGTCGTGGCGTCGTCGGGGCGGGCACCCCCGGACACCTCGGCCAGCCGGTGGTCGTCGGTGATGGCGACCAGCGCGTGCGTCCGGTACGACCAGACCGGCTGGCGCAGCGGCGCGCGGACGGACCACACCAGCACCCCGGGCGCGCTCTCCAGGGTCGATCCGGACGTCGCACAGCCCGCCGCGACCGTCACGGCGCTGACGGCGCCCACGAGCCCCGAACGCCAACCCATGATCGAAGAAATACCCGCTCGACGCGCCGCCACACGTGCCGGTTTGGTGGCCGGGCGGGTCGGGTAGCCGCAACAGGAGCGCGCAACAGCCGGCGCGC
This sequence comes from Mycobacterium sp. E2699, assembly GCF_001666745.1. Lineage (NCBI taxonomy): Bacteria > Bacillati > Actinomycetota > Actinomycetes > Mycobacteriales > Mycobacteriaceae > Mycobacterium > Mycobacterium sp. E2699. The sequence goes on along the minus strand of NZ_LZJH01000143.1, from coordinate 119,759 downwards.
CACCGGAAGCCAAAAGATTTGAATGGGAGGGACATCATGGCGCAGCACGCCATCAAGTCGCCCACCGATGTGGTCGACTTTCTTGTCAGTCAGCACGAGCAGATCAAGTCCCTGTTCGCCGACACGCTGTCGGCCGGCGGGAAGGAGCGGGAGAAGGCGTTCGTCGAACTTCGGCGGATGCTTGCCGTGCACGAGACCGCCGAAGAGGAAATCGTTCACCCGCGGGCCAAGCGGAAGCTCGGCAACGGTGCCGCGGTGGTCGGCAAGCGGTTGGAAGAGGAGCACGAGGCCAAGACGGTCCTGCAGAAGCTGGAGAAGCTCGACGTCGACAGCGAGGAGTTCACCCGCCAGCTGACCGAGCTCCGCGACGCGGTCATCGACCATGCCGAGCACGAGGAGTCCGACGAGTTCGCCAAGCTGGGCGAGGAATTGAGCGACGAGGAGCTGGCGAGGATGGGGCGCGCCGCCAAGCTTGCCGAGGCGATCGCGCCCACCCGGCCGCACGCGGGCGTGGAGTCCCAGGCGGCCAACCTGGCCGCCGGGCCGTTCGCCGCGATGCTGGACCGGGCCCGCGACGCCATCGTCGGGAAGGGCTGAGGAGGCCGTTTCCCGCCCGCTGCGTAGGAGTATGTCCATAGCCGCCACCAAGATCAGCGCCGCGCGGTACCTGCCCGAGGATCGCGGCCTCGTGGCGCTGAAAGCCGCGGCCGGCCGGTGCCACGGCTGCCCGCTGTATGCCGATGCGACGCAAACGGTTTTCGGCCACGGCCACCCCGGGGCGCCGATCATGCTGGTGGGCGAGCAGCCGGGGGATCAGGAGGACCGCGCCGGCCTGCCCTTCGTCGGCCCCGCGGGACGGTTGCTGGCGCGGGGGCTCGACGATGCCGGGATCGACCCGACGCTGACGTACCAGACCAATGCCGTCAAGCATTTCAAGTTCACCCGCAAGGGCGGCAAGCGGCGGATACACCAGAAACCCAGCCGCACCGAGGTCGTTGCGTGCCGGCCGTGGCTGATCGCCGAGATCGAGGCGGTGCGGCCGCAGGTGATCGTCTGCCTCGGCGCGACAGCCGCGCAATCGCTTCTCGGAGCGGCGTTTCGGGTGTCCGCCGAGCGTGGCCACGTCATCCCGTTCCCCACCACCGTCGACGTCCGGCTGGACCCGGAGCCGATCGTGATGGCGACCGTGCATCCCTCGGCCGTGCTGCGCGACCGCAGCGATTCCCGCGACGAGGCCTACCGGCTATTCGTCGACGACCTGCGCGGCGCCCGCAACGCCTACGCGCATTGAGCCGCGCGGCCCTTTGCCCTCAGCTCTTCTTGTGCGGCAAGAACTCCTGCGCCTTGGTTTTCAGGCCGACCTTGACGAAGCCGACCCGGTCCTCGTCGCCGGACAGCACCGCGGTGGTGGCCGCCTTGAACTGGTCCCAGGTGGCGTGCGGGGGAATCGGGGGCATGTTCGGGTCGGTGTAGATGTCGAGCACGGTCGGGCGGTCCGCCGACAGCGCGTTGCGCCACGCGTCGCCGAGTTCCTCGGGGTCCTTGATGGCCATCGCGCCCAGGCCGAGGCTGGCCGCGAACCCGGCGAAGTCGACGTCGGGAAGGTTCTGCGACTCCGCGAATTTCGGCGAGCCGGCCATCGCGCGCATCTCCCAGGTGACCTGGTTCAGGTCGTTGTTGTGCAGGATCGCCACGATCAGCCGGGGGTCACCCCACTCGCGCCAGTAGTGCTTGATCGTGATCAGCTCGGCCATGCCGTTCATCTGCATCGCGCCGTCGCCGACGAACGCGATGACCGGCCGGCGCGGGTGGCCGAACTTGGCGCCGATCGCGTAGGGGACGCCGGGCCCCATGGTCGCCAGCGTGCCCGACAGCGAGCCCCGCATGTTGCCGCGGAACTTCAGTTGGCGCGCGTACCAGTTGGCCGACGACCCCGAATCGGCGGTGACGATGGCGTCGTCGGGCAGCAGCGGGGACAGTTCGGAGAACGGCCGCATGGGGTTGATCGGGTCGGCGCTGACCTTCGCCTCCATGTCCATGGTTTCCCACCAGCGCGCCACATTGGCCTCGACGGTGTCGCGCCAACCGCGGTCCTCCTTGCGGCGCAGGTGCGGGATCAGGGCCCGCAGCGCGGCCTTCGCGTCGGCGACCAGGTTCACCTCGTACGGGTACCGCATGCCGATGAAGCGGCCGTCGATGTCGATCTGCACGGAGCGGCACTGATCGAAGCCCGGCAGGAACTGGGTGTAGGGGAAGCTGGACCCGACCGTGAGCAGGGTGTCGCAGTCGCGCATCAGCTCGTAGCTGGGCCGGGTGCCCAGCAGCCCGATCGAGCCGGTGACCCAGGGCAATTCGTCGCTCAGCACGTCCTTGCCCAGCAGCGCCTTGGCCGCCCCGGCGCCGAGCAGGTCGGCGACCTCGCTCAGCTCCTCGGAAGCTCCGGCCGCGCCGTTGCCGACCAGCATCGCGACCTTCTTGCCCGCGTTGAGCACGTCGGCCGCGCGCCGGATCGCCGCGTCGTCGGGGGAGACGGCCGGCCACTCGATGCCCAGGCTCGACGGCACCATCTTGAACGCGTGCGTGGGCGGCGAGTACTCCAGCTCCTGCACGTCGGAGGGGATGATGATCGCCGTGGGTGCGCGCTGGGCCAGGGCCACCCGAATCGCGCGGTCCAGCACGTTGGGCAATTGCTCTGGGACAGTGACCATTTGGACGTAGTCGCTGGCGACGTCCTTGAACAGGCTCAGCAGGTCGACCTCTTGCTGGTACGAGCCGCCCATGGCGCTGCGGTTGGTCTGCCCGACGATCGCCACCACCGGGACGTGGTCGAGCTTGGCATCGTAGAGCCCGTTGAGCAGGTGGATGGCGCCGGGGCCGGACGTGGCCATGCAGACCCCGACGCGGTTGGTGAACTTGGCGTAGCCCACCGCCTCGAAGGCGCTCATCTCCTCGTGCCGCGACTGGATGAACATGGGCTTGTTGTCGGCGCGCCCGAAGGCGGCGAGGATCCCGTTGATGCCGTCGCCGGGGAACGCGAACACGTGCTCGACTCCCCACGCCCGCAACCGCTCGAGCAGGTAGTCCGAGACCTCTTGTTTCGACATTGATTGCCCTCCTAGTCATTGGGGTGTCGCCGGGCGCGCAGGATCTCGACGGCATTGGCGTATTCGCCGCGCCCAACCAGACCCCGGATCGCCATGGGTTCGACTTTCCGGGCAGCATCCGAGCAGCGCTGTGGCGCGTGCCTCGGCGCACAAGTTCCCGCATACCCGCATTCGTGATCGTTATTCCTGCGACGCGCGCCAAGTTTGGTCGTCCCGCCACGACAACGCCGAGCCGATCGTCGGGCTCGGCCCATCACACCACTTGACTCACGCGCTCCTGGGCAGCGCGGACAAGCTGGATGCGTTGTGGCCCTTGGCCACTCGGCGAATCAGCATGCGGGTCGCCTTCTCCAGGATTTCCTGCGCGGCGTCGGGTCGACGGGCGCGTTCGGCCCGACGCGCCGCCGCTTCGATGGTCAGGCCCTGCTCGTAACCGGCGACGACGCGCGGGTCCACGTACGAGCCCCGGGCCACCGCCGGCGTGTTGCCGAGTTCCTCGGCGACCTCCTTCATGACGGCGGACTCGACCCGCTTGATCACCCGCTGCGAGACGGGCGGGTCCGCGTCGGCGAACGCCGCGGCGGCCAGCACGGTGCCGTGCCAGGTCCGCAAATCCTTCACCGTGTACTCGGCGCCGACCATCTCCTTGAACCGGGCGTTGAGGTCGTCGGAGCGGATGTCGACCCAGCCGGAGTCATTGCGGCACACCAGCAGGCGGTCGGTGCGCTGCGGGCGCCGCATCAACGCCCGCACCGCCCGGACGATTTCGGCGTCCTCGATCTCCACGGTGCGCCGAACCCCGCTCTTGGCCGGGAAGTCGAACGCGACCGCGCGGCGGCGCACCGTCACGTGGCTGCACAGCAACGTGGCCAGCCCGTAAGACTCGTTTTCCTCGGCGTACTGCTCGCCGCCGGCGCGAAAGTAGCCGCGGTCGAGCAGGCGCAGCGCGACCGCGAGCACGCGTTCGCGGGTCAAGCCGCGCCGCGACAGGTCTTTTGCGATGCGCGCCCGCCACAGCGGCAACTGCACCGACAACTGAAGGACGCGGTCGAATTTCTCCTCGGCGCGCTCCTGCTGCCATGCGCTGTGGTAGAGATACTGGCGGCGTCCCGCCGCGTCGGTGCCGACCGCCTGGATGTGGCCGTTGGGCTGCGGCGAGATCCACACCCTTTTCCACGCGGGCGGAATGACGAGATCCTTGATGCGCGCCAGGGTGTCGGGGTCGGACACCCGGTTGCCCGCGGGGTCGTAGTAGGCGAAGCCCTTGCCCCGGCGTTTGCGGGTGATCCCCGGCTTGCCGAGATCGCTGCGACGCAGCCGCATGGTTGCCTCCATACCCATTGGCTGACTGGACAATTACCCGCGGCCGGCCAGCGCGAAACGGCCCGCCACGGCGGTGTGGCGGGCCGTTCCCGGCGCGATCAGCCGGCCATGAACTCCTGGTAGGCCGACTCCAGCGTCGGCGGCAGGGCCGTGACGTTGCACTGCCGTTCGGTGTCGCCGATCGGCGCCAGGATGCCGCGCAGGTCGTAGTACTGCTGCGGGTGCGCGGTGAAGTAGCCGCGCAGGCTGGACGCGGCCTCGGGCCGGGGCTGGCCCAGCGCGGCCGTGACCGCCTGGTTGGCGTCCGGATGGGCGGCCAGGTATTGCTGCGCCGCGCCCTGCGCCGAGGAGACGGTGGAGTTCACACCGCCCGGGCTGCAGTCGGGTGCTGCGGCGGCCGACGGTGCGCCGACGATGCCCATGGTCAGTCCCCCGAGCAGGAAGCCCGCGCTGACGCCGGCGCTGCGCCGGCGCGCGACGATACTGCTGATTTTCATGATCAGTGTTGTCCTTCGAAATTGATCAATTGATTCCAGAGAGGCTCCCGATCCTCGAAATCCAAAGTAGCGGAGGCGAACAGTGGCTTTGTCGGCCCAAACGGCAAGCCCGCGCCCCGCACCGCCGAATGCGGCCACCGGGCGGGGTTTTTGCTAAGCGGACAACCACATTCGGGCGCCAATGCTGAGAATTCTTAAAGAACGGCACCGGCTCTTAAGCAATCGTGATCCGGATCGTGACGAAACCGTGACCTTGATTGCGGTCGAAGCGGGCGGCTACGGCGCCTTGCGCTGTGGTTCCCCCTGGCGGGCCAGGCCGGCGAGGAACCGACGGCGCGCGCGGATGAAGTCGTGGGTGTTCTGCAGGGCCTCGGGAACCGAATCGACCACCGGCAAGCCGTGGTCGGTGACCACGCGGGTCAGCCGGCCCAGGGCCGCACCGCGGACGACGTTGTTGTGCAGTTGGGCTGCCCGGTGCTCCTCGTTGAGGAGGAGCAGCGCCCGCAGGCCGGCGCTGCCCAGGAAATCCAGCCCACTGAGATCGAGGACCAGCGGCGCGTTGAGCCGCGCGAAGCGGCGCACCACCTCGGCGACGAGGTCGGCGTTGGCGGCGTCGATCTCGCCGTCGATGCGCAGGACGGTGGCCACGCTGCGCGCGTGCACGTGCACCCGCGCCCCCGCGCAATCGATCACGTAGCGATTGCGCGGTTCCCCGCAGCAGTGGGGTTTGGGTTCCGGTGAAGAAGTCATCTGATAGCGCCCCTCAAATTTGGTGAGCAGGGCGAGCGACTGCGCTGTCCTACACGCCGCTCGTGATTGCGGCAGCTGTGGATTCAACTGAGCACGAGCCTAGCCGCCCCGGCAGCCGCCGGCATGGCGAACACGAATACGGCAGGCGTCGCCACCGCCAAATCTTCCCGGTCTGGCCGCCACTCAGGTCTTGGACAAGTCCCGCAGCCGCCTCGTGCTCGCCACGGCGCCGTCGCCGTCGGCCGAAACGCCGTCCGCGGCGCCCGGGGCCAAGGTATGCAGCCAGGTGTCGACGTCGGGGCCGACGACCACCGCGCCGTCGGAGGGCAGCAGCGCCCCGGTCCCGAGCGCGCCGAGCCCGGGCGGCACGGCGCGCACGCGACGGTTGTCGCCCTGCTGCGCCAGCAGTTTCGACGTCAGCTCCGGCAGGTGGACGGCCTGCGGGCCGGTGATGGTGCGCGGCGGATGCGTCTGACCCAGGGCCGCCTCGACGAGCACATCGGCGACGGTGTCGGCGGCGATGGGCTGGATCAGCCAGTCCTCGACCACCACCTCGCCGTCGCGCGAGCTCACCGCGACGGGGTTCGTGGCGAACTCGTACCACTGGGTGGACTTCACGATCGTCGCCGGAACCGTGCTGTCGAGAACGATGGCCTTCGCCTCCCGTTTCGCCTCGTAGTACGGAAAGCCGTCGAACACCGGGTCTTCCACGTTGGCAACCGTCGACACGACCAGTCGCCGGATGTCCCGCGCGGCGCACGCAGCCACGACGTTGCGGGCGGCGGTGGCCACCGTCCGCATGATGTCGGACCGCTCGGACAGCGGATTGCAGACGTCGATCACGACGTCCGCCCCCTCCAGCGCCTCGAACAATCCCCGCCCGGACACCACGTCGACGCCGTGCCGGCGGGAGATCTCGACCACCGCGACGTCGCGGGCCTTCAGCCTGGCGACGACGCGCGATCCGGCCGTGCCGGTCGCCCCGATGACAGCGATGGTGCTCAGTGACGCCACCCCCTTCCTGGTCGACGGCTGTAACTACCCGGGAATTGGGTTTTCAAACATGACTTTCGCGCGGCGGAGCGCGCTCGTGATCATGCGCACACGATCGGCGCCGCGGTGTTTGGCCGCGCGCCGGGCGGGAAGCCGGTAGATGCGAATCAAGACGTAACCACCGAAAGAGAGGTCGACCCATGGGGGATGACAAGAGCGGACCGCAGGAAGCCGTCAAGGGCGCCGTCGAGGGCGTCAAGGGCAAAGTCAAGGAGTTCGGCGGGACCGTCACCGGCCGCGACGACCTGGTCGAGGAAGGCCAGGCTCAGCAGGACAAGGCCGACGCCCAGCGCGACGCGGGCAAGAAGGAAGCCGAAGCGGAGTCGGCGCGCGCCGGCGCGAAGGCCGCCGAAGAGCGCCAGAAGGAAAACCAGTAAGTCGATACCAACAGGGGGTCCGGTCCGCATGTCGGGCCGGACCCCCTATTTTGATGGTTTCAAACCGGCGCCCCGGGCTATTCGGCAAGAACCGGCCGCCGGTGGTGGGAGAGGGAAGAGATGGGCCTGCGCAACGGGTTTTCGAGCATCGTTGCGTTTCTGCGCGCGGGTTACCCGGACCACGCGCCCGCCGTCGGCTACGCGCCGCTGTTGGCGTTGTTGCCGCGGCGGATCGGCGACGACGAGGTCGCGGTGATCGCGAGCGCGTTGATCGGGCACCCGCCTCGAACCATCGACGTAGCGATCGACAGTGCCATCGACAAAGCCATCGACAATGCCGATGTCGGCGTGGCGATCACCCGGATCACCGACGAGATGCCCTCGTGTGAGGACATCGATCGGGTTCAGCAGCGGCTCGACGCGATCGGCCGGGCCGGCGGGTAGGCGCGGAGCTCACACCCGTTCCAGGTCGACGGCCAGCGGCCGGTGATCGGAGATCGGCATCGCGTCGGACTGCACGGCGCCGCCGCGCAGCCCCGGGTCGTCCGTCAGGATGTGGTCGAGCTGGCGGTGGGGGGTTTCCGCGGGAAAAGTCCGGGCGACGGCCAGCGCCCGCATGCCCGACCAGCGGCGCACCGCGTCGGGCGTCATGTTGAGGTCGCCCGTCAGCAGCCGGGGGCCCGGGAAGCCGCGCAGGTCGTGTATCAGCCGGCGTAGCTGGCGCCGGTTCCAGCCCGGCACGAACGACAGATGCGTGTTGGCCACCGTCAGCCCGCCCCACGGGGTGTGCAGCTGCGCGATGACCGCCGCTCGCGGTTCCTCGTCGACGATCATCACCCGGTTCGGCCCCGGCAGGTACATGGGAAACCGCATCGGAATTCGTGGCAACCGCACGACCTGCCAGCTGGCGGCCGGAAACCGTGACAGCAGCGCGATTCCGTAGGCGGCGGTCCCGGGTTGTTCATGGCCGGTGGCGGCCATCCAGGTCGCTCCCGGCGTGCCCGAGATCGCGGCCACGAACCGATGCTCCACCGCTCCCATCGCCTCGGCCGCCACCGCGGTGAGATCCGCGAGGGAAGACCGCGGTTGGTCACAGTCGACTTCCTGCAGCGAGAGCACGTCGGGATCCAGGCGGCGCACGCAGTCCGCCAGGCGCGCAGGGTGCACCCCGTTCCCGACGGTGCGGCCGTGCAAGATGTTGAACGTCGCTACGCGCATAGGTGTTTCGATACCCACTCTCGGGGAGTGCACTCGGCGGCTGGTCTTTTGCGGCGACCCGCCGCGCCCGGCTAGCGGAACACCACCTCTCCCACCGCGATCAGCCGCTGCAGCACGAACCCCGGCAACACGGGCGGGGTGCCCCCGCCGCCCGGCTCGAGCTGGCTGCGAAAACACTGGGCCGCAAGGCGTTTGCGATCGAGCGTCCAGCCGGGTAGGCGCGCGGAAAGTGCCCGGTCCCAGGGCACCGCGGGGTCGGCGGGGCTGGCCCAGTGCCACATCCACACCGGGTATTCCAGCAGCGCGGCGCCGGTGCGCTCGCAGGCGTCGGCGGCCGCGCGCCCGACGGCTTCGTGGTCGGGGTGCCCGTCGCCGCGCCAGGTGGCGGCGCACCACGTCCCCGGCGCGGTGTCGCCGAGGATTCCCGTGAGCAGGTCGGCGATGACGTCCTCGTGGTCGTCCAGTTCGCCGTCGGGCAGCCCCAGCGACACCGGCGCCGCGATGCCCAAAATTGCTGCCGCCCTTCGTGATTCATACCGCCGGGTGATTTCCGCGCGCGCCCGCTCGCGTGCCGTCGTGCCGGGGCGCGCTGCGCCGCCGTCGCTGACCGTGATCACCCGGACATCGACGCCCGCCGCGGCCAGCTGCGCGATCGTCGCGCCGAGGCCGAGCGTCTCGTCGTCGGGGTGGGGCGCCACGACGATCAGCCCCGGGCAGGCGCTCAGGTCGAGTGTGGGCGGCGGTCGTCCGTCGAGGGCGGCCAGCCAAACCGGGACCGGGGTGCCGCCGCGGGTCAGCGGTTTGGCCGCGAACTTGGCGAGGTTGCTCGGGGGCAGGGTCCTCAGGGAGCGGACCGGGCGCTCGATGGTGGTCATTGCGTGCGCCCGACGAGCCTGCCGAGCTCCGCCAGATCGCGCTCCGCGTGGCTTTGCCGGATGTAGATGGTCAGGTCGGCGACCCGCTGAGCGTGCCGGCCGTCCTGACACAGCGGACCGGGCCCGAGGGCGCGCCCGGTGCGCGTAATGGCCTCGTCGGCCGCGTGTTCCACCACCGTGCGGGCGCGACGGGCCAGCAGTTGGGCGGTGTCGGAGCGGTCGAAGGGGTCCGAGTCGATCTGCATCGCCGCGGCCGCCAGGATCGCGTCCCCCGCGGCGAGCGCGGCGTCCACGGCGCCCAGGTGGGCCAGCGAATACGCGTCCGCCGATTTGCTTGTGGCGCAGCGATACAGCGGCTCGGCGACCCTGCGCGCGCCGCCCAGCCAGCACGCGGCCACGCCGATCGCGGCGTGCCAGAATCCCGGCCGATTCACGTAGTCGTCGGGATCGCCGACGGCGACGGCCTGGGCGTTGGTGAACTGCACCGCCCTGGTGTCGCTGCCGGCCATCCCGACGTTCCACCACGTGGTCGGCAACGCCTTGACGGCAGGTTCGGTGACCGCCACCGCGAACAGGCCGCGCCGTCCGTCGTCGAGCCGGGCCGTCACCAGCGCGTGGGTGCAGAAGCCCGCGCCTGAGCACCACACCTTGGTGCCGTTGAGCACGACCGCGCCGCCGCTGACTGTGGTGGCGATCAACGTGGCGTCAGGCGACTCGGTCGACCACACCCCCCACAGCTGGTCCGAATCGGGCGGCTTGCCGCCCAGCTCGTGCAGGATCGCGACGGCGTCGACGTGGGACTCGGCGATGCGGGCCGCCACGATGTCGTCCTCGGCCAGCCGGGCGAGGCGCTGCCACCGTTCGGGGGTGCGCCCCGAGGCGGGCAACGGCAACTCGAGTCGCCCCGACTCCAGCCAGTGCTTGACCAATCCCGCCGTCACGCGTTATCACCCGCCGCCGATCTCTCGCGGGCATGGCGAGCGCGAAATACGGGGGCTGACATAACTTGAAGATTTGCCAATCTGGCCGCCGCTTAAACGGATGACGAAAAACGCCGCACCGGTGCCGGCCAGGTTGCACGATCCGGGGGCGGGGTATGACCTATGCACGATGACACCCACCGAGACGCCCACCGAAACCCCCGTAGCCCGCGCGCACCTGCGAGAAGCGTTGCGCAGCGCGGCCTCCGCGCTCAAGGAGAACGGGCCGAGTTTCGCGTTGGCAGGCAGCTATGCGCTGTGGGCCTTCGGCGCGCCCGAACCCAGCCACGACGTCGATCTGGTGGTGGCCGAGTCCGACGTGGCCGGGGCCGAGGCCACCCTCGCCGATGCCGGATTCGCCATCGAGCATCCCCCGGAGGACTGGCTGTTCAAGGCGCGCAACGGCGATACGGTGGTCGACATCCTGCACCGCATCAACGGCGAACGGGTGGGACCGTCGACGCTGCAGCGCGCCGAGCAGCGCGATGTGCTGGCGATCGCGATGCCGGTGCTCCCGCCCACCATGGTGGTTATCCAGAAGCTGCGTTCCCTCAACGAACATCACTGCGACTTCGCGAGGCTGCTGCCGGCCGTGCGGGCGGTGCGCGAACGGCTGGACTGGGAGCAGATCAGGGCCCAGACCGCCGACAACGATTACGCGGTCGCATTTCTGGTGTTGGCCGACCGGCTCGGCCTGACCCGCTGAGCGGGCGGATCAGTGGTTGCGCAGCTTGGCGACCAGCTTGTCCTTCGTCAGGCTCGAATAGCCCGACATGCCAAGCTCTTTGGCCTTCTTCCTCAGCTGCGGAACCGTCCAGTCCGCATATGAACCGGACTTCCCGCCCTTGCGGCTGACCGACGACTTGCCGCGGCCGGCCGCCGCGTTGGAGATCCGCGCGGCCTTTTCTTTGGAGTCGCCCTTTTTGCGGAGATCCTGATACATCTTTTCGTTCTTGATCGACGAACGTGGCATGATTCCTCCTCCTTTGTGAAACCCGGTGTTAGGCGGGTACCGGGTCCGTTTGGCGTTCCCAGCAGCGGTGGCGGGCCAGCGCGGCGGCGAAATCCGCGGCGAACGCGTCGGGGAACTCGTCGGCGGCCGCGGTCGTGGTCACCACCGACCGATCGCTGACGACGTCGGTGGCCGGTTCGCTGTCGGAGGCGAGGCGGGCGTCGATGTGCGCGGCGCGCAACAGCTTGATCCCGGCACCGTACGCGCCGATCGGTTTGAGGTGTTTGTAGGCCTCGACCACGAAGTGCACGGCGTAGCCGTCGCGCGAGAGCGTCTCCACCGAATCAGGCCCGCACGCCACCACCACGGCGTCGTAGAGCACCGACGCCATCGTCGTAAACGCCCGGTCGACGGCGAGTTCGCCGCCGGAACCGCCGCGCAGGGTGCCGCCGGCGACCGGCGCCAGCACCTCGACCACCGCGCCGCGCTGCCGCATCAGCTCGGTGAAGCGTTGCGTACCAACGACGTCCACACCGTCGGCGGCGAGCACGGCGATCTTGCGCGTGGCGATGCCGTCGCTCACGCCGACCTGGGACAGCGCCGGCGAGGTGGCCACCGCGCCGTCGGCCGCTTCGTCGGGCGGCTCGGGGAGGCCGAGCTTCGCCGCCACCCGCGCGGCCAGATCATGATCGACGCGGGCCAGCTGGGCCACCACCGCCGAGCGGATGTCGGGCACCTCCACCTTGCCGAGCTCGAAGGCGAACGCGGCGACGATGTGTTCGGCCTCGACCGGCGACATGCTCTTGAAGAACATCCGCGCCTGGCTGTAGTGGTTCTGGAAGGACTTGGCACGCTTGCGCATCGCGGCGCCGTCCACCCGTTGCGTGTAATGGCGGAACACGTCGTGGTCGGCCAGCGCGGGACAGCCGCCGCCGACAGTGTTCTTGGAGTAGCTGGACCGGCCCTGCGGGATGGCGTGCTGGGAGTAGCCGTCCCGCTGGTTGTTGCGGACGTCGGCGACCGGACGGTTCACCGGCAGCTGCGCGAAGTTGGGGCCGCCCAGACGGATCAACTGCGTGTCGAGGTAGGAGAAGTTGCGGAACTGCAGCAGCGGGTCGTTGGTGAAGTCGATGCCCGGCACCACGTTCGCGGTGTGAAACGCCACCTGCTCGGTCTCGGCGAAGAAGTTGTCGGGGTTGCGGTTGAGCACCATCTTGCCCACCGGTCGGACCGGAACCTGTTCCTCCGGAATGAGTTTCGTGGCGTCGAGCAGGTCGAAGTCGAACGCGAACTCGTCGGCCTCGGGCACCAGCTGCACCCCGAGCTCCCACTCGGGATACTGGCCGGACTCGATGGCCTCCCACAGGTCGCGCCGGTTGTAATCGGGGTCCTTCCCGGCGATCTTCTGGCACTCGTCCCAGATCAGCGAATGCACACCCAGGCGCGGCTTCCAGTGGAACTTGACGAAAGTGCCCTCGCCGCGGTCGTTTACCAGGCGGAAGGTGTGCACGCCGAAACCCTGCATCATCCGGTAGCTGCGCGGCAGCGCGCGGTCGGACATCAGCCACATGATGGTGTGCAGCGTCTCGGGCTGCAGCGCGACGAAGTCCCACAGCGTGTCGTGGGCCGACTGGGCTTGCGGAATCTCGTTGTGCGGCTCCGGCTTTACCGCGTGGACGAAGTCGGGGAACTTGATGCCGTCCTGGATGAAGAACACCGGGAAGTTGTTGCCGACCAGGTCGTAATTGCCCTGCTCGGTGTAGAACTTGGTGGCGAACCCGCGCACGTCGCGGACGGTGTCGGCCGAGCCGCGGGAGCCGGCCACGGTCGAGAACCGCACGAACACCGGGGTCCTGGTGCCCGGCGTGGTCAGGAATTTCGCCGCCGTGTACTCGGCCAGCCAGTCGTCGTACGGCTCGAAGAAGCCGTACGCGCCGGCCCCCCGCGCGTGCACCACCCGCTCCGGGATGCGCTCGTGGTCGAAGTGGGTGATCTTTTCGCGGGCGTGGAAGTCGTCCAGCAGCGTGGGTCCCCGCTCCCCGGCGGTCAGCGCATCGTCGGTGTGGTCGACCCGAACCCCCTGCTGGGTGGTCAGGTACCCGGTGTCGCCGGGGACCCGCGATGGCTCGAGGTCGCGCTGCTTCGGATCGGACGTGTGGTCGGTGTCCATGGCGTTCGGTTACCACGGCTCACCCGCGGTAAACAGGGCCGATCGGTCCCTATCCACCGGACTCCCGGTTACGTAGGCTTGATGCGGGTAGCCGAGGGTGGTGAGTGACGCGACCAGCGAAATGGGCGATGTAAGCGACGGCCTGCGCGGAGTGGTCGCGATAGGGGCCTCGGCGGGCGGTGTTGACGCGCTGTCACGGTTGGCCGCCGGCTTGTCGGTGGATGTGCCATACGCCTACCTCGTCGTGCTGCATGTGCCCGCCGGTGCGCCGAGCGTACTGGCGCGAATCATTAATCGCAGCGGTCCGCTGCCGGCGGTCGCCGCCGAGGACGGCGACAGCCTTGAGCCCGGCCGTATCTACGTCAGCCGCCCGGACCGTCACCTGTTGGTCGCCGACCACCATATAGTGCTGTCGGAGGGGCCGACCGAGAACGGGCACCGGCCCGCCATCAACGCACTGTTCCGCTCGGTCGCCCTGGCGTTCGGGCCCCGCGCGATCGGCGTGTTGCTCTCGGGCGTGCTCGACGACGGCGTGCAGGGCTTGGCCGCGATCCGCTCGCGCGGCGGCACCACCATCGGCCAGTCACCGCAAGACGCGCTGTTCCCGGCGCTGCCCGCCAACGCACAACACGCCGGCGTGGTCGATCGCCAGGCGGCGGCGGCCGACATCGGTGCGATCCTCAAAGAGTTGTCCCAGGAAGAATTCGAGGACCCGGTCATGGAACCCGACGTGGCGCTGGACCTGGAGAACCGTATCGCCATGAGGTCGCGGTTCGCGATCGACTTCGACACCCAAGATCTGGGTGCGCCTTCGGGATACACGTGCCCCGACTGCAACGGCTCGCTGACCTCGATCACCGACGGCCACTTTCGCTGCCGCGTCGGCCACGCCTGGACGGCCGATGCATTGCTGGCGGCGCGGGACGCCGAGATCGAGGGCGCCCTATGGGTCGCGCTGCGCAGCCTGCAGGAGAAGGCCAAACTGGCGCGGCAATCGGCCGAAAGGGCCGGTCCCGGGCTGCTGTCGCGGCACTACAACATGCTGGCCGAGGAAAGCGAACGGGCTCTGAGCGTGCTTAGCGACCGCCTGGCGGCCAATGCCCCGGACGGCGGTGATGCCGGTGGATGAGCGGCGGTCGGCGGTCCGGATCGACGCGGCGCCCCACCGGGACGTGCCGATTCTCGCGATGGACGGGGTGCTGGACAGCAACACCTATCGGACGATCCGCGACACCGTGATCAAGGCCGCCCTCGACGAGCCGCGGGCGGTCATCGTCGACGTCAACGGCCTGTCGGCGCCGTCCGCGTCGGCCTGGACGGTGTTCACCAGCGCGCGCTGGCACGTGAGCACCTGGCCCGACGTCCCGATCCTGCTGGTGTGCGCGCGACCGCAGGTGCGAAGGGCGATCGCCGCCGGCGGCGTGACCCGGTACGTCCCCGTTCATCCCAACCTCGAGCTGGCGCTGGATGCCCTGCGGGACGAGCCGTTACCGGTGCGCCGGAGGGCCCGCAGCGAGCTTCCCGCCACCCGGGTGGCCGTCGGCCTGGCCCGCGCCATGATCACCGACTGGCTCACCCAGTGGGACATCGCCGACCTGGTTCCGGTCGCCGCTACGGTGGGCACCGTCTTCGTCGAAAACGTCCTCGACCACACCCAGAGCGCCCCGGTGCTGATCATCGAGAGCTATCGCGACACCGTCACGGTCGCGGTCGCGGATTGCAGCGAGCACCTGCCGGGCCGGCACGAAGACGCCTACCGCGGTGCCGAGATCGTCTCCGGGCTGGCCATCGTGTCCGCGCTGTGCCGGGCGTGGGGGGCCACCCCGACGTCGTCGGGCAAGACGGTGTGGGCACTGGTCGGTCGCGAGAACCAGCTGTAACCCTGCGAGTAGTGTTCGAATCCTTCGCCGAACGCGCATTCGAACGGGACGCTGATGGACGCTGCCACTGACGAGGCCTTCGAGGCCTTGTTGCGCTATATGCGGGATTCCCGCGGCTTCGACTTCACGGGCTACAAGCGCACCTCGCTGATGCGCCGGGTCCGGCACCGCATGGATCAGGCCGGCTACAGCACCTTCGAGGAGTACCTCGACGTTCTGCAGGCCAGCTCGGAAGAATTCGCGGCGCTGTTCAACACCATCCTCATCAACGTCACCGCATTCTTCCGCGACCCGGAGGCGTGGGAGTTCATCGCCGCCGAGGTCATTCCGCGGATGCTGGCCGAGCGGGGGCCCACCGACCCGATCCGGGTCTGGAGCGCAGGATGCGCCTCGGGGCAGGAGGCCTACACGCTGGCCATGTTGCTGGCCGAGGCGCTGGGCCCCGACGCGTTCCGCCAGCGGGTCAAGATCTACGCCACGGACATCGACGAGGAGGCGCTGACCGAGGCGCGCGCGGCGTCGTATGACGCCAAGGCCGTCGAGTCGGTGCCGGCGGACCTGCTGGCCCGCTATTTCGAACAGGTCAACGGCCGCTACGTGTTCCACAAGGATCTGCGCCGAGCGGTCATCTTCGGCCGCAACGACCTGGTCAAGGACGCGCCGATCTCGCGCGTCGACCTGCTGGTGTGCCGCAACACCCTGATGTACCTCAATGCCGAGACGCAGCGAAACGTGGTGGGGCGCTTGCATTTCGCGCTCGCGCCCCAGGGCACGCTGTTCCTCGGGCACGCCGAGATGCTACTGAGCCACAGCGACCGCTTCGCTCCGCTGAACCTCAAGAACCGGATTTTCCGCAAGGTCGCCGGCATCCAGGCCGCCGTCGACCGCTACGACCCGGCCGCGGCCTTCTACGACCGCCACGCCGACCTGCCGGGCCTGACCACCGTGCGCGACTTGGCCTTTCGCGCCAGCCCGGTCGCCCAGATCGTGATCACCGGCGAGGACACCGTCGCGATGATCAACCAGCAGGCGGAGAGCATCTTCGGCCTGTCGGCCCGCGACATCGGCAGGCTCCTGCGCGACCTCGAGGTGTCCTACCGCCCGGTCGAGCTGCGCGCCTACCTCGAGCAGGCCAAGGTGGAGCGGCGCTCGACGCGGATCCCGGACGTCAAATGGCAGCGACCCGGCGCCGAGACGGTGTGGTTCGAGATCCATGTCAACCCGCTCGTCGACGCCGAGAACGGCCTGCTCGGCGTGTCGATCGTGTTCTTCGACGTCACCGCGACGCGCGCGCTGCTCGACAAGGTCGTCCAGACCAACCGCCAGCTCGAGGCGGCCTACGAGGAACTGCAATCCACCAACGAGGAACTCGAGACCACCAACGAGGAACTGCAGTCCACGGTCGAGGAGCTCGAGACCACCAACGAGGAGCTGCAGTCCACCAACGAAGAGCTCGAGACGATGAACGAGGAGCTGCAGTCCACCAACGACGAGCTGCACACCATCAACGACACGCTGCGCGAACGCAGCGTGGAACTGGACGACGCCAAGAACTTCCTGGATTCGCTGATCAACTCGGTTCAGCTGGGCATGGTGGTGGTGGACCGGGAAATGCGGGTCGTGGTGTGGAACCGCGGCTGCGAGGACCTGTGGGGGCTGCGGTCCGACGAGACGACGGGATCCCGCCTGACCGGACTGGACATCGGCCTGCCGCTGGACACCGTGCGGCCGCTGATCGGCAACGCGTTCGTCGACCCGGACAGCTCCGGGGAAACCGTGGTGGACGCGGTCAACCGGCGCGGGCGCCCGGCCCGGGTGCGGGTCGTGTGCACGTCGTTCCGTTCGGCCGACGGTACCGTCGGCGGGGCGCTGCTGCTGATGGAGGTCGTGGGCTAGCCGTATTGACGGTCATTGCCCCCAGCGTGCGGCTGCCTCCGACGCCGCCTGATGGGCGAGTTGCGCCCGGCGCAGCGACTCGTTGGCTCTGCGCTGCGCGACGGCCACGGTCTGCGCCGTGGCGCCGATCCCTTCGGACAGATCTTGGCGCCTGCGCTTGAGCTCGGCCGCGCGCTGCCGGGCCAATTCGGCGCGGGCGGCCGCGCTGTTGGGCGCGGTGCGCCCGTCGGCCGCCGGTTCCGCCTCCGCGGCGCTCGGTTGGTCGCCGTGGGTCTCGGGCGGGCGCTGTGCCGAGGGCCTGGGCGCCGCGCCGGCGACGATCTCTGCCAGGGCGTGCCCGATCTCGTGCACCGGCAACACCAGATCGGCGCCGGCACGCATCGCCGCCAGCGGCATCGACGGGTACTGGGCGGTCTCCTGGCTCTGGGCGATGACGATGGCGCCGGCCCGCCTCATCGCGACGGTGCCGGTGGCGCCGTCGTGCCCGGAGCCCGACAGCACCACCGCCACGCTGCGCGCCCCGTACGACTTGGCCACCGACGCCAGCAGCAGGTCGAAGCGCCGCTCGACCAGCGCCGCCACCCCGCGCAGCCGACAGCGGCCGTCGTGCGTGAGTTCCAGGTGCATGCCCGGGGGACAAACCACCACCTGGCCCGGCACGACGGGCTGACCGTCCTGCGCCCAACTGACCCGATGGGCGGTTTGCCTGCCGAGGATGGTGGGGAGCACGCTGCTGAGGCCGCCGAGGTGCTGCTGCACGACGACGGCGGCGGGAAACTCGGCCGGCAGGTCGTGCAGGACGATGGACAACGCGTCCAGTCCGCCCGCCGACGCCAGCAGGACCACCAGCTCAACCGGCGGGCGCTCTGGTGCGGTCGTCATTTCCCCAGTGTCCTCCGGTGGGCGGCCGCTTCCCAAGGCGCCGGACGATCCGATATGCGAAACGTCGGGCCGTCCGACGAAGAGAAAGGGGGGCGGCGTTTCGCCGGCGGCGAGCCGGGTAGGCCGTGGGCCATGGTGAAGATCGCGATCGTCACCGGTGATGACCTGGTCGACGACGACCCCCAGCAGCTGTGCGCCGCGCTCGCGGCCCGGGGTCACGAGGCGACGGCCTACGTCCGGCAACAAGGGCGGCGACCCGCGAAGGTGGTCCGCGTGGGTCCCCGCGCGGTGGCTTCGGCAGCCGAGGTGTTGCCGTATGTCGGGGAGTGGGCGGAAACCCTCGAGCGGCTGTGGTCGGCGGATGCGCCCGAAGTGGTGCACGCCTACGGTTGGCTCGGCGGGTTGGCCGCTCAACTGGCCGCAAGCCGGCAGCGGCTGCCGACGGTGCAGACCTTCCTGGGGCTGGCGGCGACGTCACGTCCCGCTGATGGCCGCCGCGAGTGCGAGCGCGAACGCATCGAGCCGCTGTTGGCGCGGGGCGCGACGTGGGTGACCGCCGAGTGCACGGGCGACGTCGACGTGCTGTCCCGGGTGCGTCGGGGCCGGTCCCGGGTGTCGAGCCTGTGCGGCGGCGTCGACGTCGAGCGATTCAGTCCGGTCGGCCCGGCGGCCGCCCGCAACGGCCTGCATCGCATTCTCTGCCTGGCGCCTGACCCGTTGGAATGCAACGGTTTCGACATCGCCATCCGGGCTCTGCCCAGGGTGATGGGCGCCGAACTCGTGTTGGCCGAAACCGCCGCCGGTGGGCCCGGTCACGACCGTGCGCGGGCCGCGCTCGAACGTGTCGCGGCCGAGTCGGGCGTATCCGACCGGGTCCGGTTCGCCGGCAAGGTCGGCGCCGACGACCTGCCGGCGTTGCTGCGATCCGCCGACGTGGTCGTGTGCACGCCGCGGCGGCCACTGCGCGCGACGCCGGCGTTGCAGGCGATGGCCAGCGGGGTGGCGGTGGTCGCGCTGCCGGTCGGTGTCCTGAGCGACGCGGTCGTGGACGGGGTCACCGGGCAGCTGCTGTCGCGGCCCAGCCCCGCCGCGCTGGCGGAGGCCTTGAGAAGGCTGCTTGCCCAAAGCTTTCACTGCGAGAGCATGGGAGCGGCCGGTCGAAGCCGCGCGGTGTCCCGCTACACGTGGGACCGGATCGCGCTCGACTCACTGAACATCTACCGGCAGCTGGGGTCGCAACGTCGGCTGCCCGCGGAGTCTCAGTCGGCGGGCGTCCGGTGATGCGACCGTGACGCGACCCGGTGACCGCGGGGCGGGTCCCCGATGACGGCCGTCGCCGACAGCACGGCACCCGGCCTGGCCGTCGGGCTCGCCGGCGTACCGGACGCGATCCAGGTCGATCTGCGTCCCAACGTCCCGCCCGACCCGGGGTCGGCCCACAGCGGAGCCGCCGTGCGGTATGAGCAATTCCGCATCGTCGAGCCGGTAGCGACCCGCCGGTTCTATGCCGGCGCTTACACGCCGGGGTGGCGCGTCAGCGGCGTCACCGGCCGCTCCGCCGTCACGCACCGGCGCTCCGCGACAGCTTCGATGACCCTCGACGAGGTCTCGATCCAGGGCCGATTGACCTTCGAAGTCCCGCCCGCCGACACCGTTGTCGTGATCCAGCCCCGCGCGGGATCGTTGACCGTGACGGGGGGGCCGTTCCCGGACGTCGATTGCCCCATCCTGGTCGCGCACGGCATGTCGTGCGCGCTGCGGGTGAGTGGCGCGCGGTTCGACGTGGTGAGCGTCGGTGCGGACGCGCTGCACCGGGTCGCCGCGGACGGGCACGCCCCGCTGCCGCACCAGATCCGGTTCCTGAACTGGCGCCCACGCTCGCGCGGCGCGGTGCGCGCATGGCATCGGGCGCTGGATTACGCGACTGCGACGCTTGCCGCGCCGGATACCGCCCAGCAGCCGCTGATCGTTGCCGCACTGGCCCCGCTGCTGGCCGGGGCGCTGCTCGAGTGCTACCCCTCCACCGCCTCCGACCAGGGCCTGGCCGGCGACCCCACACTCCCGGAAGCGCTCAAGGAGTCGGTGGCCTATATCCACCGCCACGCAGCCGGCGAGGTGAGCATCAACGACATCGCGGCCGCGGTCCATCTGACGCCCAGGGCGGTGCAGTACCTCTTCCGGCGTCAGCTAGACACCACGCCAACCGAATACGTGCGTCGCGTCCGGCTGCAGCGCGCGCACGACGATCTCATCGCCGCCGAGCCGTCCGGCAGCACCGTCACCGAGATCGCCGCCAGGTGGGGGTTCGCGCACACCGGGCGATTCGCGGTGCTCTATCGGCAGACCTACGGCCACAGCCCCCACGCCACGCTCAAACAGCTGACGTAGCGTCAGTCGCGCAACGTGGTATGCGGGCTTTGGCCGTAGACCTCGCGGTAGTAGACGGCGAACCGGCCCGTGTGCGCGAACCCCCACCTGGCGGCGATCTGGGTGACGGTGGTGTGCGCCCGCTCGGCGGCCAGCAGGTCCTGGTGTGCGTAGTGCAGCCGGACCCGGCGCAGATATTCCATTGGCGTGCAATCGCGGTGGCGACGGAACATCAACTGAATCGCGCGCGGCGTGACGTAGGTGGCCCGCGCGATGTCGGCGATGCCGATGTCGCTGTCGGCGTGCTCTTCGATGAAGGCGATCGCGCGCCGCAGCAACGCCGGGGTGGTGTCGCGGCTATCCTCGATCGTCGGATCGAACAACGCGTTGTTCGGGAAAGTGGCAAGCATGGTGGCCGCCAGATGCTGCATCGCGGTGGCGGCGATCAGCGTCGCGCCGCTGGTGGCCGCGTCGGCCAGCAAGCCGTCCCGCACGTAGTCGACGGTGCGGACCAAATGCCGGGCCGCCGCCGCGGAAACCGGTCGGGAATCGGTCAATCGGACCGGTCCGGGCCGGCGACCGCCGCCCATCGTCGCCACCCGATCGAAGAGGCCCCGGTCGATCGTGACGATGTCGCAGTGCGCGCGGCTCACCCGGCCGGTGAACGGCACGTCGAGCGCCCCAAATGCCAGGATCCCCTCGGCGCCAACGGAATTCGTCCCCCCGTCGGGTAGCCGCTCCTCCACCAGCCCGGAACGCACCCGGCACAGGTAGATCTTCTCGGGGGACTCGGCGTCGTAGCTGAACTCGTAGCCGACCTCACCGTCGTCGATGGTCAGCGGGCCCAACGACCTTCGCGAGATTCTCATGCGGGCGCCGTCGGTTGCGGTGCCGAGAATGCGCACGGCGGCGTAGGTCTGACCGAGGATCTGCTCGGCCTCACCCAGATCGTGCGTGTCCACCAACACAGTTGTCATCGCGTACCGTTCGTTGACGCTACCCAATTATGTGCGAGACATCGGCGTCTAGCATGTGTCGGGTGGTCCAGATCAACTTGCAGCGAACGATCGACGCGGCCCCGGAACGGGTCTTCGACTGGCTGGCCGACCCGCCGAACCTGGCCGCCGCTCCGCTGGTGCTGAAGGCCGATTACGCGAAGGATTCGCCGCGGCCCGGCGCCGGCGCCGTGCGCGAGGTGATCGGGGTCGGCACGTGGTTCCGCGAGGAGATCACCGCCTACGACCGGCCGCACAGCTACTCCTACCTCATCGTCCGCTCGTTCCCGCCGTTCAACCACGAGGGCGGCACGCTGACGTTCGCCGCCGCGGGGGAGGGGACGCGGGTGGACTGGGTGACCAACTACACCCATCCGGCCTGGGCCGGGGGAAAGCTGTTGGAGGCGCTCAGCCATCGGCTGCTGCGCTCGAGCTTTGCCGCCATCCTCGATGCCTGTGCCGGCGCGCTGGAGCGCCGGTAGCGACCGTCAGCCGCTCAACCGGTGCATCAATCGGCCGGCGGCGTGCCGGCCACTGACCACGGCGCCGGTCACGGTGGCCGGATTGTTCACCCCAACGGCCTCACCCGCGAGGTACAGCCGGTCCCCGATCGGTTCGGCCAGCCTGCGCCGGTCGGCCAGGCCGGAACCGGGAGCGTGGAAGGAATACGAGCCGAGCGCGTACGGGTCGACCGCCCAGTTGGAGCTGCGCACCTCGACCGGTGCGACGTCGTCGCCGAACAGCCGGTGCGCGATGGGTAGCGCGCTGGCCATCAGCTCGGCGGGTCGCGCCGACTCGGCCCACCGGCCGCGGTCACCGGCGTTGAAGGCCAACACGATCGGCCCCGCGGCGCTCGGCAGGCTGAACCATTGCGACCAAGCGCCCGGCTCGGCGCCGAGGTACTGGAAGAAGGCGTTCTCGGCCGCCCAGCTGCGGCGGTTGAACCGAAAGTAGCTCTTGGACAGCACCCCGAATCCCAGCGCGTCGACGGCGTGGGCGTGCAGTTCGGGCAGCGGCGGATGGAACGCGATCGCACCGGATTTCAGCACGCCCAAGGGGACGGTGACGATTGCCGCGGGCCCCTCGAACGAGCGGTCCCCGGCGCGCACGACGACCGAATTGTCGCGCCGCGCAATCGCGGTGACGGGCGTCTTCAGCTCGATCCGCAGCCCGTCGGCGAGCAGCCGCGGCAGGGCGTCGTAGCCGTTGGTGACGACGTCCTGGTCACCGTCTGCATAATCGCCGTGGTCAAAGGTGTTGGCGGACAACTGGTCCGCGCCGGCGCCATATTCGTTTTCGATCTCGGTGGTGACATAGAACCCCAACTGCGCCCGGTCGGCGTCGGAAAGCTCGGCCCGGGTGGCCGCGCCGTCCACCGCGGCGCCCAGGCTGCCGCCGTCGACGTGGCCCCGAGCCCGTTTGACGAAGGTGCGCCAGGTTTCCGGGTCGTACTCGAGCGCCGGGAGCCGCGGGTCGACCACCAGCTTCGCCCACCCGTAGTAGTCGGTGGGGGCGAGCTGGGCCCGCGCCTGCTGCGCGAGCTCCATCAGCGGGTTGTCGGTCGTGCCGTGGATCCAGGACGCGCCCATCTCCAGCGGTACGCCCCAGCCGCGGTCGGTATGCACCCGCCCGCCGATGCGGTCGCGGGCCTCGAGGACGCGCACCGGCCATCCCGCGTCGGCGAGGCTGCGCGCGGCGGCCAGGCCCGCCATGCCGGCGCCGACGACGAGCACCGCTTTGTTGTCTGACGCTGTGTCCGGCGGGGGCGGCGTGCAGGCGGCCGCCAGCCCGCCGGCCAGGCTCGTCGTGGTCGCGAGGAACTCCCGACGGGACATCGGGGACACGGCAGCCAGCGTCTCACACGTTGTTGCACGATCGTGCCCGAATTCGCGGTGTGTAATGGGCCGTTTTCACCAGTTCGTCGTTGAGCAAGGGCTACACTTCGCCTACATCCGGAGTGCGGCGACGTGGCCGCGTTCGAAGGGGGAGCGGCGATGAGCGCTGTGTCATCGAGTCGAACAAGTGAGCGGCTCCCCGGCGAACTGCCGCCCGGCCGCGCCGTGACCGTGCGCGCGGCCGACGGAACCCCTTTGCACGCAGAGGTTTTCGGGCCGCCCGAGGGTTATCCGATCGTGCTCACGCACGGCATCACCTGCGCCATCCGGGCGTGGGCACACCAGATCCGCGGCCTGGCCACCGATTACCGGGTCATCGCGTTCGACCACCGGGGCCACGGGCGCAGCGGCGTCCCGCGGCGCGGCGGCTACAGCCTCAAACACCTTGCCTCCGATCTGAATTCGGTGCTCGAGGCGACCCTGGCGCCGCACGAGCGCGCGGTGCTGGCCGGCCACTCGATGGGCGGCATCGCCATCGCCGCCTGGTCGGCGCACTACCGGCACCAGGTCGATCGCCGCGCCGACGCCGTCGCGCTGATCAACACCACCACCGGGGACCTGGTGCGGCAGGTGAGACTGTTGTCGGTGCCGCGCGGATTTTCCGACGCGCGGGTCCTGGCCGCCCGCGGCCTGATCACCGCCTTCGGCGGGTTCCCGCTGCCCCCCGGCACCCGGGTCCCCAGCCGCTATCTGATCGCGATGCTCGCGGTCGGAGCCGGCGCCGAACCGGGCGCCGCGCGGGTGATCTGCGAGCTGTTCGCGCAGACCTCGCCGGCCGGGCGCGGCGGCTGCGCGAAGATGCTCGTCGACGCGTTGGGGTCCCGGCATCTCGACCTGGACGGGCTGACCGTGCCGACGCTGGTCATCGGCAGCGAACGCGACCGGCTGACGCCGATCAGCCAGTCCCGCAGGATCGCGCGCACCGCGCCCAACGTGGTCGGCCTGGTCGAGCTGCCCGGCGGCCACTGCTCGATGCTGGAACAGCCCGGCGAGGTCAACCGGCACCTGCGCGCCCTGGTGGAATCGGTGACCCACGACGTGCGGGCAAGCCGGATCAGCTCATAGCAATGCGGTGATCTCGGCGGCCGCCCGCTGGCCGGACCGCACGGCGCCGTCGAGGAAGCCCGTCCACTCGTCGGCGGTCTCGGTACCCGCCCAGTGGATCGGCCCCACCGGCTCGCGCAGCCACCGCCCGAACCGCGTCCACGACCCGGGCGGCACCGCGGCCGTCGGACCGCCAGGCGCGAAACCTTCTGCGCCCCAACGCTGGTCGACATAGTCGAGGGGTTTGAGCGCTTCGTCGCCGAACAGCGCGGCGAAGCAGTGCAGCGCATCGCGGCGGCGCTGTTCGCCGGGCAGCGAGTCGAACGCGCGGGCGTCGACGAAGCCCATCAGGATGCCGGGGCCGTCCGCGTGCGGGCTGACGTCGAACGTGATGAACACGGGGCCGCGGTCGGAAAGCGCCTGCCCGGAGAACCCGTCGGCCCGCCAGAACGGCGTCTCGTAGGCCGCGTAGGCCTTGCTCAGCCGGCCCTGCGGCCAATTCCGCGCGAGCTGCTCGTACTCGTCGGGCAGCGGGGGAGCGAACTCGATCGATGCCCGATGGGCCGGCGGGACGGCGACGATGACGAAGCCGGCCTCGGCCGACCCGGCGTCGGTCGTCACCGTGACCCCCGAGCCGTGCCGCTCGATGCGACGGACCGGCGCCCCGAGCACCACGCGCGGGCCGAGTTCGGCGGCCGCCGCCTCGGCGATCTGCTGGGTGCCGCCGGGGAAACGGTCCTGCTGGGCGCCGTTTTCGACGTCGAGCAGCGGGTCCAGCCCCCCGGCGGCGTGCACGTAACGGGCCGCGTGCAGCATCGACACGTCGTCGGGTTCACACCCCCAGGTCACCCGGGCCACGATGGCCATCAGGTCGTGCGAGGAAGCCGTGGCGCGCACCGAGCGCAGCCAGCCGCCGAGCGACATGCCGTCCAGCTCGCGTGCGCGGCGCGCGTCCCACGGCGCCGCCACCGGGACGCTGCGGGCGATCCTTTCGAATTGCCAACGCAGCCGGCCGATGTCGAGCAGCCCGGTCAGCGAAAGTTTGGGGATGGTGCCGTGGTAGGGACGCGCCCAGCCGCGCCAGTGGATGACGTTCTTGCCGTCGTGGTGGGTCGGGATCGTCGGCACTTCGAGCTCGGCGGCCAGCGCCCGCACGGCCTCCTGCGTCGGGCCCACGAAGGTGCCGCCCAGGTCGGCGGGCAACCCGGCGACGCTGCCGGTGAACGACCGGCCACCGACCCGGTCGCGGCCCTCGAACACCAGCACGTCATGGCCCTGTCGGGTCAGCTCGCGCGCCGCGGACAGCCCGGCGAAGCCGGCACCGACCACGACCACGTCGACAACCGGCGGCGGCTTCGTCACGTCCCTTAGTCAACCGCATTTTGACGATTTCGTACGATGAATTTCCCTTGCCCGTCTAAGTAGGTGCTCAGGTGGCCGGATGAAGGTCTTCACCGCGTTGTACGGGCCGGTGGATGCGGTCGAGCGGGCGCGGGCGCTGCGCGACGCCGGGGCCGGCGGTGTGGCCACCTTCGAGGGACCGCACGACGTGTTCGCCCCGCTGACGCTGGCCGCCACCGTGGGCGGGCTGGACCTGATGACCAACGTGGCCATCGCGTTTCCGCGCAATCCGATCCACCTGGCGCACCAGGCCAACGATCACCAGCTGCTGAGCGGCGGGAGATTCTTCCTCGGCCTGGGCACCCAGGTCCGCCCGCAGATCGAGAAGCGCTTCGGCGCGCAGTTCGAGCACCCGGTGGCCCGCATGACCGAGTTGATCGCGGCCCTCCGCGCGATCTTCGAGGCCTGGAAGACGGGCGGCCGCTTGGACTTTCGCGGCGAGTACTACCGGCACACGCTGATGACGCCGACGTTTTCCCCGGGCCCCAATCCCTACGGCCCGCCACCGATCTACGTCGGGGCGCTCGGGCCGCGGCTGACCCGCGCCGTGGCCGAGCACGCCGACGGCCTGTTGGTGATGCCGTTCGGCTCGAAGCGGTTTCTGCACGAGCACACGATGCCGGCGGTGCGCGACGGCCTGCGGGCCGGTGGCCGAGGGGCCTCGGAGTTCGCCGTCATTCCCGAGATCATCGTGTCGGCGGGCTCGGACGCGGGGGACCACGCGGCGACGCGGCGGCTGCTGGCGTTCTACGGGTCGACCCCGGCGTACCGGCCGGTGCTGGCCGCGCACGGCTGGGAGGACCTGCAGCCCGAGCTCAACGCGATGTCGAAGCAGGGCCGCTGGCAGGAGATGGGCGACCTCATCGACGACAAGATGTTGCACACCATCGCGGCGTGCGGCACGCCGAAGGAGATCGCCGCGGCTATCCGCGATCGCGTCGACGGCGTCTCGGACACCGTGTGCCTCTATCAGCCGTCGCCGATACAGCTGCAGACGTTGTCGGAGATTGTGGACGAGCTGCGCTGAGCCCTACGGCGCGACGGTCAGCCAGTCTTTGAAGCCCGACGGGTCGTGGCGGCCCAGTGCGCCGTGTTCGTAGAGGCCCCAGCCCTCCACGGGATCCCCGTCGCCGTCGCGGCACACCGCGCGGCCCACGTGGTCGATCACGCCGAAGCCGGACCGCGCGACGATGGCCGGGTCGGTCATGTCGTAGGTCCGCCGCTCGACGAACTTTTCGCCCTTCCACATGCCGTGCAGCCAGTCCGAGTCGCCGCCGTAGCCGCCGCCGACATGGATCGGGACGGGCAGCTTGGACTCGACGTCGAAGCGGACCGGCGTGCCATCGGGGGCGGTCGCGTCGATCGTCGCCCCGGTCGGGATGCGGGTGCCGGACCGGTAGTGGATCGCCACGCGCGGCCAGCCCAGCTGCTCGACGCGGCCGTCGCGCCACACCCGGGTGCAGTCGTTGAGCGAGCGGAACCCGTTGGGCTCCTCCTGGATGATCAGCACGATCGCGAACTCGTCGAAGGCCATCGGCACGTAGAGCCACCACATGCCCTCGAACGGCGGGTCGGCGGGCCGGCCGGCCGGCTCCGGTTCGCCGATGGGCCGGATGCCCCAGGACCGGTCCCGGCTGCCCAGCCAGGTCGCGGGGTCGACGGCGGTCTCCTCGCCGTCGATGGCGATGCGGCCGCTCCAGCTGCCGAGCTGGGCGAAGCGTTGGGCGTCCAGGGTCACCCGGTTGCCGGACCGCAGCACGTGCGGCTGCTCCTGGACGACGTCGAACAGGCCCTGCCAGGTGAGATCGGCTGCGATGCCTTCGGTTTCGTCAAGGACGAGGCGCAGTTTGCGCAGCGGTTCGCTGACCTCGATGCGGTAGCCGTTGACGTTCTGGTTGAGCCGGTCCTGGTCGATGGCGTCCGACAGGTGCACCGCGGTCTGGGTGTCCCCGCGCCGGACGAGGAAGAACGCGTCCTTGACGCCCAGGTTGGGGTAGTAGCCGATGCCGCTGATGACGAAGATGTTCCCGGTGCGGTCGTGGGCGTTGAAATAGGAGCGGTCGTAGAAGTTGCGGTCCGAGGTGCCCGCCCACGCGATCGGCCGGGGTACCTGATGTACCGGAAACTCGTCGAGCGGTCCGAGCATTACTGATCCTCTCCGATGAGCCGTCTCATCAATCCCGCGTGGTAGAACAGCGATTCGACATCCTCGGGTTTCTCGGTCTCCCCGAAGTGCACCCGTCGCGCGCCGGTGCGCATGAACACGCACGCCCACATCACCCCGGAGTAGGCGTAGAACCAGCGCAGGTCGCCCACGTCGACGCCGGTGAGTTGCCGGTAGGTGGCGCGCACGTCGTCCTCGCGCATCACGTCGGGCAGGCCAGGCAGGGTCGCCAGGCCGGCGAGCTCCTGGAAGACCATGTGCGCGTAGATCATCCACGCGACATCGAGCTCGCGCGGCCCCAGCGTCACCATCTCCCAGTCCAGCACGGCCGCCGGCCGGAAGTCGCGGTACAGCACGTTGCCCACCCGCGCGTCGCCCCAGAGCAGCACCGGTTCGCGCGCGGCTGCCTCGCTCGGCCAGTTGGCCTCCAGCCATTCGAAAGTGCGCTCCAGCAAAGGGGATCGGCCGATGTCGGGCACCGCGAAGTCGTACCAGGACCGCACCCAGTTGAAGTGCCTGCGCAGGGCGGTGTCGCCCTCTCCTGCGGCGAGGAAGCCAAAGGTTTTCTCGGCGTTGGGGATCGAGTGCAGCTTGGCCAGCACCCCCACCGTGGCGTCCTGCAGTTCGCGCTGTCGCTCGGCGGGCGCATCGGCGAACCAGTTGCCGCCGAACGTGTACGGCATGACGTCCGGCGGCACCTCGCCGTCGACGTAATCCATCACGAAGAACGGCGTGCCCAGGACGTCGCCGGTGGGCTCCAGCCAGCGCACCCGCGGGACGGGGACGTCGGTGAGCTCCGCGACCTTGCGGATCACCTCGAATTGGTGGTCGAGCCGATACGTCGGGAACACCTGGACGTCCTCGGCGGTCGGCGCCACCCGGGCGACCAATTTCTGCTCGATCGGCCGGCCGTCCTGTTCCCAGCGTGCGATCAAGATGATGGTCTCCGACGACATGCCCGTCGAGTCCACGCCGCTCTCCACCGTCACCTCGGGCTCGGCCCCGCCGGGAAGGACCGTCGACAGCCATCGCGACATCACGGCGGGCAGCGTGCTGACGTCCCGGCTGGAGCGCTGCAGCCGGTCGACTTTGTCCAGCACAGGTTCATTGGACACGGGTGCCTCCATTCTCCGAGACGTCTTGGAGACTTCTTCGCGGCAATTACGATACGGTAGGTAGCGTTATGAAAGCAGACCCGTCCTACCTTGACAAGGCCCCGGGGGCCGGGCGGCCCCGCGATCCGCGCATCGACTCGGCCATCCTGTCGGCGACCGCGGAACTGCTTGTGGAGATCGGCTATTCGAATTTGAGCCTGGCCGCCGTGGCGGAGCGGGCCGGCACCACGAAATCGGCGCTGTACCGCCGGTGGTCCAGCAAGGCCGAACTGGTGCACGAGGCGGCGTTCCCGACGGCGCCCACCGCGCTGGTGGCCCCGGCCGGCGACATCGCCGCCGATGTCCGGATGATGATCGAGGCCACCCGCGACGTGTTCACCACGCCGGTGGTGCGGGCCGCGCTGCCCGGGCTGGTGGCCGACATGACGGCCGATCCCGCCCTGAACGCCCGGGTGATGTCGCGTTTCGCCGGGCTGTTTGCGGCGGTTCGGGTGCGGCTGGGCGCGGCCATCGATCGGGGTGAGGCCCATCGGGGCGTGGACCCGGACCGGCTGATCGAGTTGATCGGGGGAGCGACGATGCTGCGGATGCTGCTGCGACCGGAGGAGGCCCTGGATGACACCTGGGTCGAGCAGACGACGGCCATCGTGGTGCACGGGGTGACCGGATGACGCGGCTGGCGGGTCGCGCCGCGATCGTCACCGGCGGCAGCCGCGGCCTGGGCCGCGCGATCGCGCTGGCGCTCGCCGCGGAGGGTGCGGCGGTGGCCGTCGCCGGGCGCACCGAGGAGGTGTGGGACGAGCGGCTGCCCGGAACCATCGGCGAGACGGTCGCCGAGATCGGCGCGGCCGGCGAACGGGCCGTGGCGATCCGCGCCGATCTGACCGACCGCGACGACGTCGCCCGGCTGGTGACCGAGGCCCGAGAGGCGTTGGGGCCCATCACGATCCTGGTCAACAACGCGGCGTTCACCGCGCCCGGCCGCCCGCCGGTGCCGGGTTCGAAAACGGACGGGGCGCCGCGAGCCAAGGCGGTCAAGCCGCCCGGCGGCGGCGCGAAACCCGGCTGGCCCGGCTTCGTCAGCACGCCGCTGCAGGCGTTTCGCCGGCACTTCGACATCGGGGTGTTCGCCGCCTACGAGCTGATGCAACTGGTGTGCCCCGACATGATCGAGGCGGGTGGCGGCTCGATCATCAACATCACCTCGGTCGCGTCGCGGATGCCCGGCAACGGACCGTACGCCGACCGCAGCGGCGGTGTGCTGCCCGGCTACGGCGGGTCCAAGGCCGCGCTGGAGCATCTCACGCAGTGCGCGGCGTTCGACCTCGCCGATCACAACATCGCGGTGAACGCGCTGTCGCCGTCGAAACCGATCCTGACGCCGGGCCTGGCCTACTACGCCCGTGAATTCGTCGACACCGCCCCGGCCGATGAATTCGCCCGGGCGGCAGTCGAATTGGCGCTGGTCGATCCCGAGGCGGTCACCGGGCGCACGATCGGCCATCTGCAGGTGCTCGACGGCAGCTTCTCCCCGTTCACGCTGGGTGGTTAGGCCGGTTTGGTCGCCGTGACGGCGTTGATGATCACGGCGTAGAGCCGGTGCCAGTGTGGGGCGGTGAACCCAGCGCGGCGCAGCAAAGCGGTGGCGCGGCCACGCGTGCGGGCCTTGCCCCGACGGCTGGTGGCCAGCGTCGGCAGCAGCCACCACGAGAACTGGTCGACGAGCACCAGGTGGCCGCCGGGGCGCAGCACCCGGGCGCACTCGGCCAGTCCCGCTTGCTGGTCCGTCCAGTGGTCGAACGACGTCGTGCTGACGACGAGGTCGAAAGACTCGTCGGGGTAGCCGAGCCGTTCGGCCACGCCGACGGCGAAGCTCAGCCGGTCATCCCCGGCGAAAGCGCTTGCCGTCGCGATCATTTGGGGCGCGGCGTCGATGCCGCAGAGCTGGCGGGCATCGGGGTATCGGTGGCCGAGGGTGCGCAGCAGGTGGCCCGTCCCGCAGCCCACGTCGAGCACACGCCGGGGCGAGGCCGCGGTCGCCACCGCGAGATCGGCGGTGCGGTCGGTGATCTGATGGTGCAGCCGGCCCCGCCACCCGCGGTCGTACCCGGGCGCCCGATCGTCATACGCGGCCAGGTCGCGATAAGGCGGCACGCGTTCAGTGTGTCACTGGAGGCTCTTGTTCTTCGTCGGGTGGGTCGGGGTTGCTGTGGAGGAGTTCTTCGGGGTGGTGGGCGTGGTTGATTGCCGGTGGGGTGGTGCCGTTGGTCCAGGCGAGGCGTCCGGTGTCGGTGACTTCGGTGTGGTAGTCGCCGCGGGTGGCGGCGTCGTGGTCGTTGTCGCAGGCGAAGAAGAGTTTGTCGGCGTCGGTGCGTCCGCCAGCGGCCCAGTCGGGTGCGTGGTGTACTTCGCTGCGGTAGCCGGGGATGAGGCAGTGGGGGCGGGTGCAGCCGCGGTCGCGGGCGTAGCAGATCAGTCGTTGGTCGGCGGTGGCGATCCGTTTTTGCCGGCCCAGATACAGCGGCCGGTTGGTGTGGTCGTCGAACACGGCCAGGTAGTGGATGGCGTGGGTGGCCAGCCGGATCAGGTCCCGCATCGGCAGCCGGGAGCCGCCGCCGGTGCGCGCCGGCGGTGGCATCGGGATCGAGGAGTCCGCGGCGGCGTGGGCGGCCTGGTTGAGTTCGGCCAGGGTGGTGGTGACGATGACGGTGACGGGGTGGCCGCGGTGGGTGCCGAGCTTGCCGGAGTCGATGGCGATCTTAAGGCCGAGTTTGAGCGCGTCGTGGCAACGCTGCGCGGCGGTGCGGGTGTCGGGCTGCTCGGGCGGGGCGTTGTCGGGTTGGTGGCGGCCGGGGCGCACGGCGGCCTCGAGGGCCTCGAGGTAGGCGCGGGCCTCGGGGTCGAGCAACCCCGACAGCCGTGACATGCCGTCGGGTCCTTGCGGGCCCAGGCGCAGGCCGCGGCGGCGGGCCCGGTCCTCGTCGGTGAACAGCCCGTCGGGGTTGAGGTAGTCGGCGATGCGCTGTCCCAGCCGGGTGAGCACGCCGGAGTCCAGCTTTCTGGCATGGGCGACCAGGGTGCGTTCGGCCTCGGTCACGTCGGTCGGCGACACGGCGGCCGGCAGCAGGTCGAGGGCCTGGCAGATGGCGCGGATGTGGTCCTCGCCGAGCGCGCCGGCGGCCACCGCGGCCGCCACCTCGGTCAGTTCCGGGGGCAGCGGGGGGCCGCTCAGCGAGCGCCGCGGCCTAATCCGGGCGGCGAGTTTGAACCGGCGGCGCAGCTCGCCGGGGGTGATCCGCAGCCGCGCGCACAGCCGCGCCCGCACGGCCGGGGCGGACTCGGCGCCGTCGGGCGGCTCGGCGATCTCACCGAACACCCGATACATCAACCCCCGGTTGGTGCGCTCCTGTGTCTCGAGCCGCTCGGCCACCTCGACGCGAAACTCGTTGCCCACCAGATCGGAGCTGGTCTGACGCAGCACGTCGTGGGCGGCATCGATCGCGTCCAGAGCCGCACCGATCCGCTCCCGCGCCACCTCCGCACTGACACCCATGCCCCGACGCTAAAAACCACCCCCGTCAAGACCCCACACCCCCGAGCATGCCGGCCGCGGCCTGTGGATAGAACCGCAACTGTGCACAAACCCCCATCGGCAGGTTCCTGGCGGGATGCCCGCCTGACGTGCCAGTATGGGGAAAGCCAGTGCCGCAACGGCGGCAGGCAACCGGTCGAGTGGTGTGCGCATGCCCGGTATTGACAAGCCGACGGGGCGCGTCGTCGCGCTGCTCGTCTTGATGATCTTCGTCGCCGCCGCCCTCCGCGGATACCTGCCCGCCCAGGGCCATGGGTCGCGCGCGGAGCCGGGCGGCGGTCGGGCGGCTCTGCTCTTCGTGATCGTGACCCTCAGCGCGACCCTCGCTCTGCTGGCGATCGCCGTCATCGCGCGGTTGCGCGATCCGCGCGCGATGGCGCCGAAGCAGGAAGACCTGTCCGACATGCTGGGCACCGGGAAGGGCCGCCCGAGCTGGCGCGTGTTGCTGATCGGGCTCGCGCTGATCGTGGCATGGCTGCTGATCGCGACGCTGCTGATCCACTACCTGATGCCGCACGACGTCAACCCCGCCGCCCCCGGCCCGGCCCCAGCCGCACAGCCGTCGGGACGCCCGGGCGGGCAGCCGGCGCAGCAACATCCCCAGAACAATTCCGGGGACATGTTCGGGGTTCTGCTTGCCGGCGCGATCCCGATGATGGTGGTCATCGTGGCCGGCTCGGTGATCATGGCGCGGCGACGGTGGCGCGGCGCGGGGGTGGCCGCCGCCCACGCCGACGATCACTTCGAATCCCCGGCGGCCACGGCGCCATCCGAATCCCTCGTGCGCGCCGCCGAGGTCGGACTGGCTGAGATCGGCGACCTCAGCCGGGAGCCGCGCGAGGCGATCATCGCCTGCTATGCCGCGATGGAGCGGGAGCTGGCCAACGTGCCCGGCGCCGCACCCCAGGACTTCGACACGCCGACCGAGGTCCTCGTCCGCGCCGTCGAACACCATGCGCTGCAGGCCGATAACGCCGAGCGGCTGGTTAACCTGTTCGAAGAGGCACGTTTCAGCCCACACGTGATGAGCGAGGAGCATCGCGAGGTGGCGGTAAACGTGCTGCGGCTGGTCCTGGCGGAATTGCGGAGCCCGGTATGAAAAAGCTCATAGCCCTGGGTATTTGCCTCGTGGTGGGGATCGAGCTGCTGGCGCTGATCCTGCACGGGCGCCGGTTCCTGCTCGCCGCCGCGGGCATCGCCCTTGCGCTGGTGCTGCTCAACGTCCGTCGTTATCTGGGCCGCAACAACGAACCGGCCGCCGAGACCGGCTACGACGATCTGGGGGATTCGTTGCGCCGCTGGCTCGCCACCACCGAGACGACGATCCGGTGGTCGGACTCCACGCGGGCGGACTGGGACCGCCATCTGCGCCCCATGCTGGCGCGGCGTTACGAGATGACAACGGGCCAAAGGCAATCCAAGGATCCCATGGCATATCACGCGACCGGCCGGATGCTTTTCGGCGCCGAGCTGTGGGAATGGGTCAATCCCAACAACGTCACGCGCACCGGCGACCATCACACCGGTCCGGGCCGCGCGGTGCTGGAACAGATCCTGCGAAAGTTGGAGCAAATATGACGCTGCCGGCCGCGACAACCACCGCCCAGTGCGAGGCGGTGCTCGACGAGATCGAACGGGCGGTGGTGGGGAAGCGCTCGGCGCTGACGCTCATCCTGATCGCGGTCCTGGCGCGCGGCCACGTGCTCATCGAGGACCTGCCCGGCCTGGGCAAGACGCTCATCGCGCGATCGTTCGCCGCCGCGCTGGGGCTGCGCTTCACCCGGGTGCAGTTCACGCCGGACCTGCTGCCCGCGGACCTGCTCGGCTCGACGATCTACGACATGCAGTCCGGTCGTTTCGCCTTCCGGGCCGGACCGATCTTCACCAACCTGCTGCTTGCCGACGAGATCAACCGCACGCCGCCCAAGACGCAGGCGGCGTTGCTGGAGGCGATGGCCGAGGGCCAGGTGAGCATAGACGGCGAAACCCACAAGCTGCCAACGCCTTTCATCGTGCTGGCCACCGACAACCCGATCGAGTACGAGGGTACCTATCCGTTGCCGGAGGCGCAGCTGGACCGGTTCGCGATCCGGCTGGAACTGCGCTACCTCTCCGAGCGGGACGAGACCGCGATGCTGCGCCGCCGCCTGGAACGGGGTTCGGCCGAGCCGACGGTGAATCAGGTGGTGGACGCGCATGATCTGCTGGCGATGCGCGAGTCGGTCGAGCAGGTGACCGTGCACGAGGACGTTCTGCACTACGTGGTGTCCCTGGCCACCGCCACCCGGCACCACCCACAGGTCGCCGTGGGGGCCAGCCCCCGCGCCGAGCTCGACCTCGTGCAGCTCGCGCGCGCCCGCGCGTTGTTGCTCGGCCGCGATTACGTGATCCCCGAAGACGTCAAGGCGCTCGCCGTCGCGGCCGTGGCGCACCGGATCACCCTGCGGCCGGAGATGTGGGTACGCAAGATCCAGGGCGCCGACGTCGTCGGGGAACTGCTGCGGCGCTTGCCGGTGCCTCGAACGAGCGGCGGCCACGGGGCGTGATCCAAGGCCGCGATGTCGAGTTCCGTTGGCGCGCATCGCCGTTGACGCGGGCGATCGCGACATGCGCCGGGGTCGCGCTGGCCGCCGCCGTGATCGGGACGCGCTGGCAGCTGATCGCCTTCGCGGCGCCGCTGCTCGGGGTGCTCTGCTCGATCAGCTGGCAGCCTTCCGTGCCGAAGATCCGGGTGCACGGGGAACCGGACTCGCAGCGCTGTTTTGAAAACGAGCGGGCGCGGGTGAAAGTCTGGATAACCGAAGACCCCTCGCGCGCGGGGGCTTCCGCGGTCGAGCTCACCACTTCGTCGGTCGAAGGCATGGAGCTCGAAGCGCTCGAGGCGGATTCCGGCCACGCGAAAACCGTTGCGGCGACCGCGCAACGCTGGGGCCGCTACCCGGTCCGGGCGCGGGTCGAGGTGGTCGCGCGCGGCGGGTTGCTGACGGGGACGGCCACCGTGGACGCGGCCGATGTGCTCGTGTTCCCGCTCACGCCGCCGCAGTCGACGCCGATCCCGCAGACGGAGTTGCTCGACCGCCTGGGCGCCCACCTCACCCGGCACGTGGGCCCGGGCGTCGAGTACGCGGACATTCGCCCCTACGTGCCCGGTGATCAACTGCGGGCGGTGAACTGGCCGGTGAGCGCCCGCCGCCGCCAATTGCACGTGACGCAACGGTTGACCGACCGCGCCGCCGACGTGGTGGTGCTGATCGACAGGTACCGGCAGCCGGCGGGCCCGGCGACCGCTGCGACCGAACGAGTGGTGCGCGGGGCGGCGCAGGTGGTGCAGACCGCCCTGCGGCACGGCGATCGCGCCGGGATGGTCGCGCTCGGCGGCAACCGTCCGCGGTGGCTCGGCGCCGACATCGGACAGCGCCAGTTCTATCGGGTGCTCGACACCGTGCTCGGCGCCGGCGACGAGTTCGAAAACACCACGGGCACACTGGCGCCGCGGGCGGCCGTTCCGGTGGGGGCGATCGTGATCGCGTTCTCCACGTTGCTCGACACGGAGTTCGCGCTGGCGCTGATCGACCTCCGCAAACGCGGCCACGTCGTGATCGCGGTCGACGTCCTCGACA
This sequence comes from Mycobacterium sp. E2699, assembly GCF_001666745.1. Classification (NCBI taxonomy): domain Bacteria; kingdom Bacillati; phylum Actinomycetota; class Actinomycetes; order Mycobacteriales; family Mycobacteriaceae; genus Mycobacterium; species Mycobacterium sp. E2699. Next base: position 83,609 of record NZ_LZJH01000143.1, on the reverse strand, counting down.
GCTCGCCTTTCGAGGCCCAGCAGGACCCGCTGATCGACCGGATGTGGGCGCTGCAGCGCTCGGCCATGTATCGCGACATGGCGACGGTCGGCGTGGACATCGTGGGTTGGCGGGGGGACAGCACGCTGGATCAGTCGATGGGTGTGCTGCCGGATCGCCGCCACCGCGTGCGCGGACGGCTCCGGGTATGAAGTCGACCGCGCGTCCGGCCACACTGGCCGTCTCAACCGTTTTCGGCGCGCTCATGGCCGTACTGGCCGCCGTCGGCTCGCACGGACCGGCGCTCGTCGTGGCGGCGGGAGCCCTGCTGGCCGTGGGTGTCGGCGTGGCCCTCCGCCCCGCGGCGACGATCGCCGTGTTGCTGTCGGTGGCGACGATCCTGGCCTCGGATCCGTCGCTTGTCTGCACCGCCTGGTCCGGCCTGTGCGCGGCCGCCTACCTGGTGTGCCGCCATGCGGCGGCGACGCCCGGCGCGGTGATGTGGAGCTGGCCGACCGCCCTTGCGGCCGTGGGGTTCAGCTGCGCGGGCCTGGTCGCGACGTCGTTCCCGCTGCAGCTGCCGTGGTTGCCGCTCGTAGCGCCGGTGGGGGTCTTGGCGATCTACGTCCTGGCGACGCGCCCGTTCGTGAGCTGACTACCCGACGCCGGTTCAGTGCAGCAGCTGGGCCGCCTGATCGGCCAGGTCGAGCAGCGGCTGCGGGAAGATTCCCAACAGCACCGTGACCAAGGCGCATACCGCGATCGCGGCCTTGCTGAGGACGCCCGGCGCCACCACGTGTGGGGTGTCGTCGGTCGCCTCGGTGAAGAACATCGACACGATGACGCGCACGTAGAAGTAGGCGGCGACACCGCTGGCGACGACGCCGACGACGACCAGCGGCACCGCGCCGCCCTGCGCGGCGGCCTTGAACACGGCGAGCTTGCTGACGAAGCCACTCGTCAGCGGGATGCCCGCGAACGCCAGCAGGAACATCGAAAACATCACGCCCACAATGGGGGAGCGCTGCCCGAGCCCGGCCCAGTGCGACAGCGTGGCGTCCTCGACGCCGTCGGCGTTGCGAATCAGGCCCACGATGGCGAACGCGCCGAGCGTGCTGAAGCTGTAGGCGACCAGATAGAACATCGTTGCCGACAAACCGGCCGCGTTGTCCGCGATCACGCCGGTGAGGATGAAGCCCACGTGCGCGACGGACGAGTAGGCCAGCATCCGCTTGACGTCGGTCTGGTTGACGGCGGTGATCGTGCCCACCGCCATCGTCAGGATCGAAATCGTCCACAGCACCGGACGCCATTGGTCGTGCAGCGGCGGCAGGGCCACGTAGACCACCCGCAGCAGCGCGCCGAACGCCGCCACCTTGGTGGCCGCCGCCATGAACCCCGTGATCGGTGTGGGCGCACCCTGGTAGACATCGGGAATCCACGAGTGGAACGGCACCGCACCCACTTTGAACAGCAGCCCGACCGACAGCAGCGCGACGCCGATCAACGCCATCGAGGTATCGCCATGGGCGGCAACGGCATCCCGGATCCCGGGCAGCAGCAGCGTGCCGGTCGCGCCGTAGAGCAACGCCACCCCGTACAGGAAGAACGCCGAGGAGAACGCGCCCAGCAGGAAGTACTTCATCGCCGCTTCCTGCGAGAGCAGGCGGCGATGACGCGCCAGCCCGCACATCAGGTACAGCGGCAGCGACAAAACCTCCAGGGCGACGAACATCGTCAGCAGGTCGTTGGACGCGGGGAAGACCATCATGCCGCCGACGGACAGCATCGCCAGCGGGAAGAGCTCGGTCTGCGCGGCGCCGGCCCGCTCCGCCTCGCGCTCGGCGTCGCTGCCGGGAACCGCGGAGGCCTGCGGCGTAAAGGAATCCAGGCCACCGGAGCCCGCCGCGACCCCTGCTGTGGCCACGGACTTGGTGTCGGCCTTGGCCTGTGTCCGCTCGGCCATGAAGATGACGGCCAGCACCGCGACCAGCAGAACGGTGCCCTGCAGAAACAGCGACGGTCGGTCGATCGCCACCGCGCCCAGCACCGCCGCGCGACCCGACGCCGGCACCGACTCGGCGACCTCCACGTCCGCGACCAGCGCCGCGATCAGGCCGCCCAGGGCCAGCGTCACCTGGGTGGCGTACCGAATTCGCCTGGGGACGAACGCTTCCACGAGCACCCCGGCGACGGCGACACCGAAGACGATGAGCATCGGGCACAGCAGGAAGTACTCGACGCTGGGGGTGGGCAGGGTCATCGGTGCGGTCCTTCGGCTGTCTTCGGGGAGCCAACGCCCGAAACCGGGCGGGTCACGCTCGGCGCGGGGTCATGCTGGCCGATGGTGGTCATCGTGTTCTGCACGGCCGGATTGATCAGGTCCAGCACCGGCTTGGGGTAGACGCCGAGCACCAGCAGGAGCGCGACGAGCGGGGCGACGACGACCAGCTCGCGCGCCTTCAGGTCCCCGATGCCCTCGCTGCCGGCGGCCACCGGGCCCGTCATCACCCGCTGGTAGAGCCACAACATGTAGATCGCCGACAGGACCAACGCGGTCACGCCGAACGCCGCCGCCAGCCAGTAGCGGTTGAAAGTGCCCAGCAGGACCAGGAATTCGCTGATGAACGGCGCCAGGCCCGGAAGCGACAGCGTCGCCATGGCCGAGACGAGGAAGGTGCCCGCCAGGATGGGCGCCACCTTCTGCACGCCCCCATAGTCGGCGATCGCCCGGCTGCCGCGCCGGGATATCAGGAAGCCCGCGATCAGGAACACCGCCGCGGTGGACAGGCCGTGGTTGAGCATGTACAGCGTCGACCCGCTCTGTCCCTGGGTGGTCATCACGAAGATGCCCAGGATGATGAACCCGAAGTGGGAGATCGACGTGTAGGCGATCAGCCGCATGATGTCGGCCTGGCCGATCGCCACGATCGCGCCGTAGATCACGCCGATGACGGCGAGCACGATGATCAGCGGACGGAAATACGTTGAGGCGCTGGGGAACAGCTGCAGGCAGTAGCGCAGCATGCCGAAGGTGCCGACCTTGTCCATCACGGCCATCATCAGCACCGCGGTCGCCGGCGTGGCCTCGACCGCGGCGTCGGGCAGCCAGCGGTGGAACGGCCACAGCGGCGCCTTGATCGCGAACGCGAACATGAAGCCCAAGAACAGCGCCTTGAACACCGCGGGGTCGGCACCGTAGCGGCCAGACGCCACGCCGGCGACGATGTCACGGAAGTCGAACGTGCCCGAGCCGTGCTGCGCGGTCACCACGTAGAGCCCGATGACGGCCGCCAGCATGATCAGGCCGCCGAACAGGTTGTACAGCAAGAACTTCACCGCGGCGCGCGACCTGCCGGGTCCCGAACCGAAGCCGCCGATCAGGAAGTACATCGGCACCAGCATGGCTTCGAAGAACACGTAGAACAGCAGCACGTCCAGCGCGACCACCGAGACCAGCACCATCGACTCGATGGCCAGCGTCAGCGCGACGTAGGCGTGCACGCTGCGAGAATTTGCCTGGGTGCCCTGCCTGCCGTCGTTCCAGCCGGCCACCTGCAGCAGCGGGATCAGCACCGCGGTCAGCAGCACCAGCACCACGGCGATGCCGTCCACCCCGAGGGAGTAACCCGCGCCGAACGCCGGTATCCACCTGTGGCTTTCGACGAACTGGTAGGTGGGGCCGCCCGTCTTGAAGCCGACGGTGACGACGATCGCCACCGCCAGCGTCAGCACGCCGACGAACAGGCCCGCCCACTTGGCCAGCTGTCGCATCCCGGGGGGAAGCAGGATGATCAGCCCGGAACCCGCCAGCGGCAGCAGCCACAGGATGCTCAGCCACGGGATGTTGGCGCTCACCACGCCCGCACCGCCAAGATCAGGGCGACCACCAGCACCGCGCCGGCCAGCATCGAGAGGGCGTAGTTGCGGGCGAACCCGGTTTGGAAGCGCCGCAGGCCGTTTGACGTCCGGCTCACGAGCGCCGCGAGCGCGTTGACCGAGCCGTCCACGCCCGCGTTGTCGACCTCGACCAGCGCTCCGGTCAGTTGCGCACCAGGGCGCATGAACACCTCCTCGTTGAAGGCATCGCCGTACAGGTCGGCGCGCGCGGCGGTGGTGAGCGGCGAGACCCGGACGGGGGCCACCCTGGGGATGGGCGACATCGCGTACATCCGGTAGGCCACCGCGATGCCGATCGCGACGACGCCGAGCGCCACGACGGTGGTGACCCAGGCGGGCAGCGCATGGGCGGCCTCTTCGCGCGTCCCGACGACGGGCTCGAGCCAGTGCTGCAGGGCTCCGCCCCACCAGAACAGCAGGCCGGAGAACGCCGAACCGACGGCGAGCAGGATCATCGGCCACGCCATCACGGCCGGCGCCTCGTGCGGGTGGCTGCCGGGGGCCCAACGCTTTTCACCGAAGAAGGTCATCAGCATGACGCGGGTCATGTAGAAGGCGGTGACGCCGGCGCCCAGCAGCGCCGCCCCGCCCAGCACGTAGCCGCGGGTGTCCCCGGAGGACAGGGCCGCCTCGATGATCTTGTCCTTGGAGAAGAAACCGGCGAAGGGTGGCACCCCGATGATCGCCAGATAGCCCAGGCCGAATGTGGCGAAGGTGATCGGCAAAGCCTTGCGCAGGCCGCCGTAGCGGCGCATGTTCTGCTCCTCGTGCATCGCGTGGATCACCGCACCGGAGCCGAGGAACAGCCCGGCCTTGAAGAAGCCGTGGGTGAGCAGGTGCATGATCGCGAAGGCGTAGCCGGCCGGGCCGAGGCCGGCGGCCAGCACCATATAGCCGATCTGGCTCATGGTCGACGCCGCCAGGGCGCGCTTGATGTCGTCCTTGGCGCAGCCGATGAGCGCCCCGAACAGCAGGGTGACGGCCCCGACGATCACCACGCCCAATTGCGCGTCGGGGGAGAGGTTGTAGAGCGGATTGGACCGCACGATCAGGTACACGCCGGCGGTCACCATGGTGGCGGCGTGGATCAGCGCGGACACCGGCGTCGGGCCCTCCATCGCGTCGCCCAACCAGGCCTGCAGCGGGACCTGGGCGGATTTGGCGCAGGCGCCCAGCAGCAGCAGCAATCCCATCGCCGTCAGCGCGCCCCGGCCGGCGGCGGGCGCGCCGGCGAACACGCCGGCGTACGACAGCGTGCCGAATGTGCTGAACATCAGGAACATTCCGAGTGCCAGGCCGGCGTCCCCGACCCGGTTCATCACGAACGCCTTCTTGGCCGCGGTGGCCGCCGTCGGCTTGTGATACCAGAAGCCGATGAGCAGATACGAGGCCAGGCCGACGCCCTCCCAGCCGACGTAGAGCACCACGTAGTTGTCGGCGACCACCAGCAGCAGCATCGAGGCCAGAAACAGGTTGAGGTAGCCGAAGAAGCGGCGGCGGTCCGGGTCGTCGGCCATGTAGCCGACCGAATAGATGTGGATCAGCGACCCGACGCCGGAGATCAGCAGCACGAAACACACTGACAGCTGGTCGATCTGCAGCCCGAGGTCCACCTGCAGTTGACCGACGGGAATCCAGCTGAACACCTTCTGGTGGATGACCCGGTCGTCCCCGCCGCGGCCGAGCAGCTCGCTGAGCAGGCCCAGCCCCACGCCGAACGCCGCCAGCGCGGTCGCGCAGCCCAGCAGGTGCCCCCACCCGTCGGTGCGCCTGCCCCCGAACAACAAGATCGCGGCGCCCGCCAATGGCAGCGCCACCAGCAGCCAGGTGTAGTCAGTCATCGTGACGTTGTTCAGCCTTTGAGTAGGTTCGCGTCGTCGACCGACGCCGATTTGCGGGCACGGAAAATCGTCATGATGATGGCCAGGCCCACCACGACCTCGCACGCGGCGACCACCATCGTGAAGAAGGCGATCATCTGGCCGTCGAGATGGCCGTGCATCCGCGCGAACGTGACGAACGCCAGGTTGACGGCGTTGAGCATCAGCTCGACGCACATGAACATCACGATGGCGTTGCGGCGCAACAACACACCCGCGGCGCCGATGGTGAAGAGCAGCGCCGAAAGATACAGATAGTTGGCCGGATTCACGACGCACCGCCCTTCACGGCCTCCGCGGGTGTCTCTCGGACTTCTGCGCCGTCCGCGCCCCGGATCTTCAGGATCGGGGACACCGACAGGCCCGAGTAGGAGCCGTCGGGCAGCAGCGCGGCGACGTCGACCGCGTTGTGGCGCGCGTACACACCGGGGTTGGGCAGCGGGGTCGCCCGCCCGCCGGGCCGGAACCGCTCCTCGGACAGTTCGCGTTGCGTCTTGCGGCGTTCGAAGCGCTCCCGGTGCGCCAGCACCATCGCCCCCACGGCCGCGGTGATCAGCAGCGCGCTGGTCAGCTCGAACGCCCAGAGGTAGCGCGAAAAGATCAGGGCGGCCAGGCCTTCCACGTTGCCGCCGGAATTGGCCGTGGTGAGGCCGAGGAAACCGCCGGTCGCCACGTTGCCGATGCCCGCGAGCAGCAGGATGCCGAACCCGAGGCCCGTGAACACCGCCGCGATGCGCTGGCCGCGCAGCGTCTCCTTCAGCGACTCCGCGGAATCCACGCCGATCAGCATCAGCACGAACAGGAACAGCATCATCACCGCGCCGGTGTAGACGACCACCTGGACGATGCCCAGGAACAGCGCGTCCTGGACCATGTAGAACACCGCCAGGATGATCATCGTCATCGCCAGGAACATCGCGGAGTAGACAGCGTTGGCCGCCAGCACCACGCCGAGCGCGCCGAGCACCGCCAGCGCGCCCAGCACCCAGAACGTGACCGCCTCGCCGGTCGAGGTGCGAACGATGGTGTCGGCGGCGAGCGTCGCGGTCATCTTGCGTCTCCGGCGCTCTCGTGCTCGCGCAGTCCCTCCGCGGTCACGTTGCCCTGGTAGTAGTCCTTGTCGGTGGCGCCGGCGGCCCGCGGGTGCGGCGGCGCCGTCATCTCCGGCGTGAGGGGGGCGAGCAGCCGGTCCTTCTCGTAGATGAGGTCGGCCCGGTTGTCGTCGGCCATCTCGTAGTCGTTGGTCATCGTCAGCGCCCTGGTGGGGCAGGCCTCGATGCACAGGCCGCAGCCGATGCAGCGCAGGTAGTTGATCTGGTACACGCGGCCGTAGCGTTCGCCCGGCGAGTACCGCAGCTCCTCGGTGTTGTCGGCGCCCTCGACGTAGATCGCGTCGGCGGGGCAGGCCCAGGCGCACAGCTCGCACCCGATGCACTTCTCCAGGCCGTCGGGGTACCGGTTGAGTTGGTGACGGCCGTGATAGCGCGGCGCGACCGGCCCCGGCTTCTCCGGATATTCCTCCGTGACGTGCTTTTTGAACATCGAGCCGAGCGTCACGCCGAATCCGGCTACGGCGTCGAGAAATTTAGGCACGTGCGTCCTCCTTGCTCGCGCCGACCTTCCGCGCGGGTAGCGGCGGCGTCGGGAAGGCCGGCTCGGTGATTGCGGGGGAGGGGATTTCGTCGCGCTGCCGGCGCAGCTGACGCTCCATCGCGCGAATGCTCGGCGCCGTGAACGGTTTTCGCAACAGCAGCACCAGCGCGCCGGCCACGACGATGCTGCTGACCACCAGCACCGGCGTCCAGTGCGCGTATCCCTGGTTGCGCGCCGTGCGGATCACGGCGGCGATCAGCACCCACACCAGTGAGGCCGGGATCAGCAGTTTCCACCCCAGCGCCATGAACTGGTCGTAGCGCAGCCGGGGCAGGCTGGCGCGCAGCCAGAAGTAGATGAACAGGAAGGTCCACATCTTGAGCGTGAACCACAGCACCGGCCACCATCCGGAGTTGGCGCCCGCCCACATGTTCAGCGGCCAGGGCGCGTGCCACCCGCCGAAGAACATGGCCGTGGCCAGTGAGGACACCGTCATCATGTTGACGTACTCGGCCAGCATGAACATGGCGAACTTCAGCGAGGAGTATTCGGTGTGGAATCCCGCGACCAGTTCGCCTTCGGCCTCGGGCAGATCGAATGGGGCGCGGTTGGTCTCGCCGACCATCGAGATCAGGTAGATCACGAACGACGGCAGCAACAGGAACACGAACCAGACGCGGTCCTGCGCGGCCACGATCTGCGACGTCGACATGGTGCCGGCGTAGAGGAACACCGCGGTGAACGACAGCCCCATCGCGACCTCATAGGAGATCACCTGCGCGGTGGAGCGCACCCCGCCCAGCAGCGGGTAGGTCGATCCCGACGCCCAGCCGCCGAGCACGATGCCGTACACGCCGATCGCCGAGAGCCCCAGGATGAACAACACCGCGACCGGGAGGTCGGTCAGCTGCAGGGGCGTGCGGTGGCCGAACACCGACACCACCGGGCCGAACGGGATGAACGCGAACGCGGTGAACGCGGGGATGACCGAAAAGACCGGCGCCGCAAAGTAAACGAACTTGTCGATGCCGCCGGGGGTGATGCTTTCCTTCAGCGCCAGCTTGATCCCGTCGGCCAGGCTCTGCAGGGCGCCCCACGGCCCCGCCCGGTTGGGGCCGGGCCGCAACTGCATCCAGCCGAGGACCTTGCGTTCGAGCAGGATCGCGACCAGCACGTTGAGCATGAGGAAGACGAAGATGGCCAGCGCCTTGCCCAGCACCAGCCACCAGGTGTCGTGCCCGAAGTCGGTCAAGGTGGTCGTCATGAGCCCACTCCGATTTCCCCCACTGCGATTTCCACTGTGCTGCCGATCGTTACGCCCAATTTCCGGTGCACCGCCGAACCCGGCGAGTTCAGCGGAAGCCACACCACCCGGTCGGGCATGTCGGTGATGTCCAGCGGCAGCGTGATCGATCCGCGCGGCGTGCTGACCGTGACGTTGTCGCCGTCGGCGGCGCCGATCTCGGCGGCGGTGCCTGCGGACAGCCGGGCGACGGGCTTGCGCGCGGTGCCGGCCAGGTGCGGTTCGCCGTCCTGCATCCGGCCCTCGTCGAGCAGCAACCGCCATCCGGCCAGCACGGCCTGACCCTGCCCCGGCTCGGCCGGCGCCGGGGTGGCGACCTGCGGGGCGGCGGCGCGCTCACCGTCCCAGGTACCCAGGCGGGACAGTTCCTCGCGGGCCGCTTCGACGGTGGTGGTTCCCAGATAGACGCCCATCTCGTCGGCCAGCGTGTCGAGCACCTTGTGGTCGGACACCCCGGCCTGCTGGGTGGTGCCGTGCAGCGCCGGCGCGAACCCGCGGTAGCGGCCCTCCCAGTTGACGAAGGCGCCGGACTTCTGCGTCGTCGGCGCGACCGGGAACACCACGTCGGCGCGCTCGGTGACCGGGCTGTGCCGCAGCTCCAGGCTGACGACGAAACCGGCGGCGTCCAGCGCGGCCAGCACCGCGTCGGGATCGGGGAAGTCGTTGGGTTCGATGCCGCCGACCAGCAGCGCCGCCAGGGAGCCGTCCGTGGCGGCGGCCAGGATGGCATGGGCGTCCCGCCCTGCGGCGGAAGGCAATTCGTCGACGTTCCAGGCCGCCGCGACCTGCGCCCGGGCGGCGTCGTCGGACACCGGGCGACCGCCGGGCAGCAGCGTGGGCAGCGCGCCGGCCTCCAGGCCGCCGCGCTCGCCGGCGCGGCGCGGCACCCACGCCAGCCGCGCGCCGGTCGCGTCGGCGAGCCGGGCGGCCGCGGACAGCCCGCCGGGCACCGTGGCCAGGCGCTCGCCGACCATGATGACCGCGCCCGGTTTCGACAGCAGCTCACCGATCTCGCCGCCGCCCAGCGCGTCCAGCGCGGCCGCTTCGGCGCCGGGAACGGTCTTGATCAGCCGGCCCGCCATCTTGGTCAGCGCGCGCGTCGCGAACGGCGCGACCGCGTATACGGGGACCCCGTGCTTGCGGGCGGCCTTGCGCAGCCGCAGGAACACGATGGGCGACTCGTCCTCCGGCTCGAAGGAGACCAGGACCACCACCGGCGCGGTTTCCAGGTCGGTGTAACTCACCGTCACCGGCCGGCCGGCGACGCGGGCGGCCAGGAAGTCGGCCTCCTCGGCCGAGTGCGGCCGGGCGCGGAAGTCGATGTCGTTGGTGTCCAACGTGATTCGGGCGAACTTGCTGTAGGCGTAGGCGTCTTCCCAGGTGACCCGGCCGCCGACCAGCACGCCGGTGCGCCCCCGGGCCGCCTCGAGCCCCTCGGCCGCCGCGACGATCGCGTGCGACCACGACGCCGGCCGCAGCTCGCCGTTGGCGTCCCGGACCAGGGGGTTGGTGATCACGTCGTGCCGGGTCGCGTAGGTGAACGCCCACCGGCCCTTGTCGCAGTTCCACTCCTCGTTGACCTCGGGGTCGTCGCCGGCCAGCCGGCGCAGCACCTTGCCGCGGCGGTGGTCGGTGCGCTGAGCGCACCCGGAGGCGCAGTGCTCGCACACGCTGGGGCTGGAGACCAGGTCGAAGGGGCGCGCCCGGAAGCGATACGCGGTGCCGGTCAGCGCGCCCACCGGGCAGATCTGCACCGTGTTGCCCGAAAAGTAGGAATCGAACGGCTCGTTGGCGTAGATGCCGACCTGTTGCAGGGCGCCGCGCTCCTGCATGTCGATGAACGGGTCACCGGCGATCTGCTCGGAGAACCGGGTGCAGCGGGCGCACAGGATGCAGCGCTCGCGGTCCAGCAGCACCTGCGCGGAGATGTTGATCGGCTTGGCGAAGGTGCGCTTGACGTCGGTGAAGCGAGAGTCGGTGCGGCCGTTGGACATTGCCTGGTTCTGCAACGGGCATTCGCCGCCCTTGTCGCACATCGGGCAGTCCAGCGGGTGGTTGATCAGCAGCAGCTCCATGACGCCGTGCTGGGCTTTGTCCGCGGCCTCGGACGTGAGCTGGGTGCGCACCACCATGTCGTCGGTGGCGACGGTCGTGCACGACGCCATCGGCTTGCGCTGTCCCTCTACCTCGACCAGGCACTGCCGGCACGCGCCGACCGGGTCCAGCAGCGGGTGATCGCAGAACCGCGGGATCTGGATGCCCATCAACTCGGCCGCGCGGATCACCAGAGTCCCCTTGGGCACGCTGATTTCGGCGCCGTCGATGGTCAACGTCACCATCTCCGGCCGGCTCACCTGGTTTTCGGTGTCGGCGGCCTGTGTCACGCGGTACCTCCGTTGAGCATCGAGTCTTGCGGGTCGAACGGGCAGCCGCCCCCCTCGACGTGCGCGACGTATTCGTCGCGGAAGTACTTGATCGACGACATCACCGGGCTGGCGGCGCCATCGCCCAAGGCGCAGAAGGACTTTCCCAGGATGGTGTCGGAGATGTCCGACAGCTTGTCGATGTCCTCTGACGTGCCCCCACCGGTTTCCAGCCGCTCGTAGATCTTGTCCAGCCAGAAGGTGCCCTCCCGGCACGGGGTGCACTTGCCGCACGATTCGTGCTTGTAGAACTCGGTCCAGCGGCGGACCGCGCGCACCACGCACGTGGTCTCGTCGAAGATCTCGAGCGCCTTGGTGCCCAGCATGGAACCGGCGCCGCCCACGCCCTCGTAGTCCAGCGGCACGTCGAGGTGCTCGTCGGTGAGCAGCGGCGTCGACGACCCGCCGGGCGTCCAGAACTTGAGCCGGTGCCCCGTCCGCACGCCGCCCGCGTAGGCGAGCAACTCGCGCAACGTGATCCCGAGAGGGGCCTCGTACTGGCCCGGCCGGGTGACGTGACCGGACAGCGAATACAGCGTGAAGCCCGGCGATTTCTCGCTGCCCATCGACCGGAACCACTCGACGCCGTGCAGGATGATCGCCGGCACGCTGGCGATCGTCTCGACGTTGTTGATCACCGTGGGGCAGCCGTACAGCCCGGCCACCGCGGGGAACGGTGGCCGCAGCCGCGGCTGCCCGCGCCTGCCCTCCAGCGAGTCCAGCAGCGCCGTCTCCTCGCCACAGATGTAGGCGCCGGCGCCGGCGTGCACCACCAACTCCAGATCGAAGCCCGAACCGTTGATGTCGCGGCCCAGGTAACCGGCGGCGTAGGCCTCGGCCACCGCGTTCTGCAGCCGGCGCAACACCGGCAGCACCTCACCGCGCACGTAGATGAACGCGTGGCTGGCCCGGATCGCGTACGCGGCGATGATGACGCCCTCGACGAGCACGTGCGGCGTCGCCAGCATCAGCGGAATGTCTTTGCACGTACCGGGTTCCGACTCGTCGGCGTTGACCACCAGGTAGTGCGGCTTGGCGGCCGGGCCGGTGTCGCCCTGCGGGATGAACGACCACTTGGTTCCCGTCGAGAAGCCCGCGCCGCCGCGGCCGCGCAGGCCGGAGTCCTTGACGACCCCGATCACGTCGTCGGGCTCCATGCCCAGCGCCTTCTGCATGGCCCCATAGCCGTCGTTGCGGCGGTAGGTCTCCAACGTCCACGACTCGGGATCGTCCCAAAAGCGGCTGATCACCGGTGTCAGCGGCGTCGCCTGGGCGCTGGGCGCGGCCATCACTGATCCTTCCCGGACGACGGGGTGTCGGGCGCCTCCATGCCGAGTTCCTTCGCCACCCGCAGGCCGGCCAACGTCGCCTCGCCCGCGCCGCCCTGGCCCTGGTCGGGGCGCTCGTCGGGCAGGCCGGCCAGGATGCGCGACGTCTCACGGAAGGCACACAGCGGGGCGCCGCGGGTCGGCGCCTGGGGCCGGCCGGAGCGCAGGGAGTCGACGAGTTCGCGCGCCGACTCCGGCGTCTGATTGTCGAAGAACTCCCAGTTGACCATGACGACGGGTGCGAAGTCGCACGCGGCGTTGCACTCGATGTGCTGCAGGGTGATCTTGCCGTCGGGCGTGGTCTGGTCGTTGCGCACGCCGAGGTGATTGACCAGCGTTTCGAAGATGGCGTCGCCGCCCATCACCGCGCACAGGGTGTTGGTGCAGACCCCGACCAGGTAGTCGCCGGTGGGCCCGCGGCGATACATCGTGTAAAAGCTTGCCACCGCGGACACTTCGGCGCCGGTCAGCCCCAGCTGCTCCCCGCAGAACTCCAGGCCCGCCGGGGTCAGGTAGGAGTCTTGCGCCTGCACCAGGTGCAGCAGCGGCAGCAGGGCCGAGCGCTTGTTGGGGTAGCGGCCCATGATCTCCTTGGCGTCGACCTCGAGGCGCGCCCGTACCTCCGGCGGGTACGACTGCGGGGCGCCCTCGACCACGAACGCGTTGGGCTCGCCTGGCGGCGGGCCGAGCCGGATGAACACCGGCTGCCCCTGCGGCCCCGTCATCGGTCCACCCCGCCCATCACCGGGTCGATGCTGGCGACCGCGGCGATGAGGTCGGCGACCATCCCGCCCTCGCACATCGCGGCGACGGATTGCAGGTTGGTGAAGGACGGGTCCCGGTAGTGCACCCGGTAGGGGCGGGTGCCGCCGTCGCTGACCATGTGCACGCCGAGCTCGCCGCGGGGCGATTCCACCGCGGTGTACACCTGGCCCGCGGGAACGCGGATGCCCTCGGTGACCAGCTTGAAGTGGTGGATCAGCGACTCCATCGAGCTGCCCATGATCTTGGCGATGTGCTCGGGTGAGTTCCCCAGGCCGTCGGGCCCGAGCTTCAGGTCGGCCGGCCAGGCGATCTTGCGATCCTCGATCATCGTCGGTCCCGGCCGCAGCTTGTCCAGACACTGCTCCACGATCTTGATCGACTCCCACATCTCCTTGACGCGAATGATGTAGCGCCCGTACGCATCACAACCTTCATCGGTGATCACGTCGAACTCGTAGTTCTCGTAGCCGCAGTAGGGCTCGCTCTTGCGTAGGTCGTGCGGCAGCCCGGTGGCACGCAGGATCGGGCCGGTGATGCCCAGCGCCATGCAGCCGGTCAGGTCCAGGTAGCCCACGCCCTCGGTGCGCGCCTTCCAGATGGCGTTCTCGTTGAGCAGATCGCCCATTTCGCGCAGCGGTTGCTTCAGCTGCTCGAGGGCCTCGGCGATCTCGGTTTCCGCGCCGGGCGGCAGGTCCTGCGCCACGCCGCCGGGACGGATGTAGGCGCTGTTCATCCGCAGGCCGGTGATCTTCTCGAACAGCGTCAGGACGATCTCGCGGCCCCGGAAGCCGACGAACATCGGGGTCATCGCGCCCAGTTCCATGCCGCCGGTGGCCAACGCGACCAGATGCGACGAGATCCGGTTGAGCTCCATCATCATGACGCGGATGACGTTGACGCGCTCCGGTATCTCGTCGGTGATGCCGAGCAGCTTCTCCACACCGAGGCAGTAGGCGGCCTCGTTGAAAAACGGTGAGAGATAATCCATCCGGGTCACGAAGGTGACACCCTGGGTCCAGTAGCGGTATTCGAGGTTCTTCTCGATCCCGGTGTGCAGATAGCCGATTCCGCACCGCGCCTGGGTGACGGTCTCGCCCTCGATCTCCAGGATCAACCGCAACACCCCGTGGGTGGACGGGTGCTGCGGGCCCATGTTGACGACGATGCGCTCGCCCGGGTCGGCGTTGCGGGCGGCGTCGACGATCTGGTCCCAGTCCTGGCCGCCCGCGACCAGGACGGTTTCGGTGTCGGTCATCAGTTATAGCCCCTGCGCTCGTCGGGTGGGGGAATCTTCGCGCCCTTGTATTCGACCGGGATGCCGCCCAGCGGGTAGTCCTTGCGCTGCGGATGCCCGTGCCAGTCGTCGGGCATCTCGATCCTGGTGAGCGAGGGATGGCCGTCGAAGATGATCCCGAAGAAGTCGTAGGTTTCCCGCTCGTGCCAGTCGTTGGTGGGGTAGACCGCATACAGCGACGGGATGTGCGGATCGCTGTCCGGCGCAGCCACTTCCAGCCGCAGCCGACGGTTGTGGGTGATCGACTGCAGCGGGTAGACGGCGTGCAGTTCCCGGCCGGTCTCGTGGGGGTAGTGCACGCCGTTCACACCCAGGCACATCTCGAAGCGCAGGTCCGGTTCGTCGCGCAGCCGCCGGGCGACCTGCGGCAGCAGCCCGCGGTTCACGTGCAACGTCAGCTCGCCGCGGTCGACCACGACTTTCTCTACGGCGTCGTCGAATTCGACGCCCTCGCGGCCCAGCGCCTCGGCCAGCCGGTCGGCGATGTCGTCGAAGTAACCGCCGTAGGGCCGGGGGCTGCTGCCCGGCAGCGTGACCTCGCGCACCAACCGCCCGTATCCGGACGTGTCGCCGGTGCCCCTGACGCCGAACATGCCGCGACGGACGTCGATGACCTCTTCGTCGGCCGTAGGGACGGCTCCTCCCACCTCGCTGGCCGCAACCTTCGGGTCGTGGTCTGGCGAGCTCATCGCAGCAGACCGCGCATCTCGATGGTGGGCCGGGCCGCCAGCGCCGCCTGCTCGGCCTCGGCGATGGCTTCCTCGCGGTTGACGCCCAGCGGCATCTGCTGAATCTTCTCGTGCAGCTTCAGGATTGCGTGCAGCAGCATCTCCGGACGCGGCGGGCAGCCGGGCAGGTAGATGTCCACCGGGACCACGTGATCCACGCCCTGCACGATCGCGTAGTTGTTGAACATCCCGCCCGATGACGCGCAGACGCCCATGGCCAGCACCCATTTCGGCTCGCCCATCTGGTCGTAGATCTGCCGCAGCACCGGCGCCATCTTCTGGCTCACCCGCCCGGCCACGATCATCAGGTCGGCCTGGCGCGGGGTCGCCGAGAACCGCTCCATGCCGAACCGCGCGATGTCGAACCTCGGCCCGGCCGTCGCCATCATCTCGATGGCGCAGCAGGCCAGCCCGAAGGTCGCCGGCCACAACGAGTTCTTGCGGACGTAGCCCGCAACCTTCTCGACCGTCGACAGCAGGATGCCACCGGGCAGCTGTTCTTCCAGGCCCACGTCTACCTCAATCCCACGTCAGGCCGCCGCGGCGCCACACGTATGCGTAGGCCACGAAGACCGTGAGCATGAACACCACCATCTCGACCAGCGCGAAGGTCCCCAGGGCGTCGTAGCTGACCGCCCACGGGTACAGGAAGACGATCTCGATGTCGAAGACGATGAACAGCATCGCCGTGAGGTAGTACTTCACCGGAAACCGCTGGCCGGCCGTCGCGTGCGGGCCGCTCACCGGCGTTTCGGTGGGCTCGATGCCGCACTCGTAGGCGGCCAGCTTCGACTTGTTGTAGCGGGTCGGGCCGGCCAAACTCGCGATCGCGACCGAGCCCACGGCAAAGGCAGCGGCGATCGCGCCCAGCACCAGGATGGGTATGTAGACGTTCAACTCGCTCCATGATCCGTCGTGTGGGCCGCCGCTGAGCCTTTCAACGGTGGCCAGGCGGTAACCGGGCCGCTGTGACGAGCCGGGTCTGTAGCCCGCCGCAGTGACCTTCAACATAGCGTCGTTGCGGCCGGCGCACGTGCCCGGGGTGGTGCTATTTGCCCGGTTTTAACGTGGCCGCATCCGGGCGCGTCGCGGCGGGGATGCCGGGCGACCGCCCACACGGCTCAGGTTTCCGTGTCGGCGCAGGTGAAAGCGCAAATTGCTAGCGAGCGGGAGTGCGGAGCAGCCCCAGCACCGTGCGGCCCAGCACGATGGGGTCCAGCGGGTGCGGCACCGCGCCCTCGGCGCGCGACCAACTGGCCAACCAGGCGTCGTCGCGGCGGCCGGTGAGCACCACGATCGGCGGGCAGCTGGAGAGTTCGTCCTTGAGCTGTTTGGCGATGCCCATGCCGCCGGTCGGGGTCGCCTCCCCGTCGAGAATGGCCAAGTCGATGCCGCCCTCGTCCATGGTGCGGATCACCATCGGGCCGGTCGCCACCTCCACGTAGCTCAACTCGGGCAGGTCCGGGTGCAGCTGCTTGCCGAGCGCCCGCATCACCTGCTCGCGGGTTTCGGCGTTGTCGCTGTAGACGAGGATCCGCAGGGGGGTGGAGTCGGCCACGCTCAGATGGTAGCGGTGACCCCGCCGCCTTACCCGTCCGCCCGAACGAAGACCACCTGCGCGGCGGCCGTCACCGTCGCGCCCATCATGCCCAGCCTGTTCCAGCCCAGCCCGAACTTGGACCGGTCGATTTGGGTTCCCCCGGCGATCTGGATGGCCCCGTCGTCGAGCTCGGTGATCGTGACGGGCAGGGGCAGCGGCGCGGTGCTGCCCTTGATGGTGAAGGACGCCTGGAGGTCGGCGGACCGGCCCTGGGTGGGGTGCACGGCGGTGACGACGACGCTGATGTCGGGGTAGCGCTCGACGTCGAAGAAGTCGGGCGAGCGCAGGTGTTTGTCGCGGCGGCCGATGCCGGTGTCCACCGACGCCGCCCGGATGTCGACGCGGCCGAAGACGGCGCCCTTGTTGGTCAACTGCCCGTCGCCGCTGAACTCGGTGAAGCGGCCCTTGACGGTCAGCAGCCCCCACATGTTCTTGATCTTGAAGGTGATCGCGGACCGGTCGGGAACGAGGTTCCACACCCCGGCCGTGTCGGGATCGCTCAGCAGCGTTTCCAGTGTCGTCATCGTCAACTCGCCCCTTTCCGGCCCCTCAGTCGATCAGGGGCGCGATGTCAGCCGGGTCGAAGTACTCGTCGATCCGGTCGATCAGGCCGTCTTCGCCCACCCTAATCACGATGCAGACCCGCATCGAGATCGATTGCCCGGCATGCCCGGTGGCGTGCAAGATGTGCTGCTGCACGAAGCCCCCGTCGAACAGCTGACGGTCGAGGATCTCGTAGCGCCGATCCGTGGTCGCGGTGATGAACCAGTCGATGACCCGCATCGCGCGCGCCTTGTCGTCCGACCTGGCGGGGTCGCGGCGCGCCCCGGCGCGCCACACGGCGATGTCGCCGCTCCACATCCGGTCGACGGCGCCGGAATCGCCTTGTTCGATCGCCGCGAACAGTCGGTCGGCGACGTCGATGATCGTTTCCGTACTGGCAGCCGGCATGACACCCGCTCCTATTCGCTGTCGTATCCGGGGTGGGCGACGGCCAGCCGGCGCCGCACCAGGGTGCGCAGGCAGGCGGTGACCTCGTCACCGCGCCCGTCCAACTCGCCGGCCCGGATGGCGGCGGCCAGCTGTTCCTCGTCGGCAAAGCCCAGATCGGCCAGCGCCGCAAGGGATTCCGCCTCGGTCTCGTCGAGCAGTTCCCGCTCGACGATCCGCAGCGCGTTGGCGGCGACCCGGGCGTGGAAGTTGACCTGCCCGCTGGTCGCTTCCCGGACGTCGGTTTCCAGGAATTCGGCCACCGCGGCCACGAGTTCGGCCGCGAGCGGCCGGCCGTAGGCGCCGATCACGGCCGCACCTCCGTCAATTGCCCGCCTCCCTCCTCGCGCCGTCCCCCGCAAGCGGGCGGTACCCCCAGCGCGGCGCACATCGTCTCACCGGGCCCCCTCGAGCAGGTCGAGCAGGTCCCACTCCGTTTCGCAGACGCGGCGGCCGATCGTCGCCAATTCGACCGAGCGGAATTCGCCGCTGAGATGCCGCTCGGCCTGGTAGCGGCAGATGACCCCCCAACGCAGTGTGGCCAGCACCAGCCACCAGTGAAACGCCACCCGGTCGACGGTAGTCGCGCCGGCCTCCTCGTAGGCCCGCAGGAAGCTTTCGACGCTGCCGAGGCCGCCGGCCCCGAGGCTGGCCGGTGCGCCGAACCGCCAGGCCCGGATGCAGAACCAGGCCAGGTCTTCGTAGGCCTCGCCGAGGTGTACCAACTCCCAGTCCAGCACGGCGGCCAGCCGGGAGCCGTCCACGATCAGGTTCCCCATCCGGTAGTCCCCGTGCACCAGGACCGGCGCCGTCGGTTGCGGCCGGTGGGCGGCCAGCCAGCGAAACGCCCATTCGAAGGTGGCGGTGGTGTCGCCCATCGCGTCGAGGCGCTCGCGCCACTGCACCAGTTGGTCCTCGTGGATCAGGCCGGGGATCGCCGAATCGGCCCGGTGAATGGCGGCGAGCGCCCGCGCGCACTGGTGTAGCAACCGCGTGCGGCCCGCGTGCCCGCCATCGGCGTCGAGGCCGCGTTGGATGCGCCGGACGATGGTCTCGCCGGGGATCTCATCGCAGATGAGGAACGGATTGCCCAGTGCGGCAACAGAATCGTCGGCGACCAGGATGTGGGGGACCGGTGCGCCGGCCGCCGCTGCGGCGGCCTGGGCGCGGGCCTCGAGTTCCATGCCGGCGTGCACGTCGTCGGGCGGACCGGTGCGCAGGATCAGCGGGCGGCGTTGCGTGCCGGTGACGGCGTCGAACGCCCACGTGGCGCGGCTGGCGCCGCCGGTCAACGCGCGCAGGTTCTCGACTGCCACGCCGGTACCCAGGACCGGGCCCAGCACCGCCGGCAGGCGCTCTTGCAGGGTCACCTGTGACCGAACTTGAACAGCCGCTGGGCCACCCGGCGAATCTGAATCTCCTCGGCGCCCTCGGTGATCCGGTAGCGGCGGTGATGGCGGTAGATGTGCTCGAACGGCTCGTGGCGGCTGTAGCCCAGGCCGCCGAAGATCTGCATGGCCCGGTCCGCGGCGTCGCAGACCAGCCGGTTGGCCCGGTAGTTGGCCATCGACACCTTGTCCGAGACCTCCATGTGGTGGTCGCGGTCGAGATGCCAGGCCGCGTAGGCCACGAGCAGCCGCACCATCTGGGCCTCGGTCTGCAGTTCGGCCAGCGGCCACTGCACGGCCTGGTTCACCGACAGCGGCTTGCCGAAGACGGTGCGCTGGCCGGCGTATTCGGCGGCGCGGTCGATGCAGTACTGCGCCGCGCCCAGGCTGCTCGCGGCCTGGCGAATCCGGTTCTCGTGCAGGAACGTTTGCGCGACCTCGAGGCCGCGGTCCACCTCGCCGAGCACCGCGTCGGCGGGCACCCGCACGTCGGTCAGCTCGACCTCGCCGTGGTCGGTCGGCATGTTGAAGGTCCACCAGTAGTAGGGGACGTGGAATCCGGGCGCGTCGGTCGGCACCAGGAAGGCGGTGATGCCCACGGCGGAGCCCGGCTCGCCGGAGGTGCGGGCGAAGACCAGGTCGTGGGTGGCGCGGTGCACGCCGGTGTTGAATCGCTTGGCGCCGTTGATCACCCAGCCGTCCCCGTCGGCCTGCGCCCGCGTCTGTAGCCAGGTCGCGTCCGAGCCGTGCAGCGGTTCGGTGAGGCCGAACGCCATGGACCGTTCCCCCGTGATCAGCGCCTCCGACCAGCCGCGGCGTTGCTGGTCGGTGCCGAAGCGCTCCATCATGATCACCTGCGGGAAGTTCCCGACGATCGACGACTCGTTCTGCAGGTCGTTGTGCAGGCCAAGACCCTTGTGCGCCAGGTGTTCCCGGATGACGGCCATGTCGACGTTGGTGCCGTCGCGGCCGCCCAGCGACGCCGGCAGCCCGTAGCGCAGCCAGCCCGCCCGGTCGGCGCGCCTGCGCATCTCGGCGAGCAGGTCCTCCCACTCGCGCGTCGGGATGCCGTCGTTGTCCCAATCGGTGCGGGCGTGTTCGCGGCGCCGGTCGAAGTACTGCATGTTCTCGGCCTGCAGCGGGGCGATCTCGCGCTCGATGAATGCGTCCATCTCCGCGAGCACCCCCGGAAGATGTTCCGGCAGTGTGAAATCCATGTCGACTCCTTAAGCGCCGTAGAGCGTTTTCTTCCAGATGGTGGACAGGGTGGCGACGGCGTCCCCGTCGCTGATCTTCAGCCCCAGGCCCGACGGGCCGACGACCACGGTGGTGAAGTTCTCGAACAGCAGCGCGATGGCCGCCGCGGTGTGCTCGGGGTCGAGCTCGGTTGCATATCCCTGTTCCTGTGCGCGGCGAACCGAGGCGGCGACGATGTCGATGCCGAAGCGCCGGAACTCGTTCTGGACGGTGGCGAATCGTGGCTGCGTGGTGGCCAGCTGGGCCACCGCGATCATGATGCCGATGTTCTGCTTGAACATATTCCAGTACCCGGTGACCACCGCGGTGAAGAACGCGTCGTCGTCGGGCGACTTCGGCAGCTCCACGCTCAGCCCGGACGGCGTCACGACCTCGTGCAGAAACGACTCCGCCAGGGCGGCCAACAGGTCTTCCTTGTCGCCGAAATAGCGGTAGAACACCGCGGGCGACTTGCCCGCGGCAGACGTGATGTCCGCCAGGGTGGTGCCGTGAAAGCCGCGTTCGGCGAACAGCTTCCGGGCGGCCTGTTCGATGGCCTGCCTGGTCTGGCGGCCCTTGGCGGTCAGGCTTTCCGCCGGCATCAGACCCGGATCCGGTCGCCGGCACGCAGCAGCGCGCCCGGCAAGTCGTGGCCGACAAGGGATTTGGCGACTTCGGCGGCGGCGATGGCGGCCTCCAGGTCGACGTCGACGTCGATGTCGCTGTCGCGCAGCAGGTAGACCAGGTCCTCGGTGGCGATGTTGCCGGTGGCGCCGGGCGCGAACGGGCAGCCACCCAGTCCGCCCACCGAGGCGTCGAGCCTGGTGACCCCGGCGCCGACCGCGGCGTAGGCGCTGGCCAGGCCGGTGCCGCGGGTGTTGTGGAAATGCCCGCCCAGCGGCATGTCGCCGATCACCGGGCGCAGTTGGGCGATCAGCGAACTCACCCGTCGTGGCGTGGTGGTGCCGATGGTGTCGGCGATCGAGAAGCGGTCGACGCCTTTCTCGCGCGCGGCCGCGCCGATCTCGAGGACCCGCTGGGGCGGGGTCGGCCCCTCGAACGGGCAGTCCCACGCGGTCGCGACGATGATCTCCACGGTGACGCCGGCGTCGTGGGCGATGGCGACGACGTCCTCGATCTGGTCCGTGGCCTCGGCGGCGGGCCGCCCGACGTTCGCCTCGCTGAACGCGTCGCTGGCGGCCACCACGTACTCGATCGACCGCAGGCCCGCGGCGACGGCGCGCCTGGCGCCGTTCGGACTGGCCACCAGGGCGGAAAACTCGATGTCGGGGTAGTCGCGCAGGTGTGCGGCGAGTTCGGCGGCGTCGGCCATCGAGGGCACCTTGGACGGGGACACGAACGCCGTGGCCTCCACCTCGCGCACCCCGGTGGCGGCCACCGCAGCCAGCAATTCCAGCTTGGCGGCCAACGGGATCGGCTTTTCGATCTGCAGGCCGTCGCGCAGCGACACCTCCCGAATGTCCACGTGCTGCGTCACAGCACCTCCTCGCGCCGTAGAGCCTCGAGCTCGTCGGCGGTCTTGCCCAGCAGCCCGATGTACACGTCCTCGTTGTGTTGGCCCGGGCGCGCGGGACCGGCGTTGCGGACGCCGCCCGGGGATTCGGAGAGCACCGGCACGACGCCCGGTCCCAGCACGTTGCGGCGCACCCGTTCGTCGTAGTGCTCGACCAGCATGCCGCGGGCCCGCAGCTGCGGGTCGTCGACCACGTCGGCGACGGTGTTGATCGGCCCGGTGATCACTCCTGCGGCGCTTAATGTTTCGATGATCTCGCCGGGTTGCCGGTCGGCGGCCCACGCGCCGATGATCTCGTCGAGTTCGTCCTGGTTGCGGCCGCGGGCGCCGTGGGTGGCGAACCGATCGTCGGCGGCCAGTTCCGGGCGCCCGATGGCCGTGCACAGCCGGGCGAACACGGTGTCCTGGTTGGCGGCGATCACCACCCAGGACCCGTCGGCGCTGCGGTAGATGTTGGACGGCGCGATGCCCTCGAGCCGGGTGCCCGACGGCCCGCGCACCACGCCGCCGACGTCGTAGTCGGGGATCGTGGATTCCTGCACGGCCAAACACGATTCGGTGAGCGCGACGTCGACCACCTGACCGCGGCCCGTGACGCCGCGGCGGTACAGGGCCGCCAGCGCCCCCTGGGCGCCGAACATGCCGGCCAGGCTGTCGCCGAGCGAGAGCGCCAGCCGGGGCGGGGGCCCGCCCGGGAAGCCGTTGAGGTGCCGCAGGCCGCTGGCCGCCTCGGCCACCGAGGCGTAGCCGGCCTTGTGCGCCTCCGGTCCCGTCTGCCCGTAGCCGGACACCCGGACCAGGATGACGCGCGGGTTGCGCTCGGACAGCACGTCGTAGCCCAGGTTCCATTTTTCCAGCGTGCCCGGGCGGAAGTTCTCCACCACGACGTCGGATTCGGCGACGAGATCGAGGAACAGCTCGCGTCCGCGCGGCTTGCGCAGGTCGAGGGTGATGGCCCGCTTGTTGCGCGCGTGCACCGTCCAGAACACGTGCTGCCCGTCGAGTTCGGCCTGCCCCCAGGTGCGCAGCGGGTCCGGCGCGCCGGGTGGCTCCACTTTGATGACGTCCGCGCCCATGTCGCCGAGCAGCCGGCCGGCGAACGGGCCGGCGATCAGGGTTCCGAGCTCGAGCACCCGGACGCCGTCCAGCGCACCAACGATGCGCCGCTCTCCCCCGCAAGCGGGAGGTGCCCCCACCTCATCGCTTCGTCCCCCTCGCCGCTGCGCGGCTGGGGGTGCCCCCACTGCATCGTCGCCGGCGGAAGTCATTCGGCGCCCGCGAAGTCGTGCCGGACCAGCCAGTCGGTGACGATGTCGACGGCCGCGCGCAGCTTGTCCCGCTGGTCGGGTCCCGCGTAATAGTGTGTGGCGCCGGGGATTTCGTGCATCTCCTTGTCGGGGTGCCCGATCGCCTCGAAGAGCCGTCGGGTGTGGCTGGGTGTGCAGGCGTCATCGGCCAGGTTACCGATCACCAGCGCCGGGACCGTGAGGTCACGCCCGCAGGCCACCCCGTCGCCGCGGGCGTCGTCGTAGCTCCATTGCGACAGCCAGCCGCGCAGCGTGGAGAACCGGGCCAAACCGACGGGGCTCATGTTCACCACCCGAGGATCACCCAGATAGCAGGTCCCGGGGGTGCGTTCGTTGGGATCGACGGTCGGGTCCAGCCAGCGCGGGTCGGCCATGGTGCCGTGCACGACGAAACAGAATTCGTCGTCCGGACGGCCGCTGGCTTTGAGTTCCGCCAGCTTCGCTCGGACCCACGCGGTGATGCGCCGGTTGCGGTCGATCTGCGCCTGCCGGTAGCGATCCAGAAACTCTTGGCTGTAGGGCGGTTGATTGGGGTTGTCCGGGTCGTACAGGTCCAGCTCGGGATCCCGCTTGGTCGGGTCGGATTCGTCGAGGATGGACGCGTCCAGCCATTCGGTGAGCGTGCCGTGCCGGCTGATGTGTGCGGCCAGCAGCATGATGCCGTCGGCCTCGGGCAGGTCCAGCTTGGTGAGGTCGGGGCCGTCGCCGGACGGGCTCGCGGTGATCGTCGGTTTGTGGGCCTGCTGCTGGTAGAACATCGACAGCGAGCCGCCGCCGCTCCACCCGGCCAGCACCACCTTGGCGTACCCGAGCCGGTTCTTGGCGTCCTTGATGCACTCGCCGAGGTCCTCGACCACCTTCTCCATCAGCAGCCCCGAATCCGTGCCGCGGAACCGGCTGTTGCAGTAGATGACATGGTGACCGGCGCGGGCCAGCGCGCCCGTCATCGGCAGGTACGCGCCGCCGCCGATCGGGTGCATGAACACCAGCACGGTGTCGGACGGCTTGGCCTTCGGCTTGAGCAGATAGCTTTCCAACACGGTGATCTCGGCAAGCCCGCCGTAGACGTCGCGCACCGCGGAATTGTTCTGGAACGCAACCAGATACGGGATCCGGTCGTAGTCGTGCTTCACGAGTGCTGCCCGAGGTCGTGGGCGAGCACCTCGGCCGACGGCGTGAGCCGCCTTCGCGTGTCGACGGCGATGACCTGCCAGTCCACCCGCGAATGCTCGTCGAACTTGCGGCGTGCCCGTTCCCGCGCCTTCTCCGGCGCGCCGTGGTGGACGCCCTGCGGCGCATGGGTGATCAGGCCCGGCGGCATCGGGATGCCGTAGAGCGAACCGCCATGGAAGAAGGCGATCTCGTCGTAGTCGACGTTGCGGTGGTACCAGGGCGTGCGTTCGGTGCCCCGCACGCCTTCGGCGGGCCTCGGCAGGAAGTTCATCACGTACACGCCCGTCGCCTGCATGAACAGATGGACCGTGGGCGGCAGGTGGACGCTGTCCGAGGTGATCACGTTGTAGTCGGCGATGTTGAAGGTGAACGCGAAGTTGTCACCACGCCAGCCCTCGACATCCAGCGGATTGTGTTGGTAGAACAGCGTTGTCGGGCCGCCCTCATGGATCAGGCGGACCTCGTACCCGTCTTTCCCAGGTGGCAAGCCGTCATCGGTGGGCGGTTCCGGTTCGGGGACGGTGGCCTGCGAGGGGTCGAACGGGAAGTGCCGGCCCAGCACGCCCGGCGGCGGCACCCGGAACTCGTCGCCGGACTCGATCATCAGCAACGTGGTTTCGCTGTCGGGCAGCTGGCGCCAGGTGCATGCCTTCGGGATGTACACCCAATCGCCCTCCCGATAGCGCAGCGGCCCGAACTCGGTCTCCAGCAGTCCCGCACCGCGGTGCACGAAGCACAGCAGGTCGCCGTCGACGTGGCGGGCGTAGAACGGCATCGGCTCGTGACGGCGGCTCAACAGGATTCGGCAGTCGTCGTTGCTGAACATCAGCAGCGGCCCGCCGTTGGCGTCGGTGGCGTCGCTCGGTTTGAGCTCGCCGGCCAGCACGTCGACGGGTCGCAGGGGACCGTCCGCGCGATAGGCGGTGGGGTCGTTGCGGCGGTACATGTTCGCGGTGCGGCCGGTGAATCCGCCGCGGCCCAGCTCGTCGTCCTTCAGCCCGTCCAGGTCGGCGTGCACCCGTCGCGGCGTCTTCCCTTTTCGCAAGTGCACGAACGATTCCATGGAACCTCCTGGCTACCGGCGGGCTACAAAACTGAAAGTGACATTACTTTTTGTTTACCCGGCGCACAAGGTGCTCGGAGGCCTCCCACCGCACGGATGGCAGGCCTCAATCGCGGACGCGCACCACGACTTTGCCCTTGGCCGTTCGATTCTCGAGGGACGCCACGGCCGCGGCCGCCTGCTCGAGCGGATAGACCTCCGGCGTCGGGGGAGTCAGCCGGCCCGAGCTGAGCAGTTCCTCGAGTCCGGCCCACTGCTCGGCGAGCGCGTTCGGGTGCGTCGCCGTCCACGCTCCCCACCCGACGCCGACGACGTCAATGTTGTTGAGCAGCAGCCGGTTCACCTTCACGGTCGGGATCTCGCCGCCGGTGAACCCGATGACCAGCAGCCGTCCGCCCGGGGCGAGCGAGCGCAGCGAATCGGTGAACCGGTCGCCGCCGACCGGATCGACCACCACGTCCACGCCGCTGCCGCCGGTGAGCTCCTTGACCGCGTCCTTGAACCCCTCGGCCAGCACCACATCGGTGGCGCCGGCCGCCGTCGCGACGTCCGCCTTGTCTTCGGTGCTGACGACCGCGATCGTGCGGGACGCCCCGAGTAGCGACGCCAGCCGCAGCGTCGACGTCCCGATCCCGCCGGCGGCGCCGTGCACCAGCACCGTCTCGCCGTGGGCCAGCCGGCCGCGCACGGTCAGCGCGAAATACACCGTCAGGTCGTTGAACAGCAGGCCGGCGCCGGCCTCGAAGCTCACGTTGTCGGGCAGCTTGAACACCCGGTCGGGCTGCAGGATCGCCACCTCGGCCATGCCGCCCGACAGCATCGTCAGCCCGACGACCCGGTCGCCGGGTCGCACGTGCGCGCCCTCCGGCGCCGAGCGCACCACGCCGGCGATCTCCGCACCGAGCACGAACGGCGGCTCCGGCCGGTACTGGTAGAGCCCGCGGGTCAGCAGCGCGTCGGGAAATGCCGCGCCGGCGGCGTACACGTCGACGACCACGCCGTCGCCCGAGGGCTCGTCGACCTCCCCGACCTCGATCGCGTCCGGACCATCCAGCCGAGTCACCCGTGCCGCCCGCATGGTCGGACAGCCTACTGCCGACTCAAAACCCGTCGGCGACCCGCACCACCGCCCGGCCCGAGAAGGCGCCGGCGCGCAGCTGGTCGAGCACCCCGACGACGTCCTTCACGTCGACCTCGTGGATCACCGACTCCAGGTGGCGGGGCCGCTGGGGGTACCTCCCGCTTGCGGGGGACGAATCGCCCAGCAGCGCCCACAGTTTGCGGCGCCGGCCGATCGGCATCAGCACGGAGTCCATCCCGAGCAGCGCGATGCCACGCAGGATGAACGGCATCACCGTGGTGTGCAGCGCCGGGCCCCCCGTCAGGCCGCAGCAGGCCACCGCCCCGCCGTAGTCGACGGCGCTGAGCACATCGGCCAGGGTCGCCCCGCCCACGCAATCCACCGCGCCCGCCCAGCGCGCCTTGGCCAGGGGTCGCGGCTTGGCGTCGGGGTCCTCGGGCAACCGCCCGATAACCTCCGCGGCGCCAAGCTCTTTCAGCAGCCCGGCCGCCTGCTCCTTGCCGGTGGAGGCGACCACCCGGTAGCCGGCGGCGGCCAGCAGGTCCACGCTCACGGAGCCGACGCCGCCCGAGGCGCCGGTGACGACGACCGACCCGGCGCCGGGTTGCAGGCCCCAGTCGATCAACGCCCGCACGCTCATCGCGGCGGTGAAGCCGGCGGTCCCGATGGCGGCGCCCTCGCGCGCCGTCAGGTCGCCCAGCGCCACCACCTGGTCGGCCGGCAGCCGCGCGTACTCGGCGTAGCCGCCGTGGTGGCCGGTGCCGATCGCATACCCGTGGGCCAGCACCTTGTCGCCGACGGCGAAGTCGGGGGAGTGCGACTCGACGACCTCGCCGGTCAGGTCGATGCCCGGCACCACCGGGTAATTGCGGACCACGCCGCCGCCCGGCGTCAGCGCCAGCGCGTCCTTGAAGTTGACGCTCGAGTACTGCACCCGGATCGTCACCTCGCCGGGCGGCAGGTCCGAGGGGTTCAGCGTCTCGACCGACGCGGTAATCCGGTCACCATCTTGGCGCGCGACGAGCGCGTGAAACGTGTCCATACCGACGACGCTAACCGCACCCGAGGGATCGCTGTCCACGCGGTGGCCGTACCGTGTCGCGCACCGGCCGGCCGCCGGCGCTTACTTGAGCTCCGCCGACGACAGCCCCAACAGGCGGCGCGCGACCACCAGCTGCTGGATCTGCTGGGTGCCCTCGAAGATGTCCAGGATCTTGGAGTCGCGGGCCCACTTCTCCAGCAGTGACTGCTCGGAATAGCCTGCGGTGCCGGACAACTCGACGGACTTCAGGGTGACGTCGCTCGCCATCCGGCCGGCCTTGGCCTTGCTCATCGACGCCTCTTTGGAGTTGGGGATCTTGTTGTCGGCCTGCCACGCCGCCCGCAGCGACAGCAGGTAGGCGGCCTCCCAGTCGGCCTCCATCCGCAGGAACTCGGCGGCGGCCGCGCTCTGGGCGTGGGAGGGCCGGTCGTAGGAGATCTCCACCCCGGCCTCGGTGAGGATCTTGCGGATCTCCTCCAGTGCTGCGCGGCCGACTCCGATGGCCATGGCGGCAACGATCGGGCGGGTGTTGTCGAAGGTCTCCATCACCCCCGAAAAGCCCTTGCCGACCTCGATTTCCGGGTTGCCCAGCAGGTTGTCCTTCGGGATGCGCACGTTGTCGAACCGGATCGCCGCGGTGTCGGACCCCTTGATGCCGAGCTTGTGCTCGAGCCGTTCGACGGTGACGCCGGGGTGGTCGCGCGGCACGATGAACGACTTGATCGCGGCGCGGCCCTGCGATTTGTCCAGCGTCGCCCACACCACGATGTGGGTGGCGCGCGAGCCGGCGGTGACGAAGATCTTCTCGCCGTTGATGACGTACTCGTCGCCGTCCAGCTTGGCGGTGGTGGACACCGCCGCGGAGTCGGACCCGAAGCCCGGTTCGGTGATGGCCATCGCCGCCCACACCTTGCCCAGGCGTTCCAGCTGCTCGTCGGTGGCGACCGCGGAGATGGCGGCGTTGCCCAGCCCCTGATAGGGCACCGACAGCATCATCGCGACGTCACCCCAGCTGGCCTCCAGCGTCTGCAGCAGCGCGGCCATGTTGGCGCCGTTGTGGTTTCGGTCCCTGTCCTCGTCCTCGTCGCGCAGCGCGTCGGCCCCGGCGAAGGCGACCGATTCGGAGGCCCCCTCGAACAGGTTGATCAGGGTGTCCAGCTCGACCGGGTACGCGTGCTCCTTGAGGTCGTACTTGCGCGCGATCGGCCGCATCATCTCGGCGGCGCCCTGGTGGGTCTTGACGCTGACCGCCTGCAGCTTGCGAGGGAGTTCCAGATTGATTGCCATGATTGGTCTTTCGGCTCGAGTGCGATAACGACCTAGATAACGACGACGCCCTCGGCCACACCGATGGCCCGCAGGTCGCGGTACCAGCGTTCGACCGGGTGCTCCTTGGTGTAGCCGTGGCCGCCGAGCAGTTGCACGCCGTCCAGGCCGATCTGCATGCCCTTGTCGGCGCCGAGCCGCTTGGCGAGCGCGGCCTCGCGAGTGAACGGCAGGCCTTGTTCGGCGCGGGCGGCGCCGCGCCACGTGATCAGCCGCAGGCCGTCGAGTTCGATGGCGATGTTGGCGCACATGAAGGCCACCGCCTGGCGGCGCGCGATGGGCTCGCCGAAGGCCTCGCGTTCCTTGACGTAGGGGACGACGTAGTCGAGCACCGCGTGCGAGGTGCCGACCGCCAGCGCGGCCCAGCCGAGCCGGGACAGCGCGATCGCCTCCGAGTAATCCTCGTCGGAAGCCTCGTCCTCGCCGAGCCGCGCACCCAGCGGCACCGACACCCCGGACAGCTCGACCCGGCCCAGGGCCGCCGCCCGAATCCCCATGCTCGGATCCGCCTTGACCGCAAGGCCTTTGGTGGACGACTCGACGATGAACAGCGTGGGCTTGCCGTCCAGCTGGGCGCCCACGATGAACAGCTCGGCATCGGCGGCGGCGGGGACCAGCGATTTCACGCCGTCGAGCCGGTAGCCGCTCGGGGTGCGCACCGCGGTCGTCTTCAGCCGGGTGGGGTCGAACAGCGGTTGCGGTTCGGCGATGGCGACGCACGCCTGCGGCACTTTCTCGCCGGCGAACTCGTGCAGGTAGGTGGCCTGCTGGTCGGCGCTGCCCCAGTGGGTGAGCGCCGACGCCACGCCGCCGGGCGCGAGAATCGGCAGCGCCAGGCCCATGTCGCCGTACGCGAGAGCCTCGGCCACCAGGACGTTGGTCACGCTGGAGCGGTGGGCGGCGATGCCCTCGAAGTCCTCGGGGATGTTGATCGCGGTGATGCCCAGCTCGGCGGCCTTGGCGATCAGATCCGGCGGGTAGGTCGCGGCCTCGTCGGCGTCATGCGCCGCGGGACGCAACACCTCGGCGGCGAACTCGTCGAGGGTCTCGACGATCATCTTCTGCTCGTCGTCGGGGGTCAGGTCGAAGTAGTCCTTGCCGCTCGACTTGAGCCGGGTCGGCCCGCCGCGGAGGTTCTGGACCCGCTTGAACTGGCGGGACGCCGCGCCGGCGGTGGAGAAGATGGTCTTCGTGCCGTAGCGCAGGCCCTGGTTGAGCGGGTCGCGCAGGTGGTATTTGTCCAGGAACTCCTGGCCGACGAGGGGGGTGAGCAGCGCCAGGGTGATGTCGATGCCGGTCCGCTTGTGCGGTTGCAGCCCGACGCCGGTCTTGCGGCCGCGCCGTTTCGGCCGTGGGCGGGGGGTCTTCGTCTGTTGTGAACCGGAGCGAGTGTCGGTCATGTCAGCAGCCTCTGTCGTTGGGGCGATGCGGATATCTCTATCTTACTCCGGAGTAAGATAGTTGGGACTGCGTGTTAACTAATTCACAAAGATTAGGCCCGCAGGAGGGAAAGCACCTGCTCGTGCAAATGTCCGTTGGTCGCGACGGCGCTGCCACCGTGCGGGCCCGGGGTCCCGTCCAGGTCGGTGAACGCCCCGCCCGCCTCGCGCACCAGGACGTCGAGGGGCGCCAGGTCCCACACCGAGACCTCCGGTTCGGCGGCGATGTCCACCGCCCCCTCGGCGACCAGGCAGTAGGACAGGAAGTCCCCGTAGGCGCGGACCCGCCACACCGCATCGGTCAGCCCGATGAAGCGATCGCGCAGGCCGCGTTGCGCCCATCCCGACAGGCTGGAGAACGACAGGCTCGCCGAATCCAGTTGTGCCACCGAAGAAACCGTGAGCCGTCGCGGTGGGCCGCCGCCGACGGCGGCGAACGCGCCACAGCCTCGCGCGGCCCACCAACGGCGGTGCAGCGCCGGCGCGCTCACGACGCCCACCGCGGGGACGCCGTCGACGAGCAGCGCGATCAGGCTGGCCCACACCGGCACCCCGCGCACGAAGTTCTTGGTGCCGTCGATCGGGTCGATGATCCACTGCCGGCCGCTGAAGGTGGCGGTCCCGCCGAATTCCTCGCCGACGACGCTGTCGTCGGGCCGTTCGCGTCCCAGCGCCCCGCGCAGGTCGGTCTCGACCGCGCGATCGGCGTCGGTCACCGGCGTCAGGTCCGGTTTGGTGTCGACGCGCAGGTCCAACGCGCCGAACCGGGCGGCGGTCAGCGCGTCGGCGCGGTCCGCCAGCGCGAGCGCCAGCGCGAGATCGTCGCGACCCATGGGAGCAGTCCTACCATGGCCGGGTGTGGGAATTCGGAGTGCTGATCCTGCTGGTGGCGGTTCTGGGGGTGTTCCTGGCCCAGCGGTTCATTCCGCGCGGCCCACGCGGTGAGCTGGCGAGCGGGACGCTGCTGGTGACCGGGGTCAGCCCGCGGCCGGACGCCGCCGGCGAGCAGTACGTCACCATCGCCGGCGTCATCAACGGGCCGACCGTCAGCGAGTACGCCGTCTACCAGCGCATGGCGGTCGACGTCGAGCACTGGCCGACCATGGGCCAGCTGCTCCCGGTGGTGTACTCGCCGAAGAATCCGGACAACTGGCGGCTCGCGCCGGCCGAGCCGCCGGCCGTCTAGCCGCCCGCGGGCGGGCGCGTCATCACGGTGAGCCGGGTCCCGTAGCGCGGCAGCACGCCCGAGGCCCGCGCCATCGTGCCCGCCGGCATCCCGGGCACGCCCGGATAACCGGAACCGGCGAGCTCGTCGGTTCCCGGGAGCGTGGTCAGGCCGGCGGGCTCCAGCGCCGCGACGCGGGTGGCCGACGGCGCCGACCAGCCGGCCGGCACCGCCATCGGACCGATCGTGTTCGCCCGGCCCATGCTCACGGTGATCGCGTTAGGCATACCGCCGGGTCCCGTCGCGCTGGCGGCATCCCTCAGCTCGCCGAGCCCTATGGGCCCGAGCGCCGGGGAAGGCCCCGAGAGGCCGGCCAGATACGCCATATTCGCTTGGATGCCGAAGAGATTGGCCGTATTGGCGCTCAGCGATGCCGGGATCCCCGCCATGGTTCCGGTCCCCTGGATCGCGGTGTTCACGAGCTGGATGGAATCCAGCACGCTGAGCGGGTTTGTACTGATGGGAACGGGGCTGAGGTTGAGGGCGTTTCCCAGCTGCGAAGTCAACTGCTGAAACAGCGAATACACGTTCGCGAGTGGGCCGCCGGCTGCCTGGTTGGCCGCTGCGTTCTGCTCGATCACGCTGTCCGGGTTGGTCGTCTGCTGCGGGGACAAGAACGAGGCCAGCCGGGAAGCCGCCGCCGAGCTGACGGCGTAGCCGTTCATGGCGGTCGCGTCCTGGGCCCACATCTCGGCGTACTGCGCCTCGGTCGCCGCGATCGCCGCCGTGTTCTGGCCGAAGAAATTCGTCGCGATCAGGGCCTGCAGCTGCGCCCGATTGGCCGCTATCAGCGGTGGGGGCACCGTCATGGCGAACGCCTGGTCGAACGCCGTCGCCGCGGCCCTGGCCTGCATGGCCGTCTGTTTCGTCTGCTGGGCGGTCGTGGTCAGCCACTGCACGTAAGGGGCGGCCGCCGCCGTCATCGAATCGGACGCCGGGCCGCGCCAGTGCAAGGTGGTCAGGCTCGAGAGCACGGATTCGTAGGTCTCGGCCGTGCTGCCCAATTCGGCGGACAGCGAATCCCAGCTTCCAGCGGCCGCCATTAGCGAGCCCGATCCCGGGCCACTGTAAATACGAGCGGAATTGATTTCGGGCGGGAAAAGGGCGTAATCCATTGTCAGGTCTCCCTGTTGGTGTACGTGGTGAACCGTGCCGATCCCGATTCGGCACTTACCCGCCAGCGCCGCGTCGGCGCGGTGGTGATAAGAATGTAGGCGCGGTTTCGCGCCAGTAGTGGAGATTTAGCACCAAAAGTCCAGCGTGTCGGCCCGATCCAATGCCGCTCACCGAAAATGGCCGAATTCAGCGCAATGCGGGAAGCGATACCTAAAGAAAAGCGGTCGCAGCCCGAAGCGCCGTCGAATTCTGCTGCACCCGAATCCGATGTCGGCGAAACAGTGCGGTTGCGGCGAAGTGACGCCCTGCGACGGGAACCCGCGAGTCCTTCGGGTGGGGCGGCGGGCCAGGGGCGGCAATGCGGCCGCGAGCCCTAGATAGGGACCAATGGCCCCCATTTGTGAACCTAACGCCCCTGGGGTTACCGCCGCACCCGGCAATACCTTACGGGGAGGCCGTAACGATGATGTGGCAGTTCCGAGCAGCGCAGGAGATGCGGATGCGTGATTCAGCTCCGACCGTCGTCGTTGGTGTCGACGGATCGAAGGCAGCCATTGCGGCGGCCCGCTGGGCGGTCGACGAGGCGGTCGGCCGCGACATACCGCTGAGACTGGTTTACGTGATCGAGCCACCGGAATCTGCTCCTGCCGGGGATCGCAAGGGCCGGTTGGCGGCCGCCCGTCTGGCACTGCAAGACGCGCATCGGGCGATCGATGCGACCGGGCAACCGGCGAAGGTCGAAACCGAAATCCTCTGGGGGAGGCCGCTCGCCAACCTGATCGAAGAATCCAGGTCGGCGGAGATGATGTGTGTCGGATCCATCGGGCTCAACCACGCCGCCCATGGCGTCGGCTCGCTTTCCTCGAGCCTCGCCTCGTCGGCGCTGTGCCCCGTCGCAGTCATCCCGCGCCCGAGGGGCAGGCGGGCGACCGCCAAGGTCGCTCGCGTCACGGTGCAAGCGGACGAAGCAGGGGCGCTGCGCCAAGCCTTCGAGGAAGCAAGATTGCGCCGCGCCCCGCTGCGAGTGATTGCGGTATCCCACGCCACGGGACCCGATGACGCCGACACCAAGCGTTCGGCGCAGGCGCAACTGAGACGCCGGATTGCCCGGTGGACGCGGCGGTACCCCGATGTGCAGGTCGAGTGCGCCATCGTACGGGGGAGCGTCGTGGAGTTTCTGGCCGCCGACCACGGGCCGGATCAGCTTTTCGTCACCGACGCGCGCGCGTGCCACGACCTGTGCGGCGCGCACAACGCGGGAAGCTCCATTCTCGTCACGCGTTCGAGCAATTTGTAGAGGCCGGCGGCGGGGACTCGTGTGAGCGTGGGTTTCTTCTTGGTCGACGATCATGTGGCGGTGCGGCGCGCCCTGACGGATCTGCTGTGCGCGGACCCCGAACTCCACTGCGTGGGGGAGGCCGGATCCGTCGCCGAGGCGATGACCAAGATCCCGGGCGTCGGTGCCGACGTCGCGGTGCTCGACGATTGGCTGCCCGACGGGAACGGCGTGGAACTGTGCCGGGATCTGTTGTCGTCCACGCCGGAGCTGCGCTGCCTGATCCTGACGTCGCACACCGCCGACGAGGCCATGCTGTATGCGATCCTGGCCGGCGGCAGCGGCTATGTCCTCAAAGACGTCAAGGGCATGGAATTGGCTTGCGCCATCAAGGATGTCGGCGCCGGGCGATCGCTGCTCGACCCGCGGGCCACGGCCGCGCTGATGGAGAGGCTGTGGCGGATCGCCGAGAAGGGCGAAGGGGTCTGGGCCCTCAACGACCGGGACCGCGCGCTGCTGAGCCTGCTCGGAGACGGCCTGACCAACCGGCAGATCGCCGAGCGCACGAAGTTGGACGAAGAGGTGGTGCGCAGGCACGTGGCGCGCCTACTGGTGAAACTCGGCGTGGCCCGCTATCCGTATTCGCTTGATCGCCAATGGTTTTGACCGCCCGGTCAGCCGTGCCCGATGTCCAGGAGTTTGGCCAGGCTGGGCAGCTTGACCCGGGGACGCCCGTGCGGTTCGCCGGCCGCTCGTTCGTGGCGGTCGATGATCTCCCAGTGCGCGGAGGTGACCAGCTTCGGCTGCCGTGCCGCCAGCCAGTCGGCCAGCCTGTCGGCGTGGTCGGGGGGGAAGTCGGGGAGTTGCTCGGTGCGGGCCAGATCGCCCAGCAGGGTGTCGACGGTGTCCTGGGAGTCCTTCTTGTTGGTGCCGATCACGCCCGTCGGTCCGCGCTTGATCCACCCGGCCACGTACTCGTTGCGGCTGCCCTCCACCCGGCCCGCGGTGTTGGGTATGGTCGCCGTCTTCTCGTCGAACGGCAGCCCCGGGGTGGGCATACCGCGGTAACCGACCGAACGCACGACCAACTGGACGGGCAGTTCCTCGCGTTCGCCGGTGTCCTTGGCCGCCACCCAGCCGCTCTCGTCGGTGACCAGCTCGTTGCGGCCCAGCACGATGCTCTCCACCCTGCCGTCACCCTTGATCTCGATCGGAGAAGTGAGGAACCGGAAGACTATTCGCCGATGCCCGGGCCGCGGCGCCCGCTGCGCGTAGTCGCGCAGCACCTTGATGTTCTGCTTCGTCGTCTTGCCCGCCGCGGCCGCGTCCTCGTCGCTGATGCCCTCCAGCTGAGCCGGGTCGACGATCACGTCGACGCCCTCGAGGTCCGCGAGCTCGCGCAGCTCCAGCGTCGTGAACGCCGTCTGCAGGGGGCCGCGCCGGCCGATGATGACCACCTCGGCGACACCGCAGGGGCGGAGCGACTCCAGGGCGTGGTCGGCGATGTCGGTCTGCCCCAGCACCGCGGGGTCGGTGACCAGGATGCGCGCGACGTCGAGCGCCACGTTGCCGTTGCCGACGACGACGGCCCGGGCGCCCGAAAGGTCGGGGGTGTTGTGCTCGAAGCTCGGATGCGCGTTGTACCAGCCCACGAATTCGACGGCGGCCATGCTGCCGGTCAGGTCCTCGCCCGGAATCTTCAGCGACCGATCGGATTGGGCCCCGATGGCATAGATCACCGCGTCATAGCGCTCGGCAAGCTCACCCGCCTCGACGTGCTCGCCCACCACCACGTTGCCGAAGAAGCGGAAGCGCGGATCCTCGGCGGTCTTCTCGAACTGCTTGCTGATCGACTTGATCTTCGGGTGGTCGGGGGCGACGCCGGAGCGGACCAGCCCCCACGGCGTCGGCAACATCTCCAGCATGTCGACGGCCACATCGATGTCCTCCGACGCGTCGGCCGCCTTGAGCAACGATGCCGCGGCGAAGAATCCCGACGGCCCGGAGCCGACGATCGCTATGTAATACCGGTGAGGCGGGCGCATGTCCTCGAGCCTTCTGTGCTGTGGGGCTGGTCACTTGATGCTAAACGCTGCCGCCCGGGCCACGACCTGAGCATTGGTAACGTGGGCGCCTGTGGAACCCGACCGTCAAGCCGACATCGCCGCCCTGGACTCCACCCTGACCACGGTGGAGCGGGTGCTCGACGTGGACGGTCTGCGCACCCGCATCCAGAAGCTGGAGCAGGAGGCTTCCGACCCCAAACTGTGGGACGACCAGACCCGCGCCCAACGCGTGACCAGCGAGTTGTCTCACACGCAGGGCGAGCTGCGCCGGATCGAGGAGCTGCGGCAGCGCCTCGACGACCTGCCGGTGCTCTACGAGCTGGCCGCCGAAGCGGGTGAGGGCGGCGCCGACACCCTGGCGGAGGCCGACGCCGAACTCAAGGCGCTGCGCGCCGATATAGAGGCCACCGAGGTGCGCACGCTGCTGTCGGGTGAGTACGACGAACGCGAGGCGCTGGTGACAATCCGTTCCGGCGCCGGCGGGGTGGACGCCGCCGACTGGGCCGAGATGCTGATGCGGATGTACGTCCGCTGGGCCGAGCAGCACAAGTATCCGGTCGAGGTGTTCGACACCTCCTACGCGGAGGAGGCGGGCATCAAGAGCGCCACCTTCGCGGTGCATGCGCCGTTCGCCTACGGCACGTTGTCCGTCGAGCAGGGCACGCACCGGCTGGTGCGGATCAGCCCGTTCGACAACCAGAGCCGGCGCCAGACTTCCTTCGCCGAAGTCGAGGTGCTGCCGGTGGTGGAGACCACCGATCACATCGACATCCCGGAAGGCGATGTGCGCGTTGACGTCTACCGTTCCAGCGGCCCCGGCGGCCAGTCGGTGAACACCACCGACTCGGCGGTTCGTTTAACCCACATCCCGACGGGTATCGTGGTGACTTGCCAGAACGAAAAATCGCAACTGCAGAACAAGATCTCGGCAATGCGAGTGCTTCAGGCAAAGTTGTTGGAGCGCAAGCGATCAGAAGAGCGCGCTGAGCTGGACGCGTTGAAGGGTGAGGGCGGCAGCTCCTGGGGTAACCAGATGCGCTCCTACGTACTGCATCCGTATCAGATGGTCAAGGATCTGCGAACCGAGTACGAGGTGGGCAATCCGACCGCCGTTCTGGACGGGGACATCGACGGATTCCTGGAAGCGGGGATCCGGTGGCGCAACCGAAAAGATGCTGACTAACACGACTGTTCTTGCCTCCACCGCGACCATCAAGGCGCTGGGCTGGCACGACTTCTGGCGCGGCGACGCCGGTCAATGGATCATCACCCGCGGTCTGCGGATCGTCATGGTGCTCATCGCCGCGGTCCTCGCGGCCCGGTTCGTCAACTGGGTGGCGCAACAGGTCACCCGCCGGCTCGACGTGGGCTTCGCCGAAAGCGACGCGTTGGTGCGCTCGGAGGCCACCAAGCACCGGCAGGCCGTGGCGTCGGTGATCTCCTGGGTTTCGGTGGTGATCATCGGCATCTGGGTCATGCTGCAGATCGCCGACATCCTGCGGTTTTCGGTGGGCGGCCTGGTCGCGCCGGCCACCGTGGTGGGCGCGGCGCTCGGTTTCGGTGCCCAGCAACTGGTGCGAGACCTGCTCTCCGGCTTCTTCATTCTGGTGGAGAAGCAGTACGGGTTCGGAGACCTGGTCAACCTCACCGTCGTCGCGTCGACCGAGGCCAGCGGCACGGTGGAGAACGTGACGCTGCGGGTCACCCGCCTGCGCTCGCCGGACGGCGAGGTGTTGACGATCCCCAACGGGCAGATCGTCAAGGTGGTCAACCTGTCCAAGGATTGGGCGCGTGCGGTGGTGGACATCCCGGTGTCGACCACCGCCGACCTCAACCGCGTCAACGAGGTGCTGCACCAGGAATGCGACCGCGCGATGGACAACCCGGTGCTGGGGGAATTGCTGTTGGACCCGCCCACGGTGATGGGCGTGGAAAGCATCGAGGTCGACACCGTCACCCTGCGGGTGGTGGCCCGCACCCTGCCCGGCAAACAGTTCGAGGTCGGCAGGCAGCTGCGCGTCCTGGTCATCCGCGCTCTGGCCCGCGTCGGGATCATGACCGCGGCCGACGCGACGGTGGGGCTGGTCGACGATCCCTCGGTCCCGGTGGCTCAGGCCGCCGAGGCGCGGTCCGACGGCGCGGATGAGGGTGCGGCGGTGCAGCGGCGTTGAAGCTCACCCTGAACATCCTCGAGAAGCGTGCCGGGGGTGCCGAGCGGCGCTGGAGCCACCTCTTCGGCGGCCGGATGCGCACGTCGACGCTGGTCTTGATCGTCGCGTTCTTCGCGGTGTGGTGGGTCTACGACACGTACCGCCCGGAACCTGCTCCCAAGCCGGCGGCCCCCCAGGTGGTGCCGCCGGGGTTCGTGCCCGACCCGAACTACACCTGGGTGCCGCGCAGCCGGGTGCAGCAGCCGCCGCCGACCGTCACGTTCACTCCGACTCCGACGACGACCGTCCCGCCGACCACCACGATGCCGCCGCCCACGTCGACGACCACCACCGCGCCGCCGCCGTTCCAGCTGCCCACGCCGCCATGCCTGTTGCCGCCGCCCTTCTGCCCGCCGAGCACCAGCCCCACGCCGACCCCGCCGCAGCTGCCCCAGCCGGGGCCGGGCCCGGCGCCGAGTTCGCCACTGCCGGCGAGCTGACTTCGCTTGCCAGCGAAATTCACCGCTACACTGGCGTGCCGTGATGATCACCCTTGACAATGTCAGCAAGAAGTACAAAGCGTCGGCGCGCCCGGCGCTGGACGACATCAACGTCAAGATCGACAAGGGTGAATTCGTCTTCCTGATCGGGCCCTCGGGCTCGGGCAAGTCGACGTTCATGCGGCTGCTGCTGGGTGAGGAATCCCCGAACGCCGGAGACATCCGGGTGTCGAAGTTTCACGTCAACAAGCTGCCCGGACGCCACATCCCGAAGCTGCGCCAGGTGATCGGCTGCGTGTTCCAGGATTTCCGGCTGCTACAGCAGAAAACCGTGTACGAAAACGTCGCATTCGCGCTGGAGGTCATCGGCAAGCGCCGGGACGCGATCAATCGCGTGGTTCCCGACGTGCTCGAGACGGTCGGCCTGTCCGGCAAGGCCAACCGGCTGCCCCACGAGTTGTCGGGTGGTGAGCAGCAGCGGGTGGCGATCGCCCGCGCGTTCGTCAACCGGCCGCTGGTGCTCCTGGCCGACGAGCCGACCGGCAACCTCGACCCGGACACCAGTAAGGACATCATGGATTTGTTGGAGCGGATCAATCGGACGGGCACGACGGTGCTGATGGCGACCCACGATCACCACATCGTCGACTCGATGCGGCAGCGGGTCGTCGAGCTGTCGCTGGGCCGGCTGGTCCGCGACGAGCAGCGCGGCATCTACGGGATGGACCGCTAAGTGCGCTTCGGCTTCCTGCTCAACGAGGTCCTGACCGGCCTTCGTCGCAACGTCACCATGACGGCCGCGATGATCCTGACGACGGCGATCTCGATCGGCCTGTTCGGCGGCGGCCTGCTGGTGGTTCGGTTGGCGGACAACTCCCGCGAGATCTATCTCGACCGCGTCGAGACCCAGGTTTTCCTCACCGAAGACATCTCCGCCAACGATCCGACCTGCTCGTCCGGCCCGTGTAAAGCGCTGCGGAACAAGATCGATGCGCGACAAGACGTCAAGTCGGTGCGGTTCATCAATCAGCAGGACGCCTACAACGATGCGATCCGAAAGTTCCCGGAGTACAAGGACGTCGCCGGAAAAGACGCTTTTCCAGCATCTTTCGTTGTCAAGCTGAACGACCCCGAACAACACCGGGATTTCGATGACGCCATGCGCGGCCAGCCGGGGGTGCGCGGCATCCAGAACGAAAAAGAGCTGATCGACCGGCTGTTCGCCGTGTTGGACGGCTTGCGGGACGCCGCCTTCGCCGTCGCGCTCGTGCAGGCCGTCGGCGCGATTCTATTGATCGCCAATATGGTTCAGGTCGCGGCGTACACCCGGCGCACCGAGATCGGCATCATGCGTCTGGTCGGGGCCAGCCGCTGGTACACCCAACTTCCCTTCCTGGTAGAGGCGATGGTGGCCGCCACGATCGGCGTGGTGATCGCCGTCGTCGGCTTGGTTCTGGTGCGTGCGTTCTTCCTCGACAACGCGTTGAGCCAGTTCTACCAAGCTCATTTGATCGCCAAGATCGACTATGCCGACATCCTCTACATCGCCCCGTGGCTGTTTCTGCTCGGCCTGGCGATGGCCGGGGCGACCGCTTACGCGACCTTGCGCCTGTACGTGCGGCGGTAGCCGTGGCCAAAGACTCGAGCCGCGGCAAGGCGGCGGGCGGCAAGCGCGGCAGCAAACAGATCGTGGCCACCAATCGCAAAGCGCGCCACAACTATTCGATTGAGGAGCTCTACGAGGCGGGAGTGGCTTTACAGGGCACCGAAGTCAAGAGTTTGCGTCAGGGCCACGCGTCGCTGGCCGACGCGTTCGCAACCGTCGACGACGGTGAGGTGTGGTTGCGCAACCTGTACATCCCCGAGTATCAGCATGGTAGCTGGACCAACCATGAGCCCCGTCGCAATCGAAAGTTGTTGTTACATAGGCAACAAATCGACAGACTGGTCGGCAAGATCCGAGATGGTAACCTCGCGCTCGTGCCAATGTCTCTGTATTTCTCCGAAGGAAAGGTCAAGGTCGAGCTCGCGCTCGCGCGCGGCAAGCGAGCCTACGACAAGCGCCAGGACATGGCCCGTCGCGACGCCAATCGCGAACTGCATCGAGAGCTGGGTCGGCGAGCCAAGGGCATGAACTGATCGGGGCGGCTTACGCCCAGCTGTCGGCCGTCACCTACGGTGTCAGCGATTTTGTGGGCGGTGTCGCCGCTCGACGGGTGGCCGCGCTGCGGGTGATGCTCGTGGCCTACCCGCTCGAGGCACTGATACTGGGCGTGCTGGCGATCGGCGTGGGCGGCCCGATCCAGTCCGGCGCGATCATCTGGGGCAGTCTGTACGGCATCGGCATGGCGTTCGGGATGTGGGCGTTCTTCGCCGCGCTCGGCTCCGGACCCATCTCGGTGGTCTCGCCGCTTGCCGCCGTCCTGAACGCGGCCGTGCCCGTGGCGGTAGGTGTGGCGCTGGGGGAGCGACCGGGCCAGGCGGCCTCGGTGGGCGTCGTCCTGGCGCTGATCGCGGTGACGTTGGTGAGCCGCGAGGCCACCGCCGACGGCGTGACGCCGTATCGCTTCACCCCGAAGGTGGCCTGGCTCACCGTGCTGGCCGGCTCGGCGATGGGACTCAACATGGTGTTCCTGCACCAGGCGCCTCATGCGACCAAGCTGTGGCCGTTGGTGTTCGCCCGGTTGGCCGCCACGATCGTGGTGTTCGGGATGTCGGCAATGAGCAACAACTTGCGGCTACCGCGCGGCAAGCCGATGAAGATGGCGCTCACGGTGGCCCTGCTGGACATCTGCGCCAACGTGACGATGCTGCTGGCGTTGCACACCTGGCTGCTCTCGCTGGCCAGCATCCTGATCTCGCTGTATCCGGCCGCGACGGTGGTGCTGGCGATGGTGGTGCTGCGCGAGCGGGTCAGCCGCCTGCAGGGGGTCGGCATGGTGATGGCCATGGGCTCGGTGGCGATGATCGCCGCTAGCTGAGGGACGGCTCGCGGCCTACTATCCGACCATGGCCGATCGCCCCGTGACCAAACTGGACAAGTCCGAGGTGCTCGCCGGCCTCTTCGCGGTGTGGGACGACATCGACGCCCTGCTCGACGGGCTCACGGAGGCGGACTGGCAGGCGGCCAGCCCGCTGCCCGGGTGGGACGTCAAGGCACTGGTGGCGCACATGATCGGCACCGAGTCCTTCCTCGCCGGCGTCGCCGCGCCGCAGCCCGACATCGACGTCTCGGCGCTCGAGCACGTCCGCAACGATATCGGCGTGATGAACGAATGCTGGGTTCGTCACCTGCGCACCGAAGCCGGCGCCGACGTCCTGGCACGGTTCAGGGACGTCACCAGCGACCGGCGCAAGGCGCTGACGAGCATGTCCGACGAGGAATGGGACGCGGTGACGCCGACGCCGGTCGGCCCGGAAAGCTACGGGCGGTTCATGCGGGTCCGCGTGTTCGACTGCTGGATGCACGATCAGGACATCCGCGAGGCGTTGTCGCGCCCGTCGTCCGATGACGCGTTGCGCGGGCCCGCGACGAAACTCTCCCTCGACGAGATCGCCTCCACCATGGGATACGTGGTGGGCAAGCGCGGCAAGGCGCCCGACGGCTCGCGCATCCTGTTCGAGCTGACCGGCCCGGTGGCCCGCGAGATCCGGGTCAGCGTGGATGGTCGCGCCCGGCTGGTCAGCGACTTCGGCGGCCAGGAACCGACGGCGACGATCCGGCTGGACGGGTTGCAGTTCACCAGGCTTTCCGGCGGGCGCCCGATGAGTCCCGCGCGCTCCCGGGACATCGAACTGGCCGGTGCGCGGGACGTCGCGACCCAGGTCGTCGAAAATCTCAATTTCGTGATTTAGCAGCATCTTTGGCCGCGATGTAGGTCACACTGCGCGGCGTATGTGTAGCCCTGCCGCCTCATTGGGTAGCCGCAGAAGTACAGGCGCGCCTCGCGCCGACACCGAATCGTCAACGCCAGGAGGGCCGACTAGTTATGACTGCACCCGACACCACTCGTTTGCTCGCGCAGCTGCGCACGCTGCTCGATCTGACCAACACCGAGATCCAGATCGCGGAGACCCGCGTGATCCAGGCGCGCACCGAGGCGGTGCGCCGCGAGCTCTCGCAGAACGCTGCGAACGGTCGCAAGCGGGCCGAGGCTCTGGCCGCGGCGATCCGCAAGCTCGGCGGTTACCCCGACGTCATCGGCCCGTTCCTGGGTCGCGCGGCCGCGGCGGTCAAGGCGCTGACGGAGCAGGCCGAACCGTTCGACGAGGCCCTGCTGGGTGACCTCGCGCTCGAGGACCAGCTGCTGGACCGTGCCCGCTACGCCAAGGCACTGGCGGTGGCCGCCAAGCGCCAGGACATCGAGAACCTGGCCGAGCGCCTGATCACCGCCCACTCGGCGACGGTCGACTGGCTGACCACCGTGCTGGCCGAGGATGCGCTCGGCGGGCCGGCCGCACTTCGTCGCACACCTCTCCAGGTGGCCGCGGGTACCGCCGTGAAGCTGGTCAACCTGCCGGTCGCATGGTCGGCGCGCGGCGTGGACCGGACCGTGGATGCGCTGCGCTCCGCGGGTCCGGCGTTCAACGACCTGGTCAAGCGCGGGGGCAACGCGGGTGAGATCGCGGCCAAGGCGCTGTCGGCTTCGCAGAGTGCGGCGCTGAAGGCCGCCGAGCGCGTCACCCGTTCCGAGGGGGCGGACGGGGCCGCCGACGCGTTGCACTCGGGCCGTGCCGCCGCCGGTGTCCTGGACGCCAAGGAACTGCCCATCCGCAAGTACGACGACCTGAACGTCAACGACGCGGTCGCCGCGATCAAGGAGCTGACCTCGGCCGATGACGTCCGCACGATCATCGCCTACGAGGAGGCGCACAAGAACCGGCAACGCATCGTTTCGGCAGCGCAGACCCGCGTCGCCGCCATCGCGCAGGACGTCGTGGGGATCAAGTAAGCGGTCGGCAACGTTTTCGCCGCTTCGACACCGAGTACCCCCTGGAGTCGTGAGACCGGGGGGTACTCGGCTGTCGCGGGTCGGTCGGTCGGGAAGTTTTTTCCGTCGTCCGTCGTTGGTTAGCGCGTACCATTGATTTTCCTGCCGAAAATCGGCGGGGATGCTCGAAGGAAGATAGACAAGGGGCTGAAAGGTTTCGACTTCGCGCATCGAATCAAGGGAAGCGTGCCGGTGCAGGCAAGAGACCACCGTAAGCGTCGTTGCAACCATATAAGCGCCGATTCACATCAGCGCGACTACGCTCTCGCTGCCTAAGCGACAGCTAGTCCGTCAGACCGGGAACGCCCTCGACCCGGACCCTGGCGTCAGCTAGAGGGATCCACCGGTGAGTCCGGTCGCGGGACTCATCGGGACATACACAGCGACTGGGATCGTCATCCTGGCTGGTTCGCGTGACCGGGAGATCCGAGTAGAGGCATAGCGGACTGCGCAC
Organism: Mycobacterium sp. E2699; assembly: GCF_001666745.1. Taxonomy (NCBI): domain Bacteria; kingdom Bacillati; phylum Actinomycetota; class Actinomycetes; order Mycobacteriales; family Mycobacteriaceae; genus Mycobacterium; species Mycobacterium sp. E2699. The sequence continues at coordinate 39,459 of NZ_LZJH01000143.1, read as the reverse complement.
GGAGAAGCCTTGAGGGAATGCCGTAGGACCCGGGTTCGATTCCCGGCAGCTCCACCGATTTACCAGCACAAACAATAGTGGCTACAAAGCGAGTCAGCACCACGTCAGCACATTGGTCGATATGATGCCGCCATGGCGTTCATTCGCACCCGCAAGCGCAAAGACGGCTCGCCTTACTATTCAGTGACCTATCGACTCGGGGGCCGGGGTAGTCGCCAGTCGTCCACATCTTTCGCCGACGAGAAACAGGCCCACCGATTCTGCAAGCTTGTCGACTCGCTTGGACCTGAACGTGCGATGGAGGTCGCTGGGGTCGTAGACGCCCAACGCGCCCTGTCGGGGCTGACGGTCGGGGAGTGGCTAGACCGCCACATCCGCAGTCTCAGCGGCGTGGAGCGAAAGACGGTGACCGAGTACAAGCGGTATGCCACGCGCGACATCGGGCCGGCGCTCGGGGTAATCCCGCTAGGCAAGCTCACCCGCGACGACGTTGCCGAGTGGGTGAACGGCATGCACAAGGCGGGTGCCGCTGGCGGCACAATTGAGAACAAGCACGGGTTTCTGTCGGGTGCGCTCAAGCGTGCCGTCGAAGATGGACAGTTAGCCGCCAACCCGTGCCAGGGCGTCCGGCTACCGCGCACTGAGGAACAGGAAATGGTTTTCCTGACCCGCGAAGAGTTTCAAATTCTCAAGGCGGCGTTTAGCCCACACTACCAGCCGTTAGTAGAGTTCCTGGTGGCATCGGGTGCCCGGGCTAGCGAAGCGTTGGCGCTTAGGCCGTCGGATGTTGACCGCGAAAAGTCGACGGTGCGGATCGTCCGAGCCTGGAAGCGGGCTGGGTCCGGTTATGAGCTGGGACCGCCCAAGACCAAGAAGTCGGTGCGCACTATCAACGTTCCCGAAATCGTCCTCAGCCAGCTCGATTACAGCAATGAGTGGTTATTTACCAGCACGAATGGCGGGCCAGTGCGCATATATTCATGGCGCTCAAATGTCTGGTACAAGACGCTTGCGAAGGCCCAGAAAGCTGGCCTACAAAAGCGCCCGCGCATCCACGACCTAAGGCACACCTGTGCGTCTTGGATGATTCAATCAGGTGTGCCGTTGCCGGTTATTCAGGCCCATCTAGGGCATGAGTCAATCAAAACGACGGTTGACAGCTATGGGCACTTGGATCGTAGCAGCCACGAGGTTGCAGCCAGCGCTATCGCGAAGATGCTGGTTTAACCTAGAACACGATGATCTTGTGTCTGAACGATTTGCCGTACCGTTGTGAAACAATAGGAATCAGCACGACACGGCGGGGTCGCGCTGGTAGGCGCACGAATGGATGTGTCACCAACATCGCCAGTAAGCATCGCAATTATGACCGAAGCCATTCTGATCGGATACGAGGAAGTCTCCGCACTAACCGGAATCCCCATTAATACGCTTAAGGACCACCACGCGCGGCGTAAAGGGCTGGGTACTAAGTCGGCAGTCATCGCTGGCCGAGTGAGGTACCGCAGGTCAGACGTCATCAACTGGGTGAACGAACAGTTCACCCGCCTAGATGAGGCGCCGGCGAAGGCCCCGTTTGAGCCATTGGGTAAGCGGTCCCTTATTAACAACTAAAGCAGCAGGATTAAGATGACCAATAACAGTGGCATGTACGTGGATGTGTCCGCTGTCCTTCGGGGCGGGGCCGTGGCGCCGGAACCTGACATTCTAGAATTTGTCGACGCATCCTATCTCTTCTACTCTGGCGAATTTAATTTAATTTATGGAGACACTGAATGCGGCAAGACCTGGCTGTGCCTCGCGGCAGTTGCATCGACCCTAAAGCGCGGCGGACGCGCTGCAATCATTGATCTTGACCATAACGGGGCCGCCAGCTTGATTAATCGCTTGCAATTGTTGGGGGTTCCTACGGAACTTCTTACTGATCTGCATAGTTTCAGGTTGTCCGAGCCGGTAACGGAGCTAGAGCTGAGGCGGCTTGTCTCCGACCTAACTGTGTTTAGGCCCGATGTGGTTGTCCTAGATTCACTCGGCGAGGTCATCCCGCTATTTCGGGGTAACAGCAACAACTCTGACGACTTCACTCTCGTGCACGGCGATGTGATTAAGCCCCTAGCGCGGGCAGGTGCTGCGGTGCTCGTGGTAGACCATCTGCCTAAGAACGCCGATTCCCGCCAACACGGTCCGATTGGAACCCAAGCTAAGACGCGCGCCGTCGGCGGACTAGCAGTGAAAGTGTCTGTCGAGCAGGCATTTCGGCCTGGCAAAGGCGGAGCCGCGACGTTGGAACTCTTCAAAGACCGCCACGGCGGAGTCCGCCAACAGCTACCGGATAATGACCATCGTCCGGTCATCGGCACCTTTAAAGTGATCGAGGACGATACTGGACACTTGACTTACGGCTTCCAACACGCCGTCACGGTTGCACTGGATAAGCAAGCAAAGTACGACCGCGCGCGTGCCGTTGGCGATGCTGCCACGCTGCTCGACCTGTACGACGGGGGAAAGGACGTAGACACGATTCGCGCGATCAAAGAAGCGCTTAATTGTGGGCAGTCCCGAGCTGAGCTGGCACGCACGGCGTTTCAGGAGGAGCTCAAACGTCGGGCAGCAGAAGCTGCATAAGCAGCTGGTCGTCACGTACCCGGGTACATGCAATCCCTAGGGTTGCGCGTACCCGGGTACAGCCGTCTTTCGGAGGAGCTAGCGGAAAGTCAGCAGTTAGCACCGAAAGCCCGCTGTGCCTCATCGGCGGACAGCTCTAGCAGTATGCCGATATGGCGCCACAACAAGCCTGGTCGCGGCGCCGCGATTGCCGCTCGTAGCTCATTAGCCGCTGCGCTGAACCGCTCCATGTTGTAAACATGGACGTTCGGATCGTCCGGGCCCAAGTCTAGCCAGCGCTAAGGGGCTTCAGCTTCAGCGGCCTCTTCTTCCTTCGTCATTGCGGTTACAGGTTATGCCGAGATTGGGCGAGAGCATTACGGAGGCCGAGTGACACGGTCGACGTTGCCGGGATGCGCGCCCGTTGAGTGATCTAATGTGCGCCATGAGCGACAGCCCGGTTATGACGTTGCAGGAGTTCGCCGAGATGGTCAACACGCCGGTCAACACGGTTCGCCATTGGCGCGCTATCGGGTACGGACCCAAGACGGCACGTATTGGCCGGCGCGTAATGGTGCGGCGCGCAGAAGCCGAAGAATGGCTAGCCCAGCAGTTCGCGACCTAACATTCTCACCGAGCGCGGTGCGACGGCTAAGCCCGAATGTCTGCCCTGGCCTCGTCTGCTGGACTTTTCGGCGGAGAGAGAGCGCACGCTGGGCGGTACAAGGCGGGTGCTGATTGCCTAAGGGGGTCCCCCCCACCCTCCGTGTCGATCTGCTCAATGCGAACGAATCGACTTGGGCTTTATTTTGCTGCGTTGGTTCGGCCAGTTGATTGCTGGTCAGCGCGTTGGTGATGTTGGCGGTAGGCGAGAGTACTGCGGACGCACTGCGGACGGAGACTGCACTAGCCTTCGGGCGGAATCTCATCCAGGAAGACGATTCGGCATATACACAACGGTGGGGTCGAACATCCCTCCGGTTAGCGTGATTCAGCCCTCTTGGGCCAGACCGCAGACCCGGCACAGCGTCCCGCAGTCCTTCCGGTGTGCCAGGCCAATGTTCTTGCAGCATCTACGGGCCGGCGGTGCGCACCACGATGCGCAGCATGACGCGACAAGGAGGGCGTCATCGAGCCATCCGATGACGGGGACGAAGTCTGGTATCAGTCGGATGGGCGAGAAGATACGGACCGGGCGGAATGATACAGATCGCTAATCCCGAGGTTCACCCACGACAGGTACTTCGACATCCAGCGATTGGCGGAGGGCCTGTGTATCGCCCTCGTAGTCAAAGCCGTAAACGAGGCGGTCGTACTTACATGCGAGTCGTGCCACATCAGTGGAGATTTTTCTTGACCGAGTAAGAAGCTGTACCAGAAATTCTCGGAGCGCAATTACGTCAGCTTCCTCATAGCGGCACCAGACACCGTGATTTATTGCAACCCGATCGCTTTCACGCAGTAGCTCGCGAAAACTCTTCTGCCGTCGGGACGTAGTCGGCAAAATACTTGTAGGGAAGAGGTACTCGGCATCACTTAGGGCTGCTTGCGCTCGCTCCGGTAGCGTTTCGATTTCCCGAACTCCACCGTTCTCATCAATACGGCCGGCAAGACGCAGTGGATAGTAAACCGGCAGATACTTTACGACAGACAGTAGCTCGGGAATCGCTCTGCTCATCAGAGCCTCAGTATTGTGTTGCGTCGCGCCAAACAGCATATCTCGAATTAGATCCTCGCGGCTGAAATGCCCGTACCCGATCTCGGCCAGCCGTTCGGAAGTGCCCACGCCGACGACTACCTCTAAATTGTTGAGGTCTTCGCCTTCGGCGATAGGTAGGACCCGGAGTCTTCCTTGAGGTGTGCTGTCATAAGCCAGTCTGTACACGCTCTCTTTGAGCTGCCGCATAAGCTTCGCGGGGAATGTTCTGGGCAATGTGGCGAGCATATCGTAAAGCTCAGAAAAGTCGAACAGTGAGTATTCACGTATGGCGATAGTGTGGTTAGCCACAGTGAGCGTGCCGTGCGAAAATTCCGTGGCTTGACCCTTTTCTTTCCGATTAACGAAAACAAGACGGTCGTTCAGAACATCTCTTTGAGACTGCGTTAGACATTCCACCAGATTGGCTAGAAGTTGTCTAATGTGTGCGTCGCTAACACTGTAGCCAATAAAAATAATCGGGTGTTCTACAAATAGCGTAAGTATTTTTGCAATCAGATATGGGTTGCGGTTCCAATACGTCTGATAGTCGTCTCGGGTCAAAACAAGACTTCGCGGGTCCGACATGCTGCCGTGAATTTTGTAAATTTCACCGACTGATTGCAGCGTTGTGAAGAGTACATCGTTCTGGCCCACAAACGTCTCAAAATCCGGCATGCTCTGCTCCAATAGTTCATCCCAGTTTGTGGTTAGAACTGCTTGGATATGAGCCCGAGAAAATTTCTCCAACTCTTTCCGTCTTGGACCTGATTCCGGCGGAGCGAGCGTTTTCAGGTATTTGACGATCTCGTATTTGAGAGGATCGGAACGGTTACGCACGTACTGTTCGAACTCCGTCCGCGATGCGGCGTATTCGGGAGCGTTGTACCAGGGCTCGAACAGGTCGTCGGCCAGGAGGGTGGCAACCAGCGGCATATCGTCTTCCGCTTTGGCCCGGTAGTAGGACATTGGCCGCCCAAGCCGCTGCGCAAAAATCTCTAGGAGACCGATCCACGTTGGAGAATCGAGGTAACGGCGGGAGAAGCCGGAACCGACGAAGAGAACCGGTAGCGCAACACCGTTACGGCTCAGAACCTCGCGAAGTTGCTCGGTAGCTTCGGACATAGTTTCCCCACCTGTCGGCTAGTTGCGTGCCGACAAATCTAATCCTTGAAAAGGACAGAGTGATTGGCGAATCGCCGAGAGTTGGTCTCCTTCGCGCAGAGAGAGATCGCTGGCAGGTTCGAGGCATGCAACAGCGCTTAAGGTTTCTTCGCCGTCTTGCGTCGAGGCCAACAGAGACCAGTTCAGAGAGATGGAACGCTGGCCGTTCGAGGCGAGCATGAGGCGCCGCGAGAGGGCGCCCCCCAGCGCGCTTGACTCGCCCGAGCGATCGATCAACCTCACTGCTCGTTTCGCCAGTCATTGCGTTCTTGCTGAAGTTCTGCATGGGAAACTTTAATCATCGACATATCGAGCCAATTCAACGGATGGATCCAATCATTCAGAATCCGCTGAGCATGGATCTGCTCAATCCTCCCGTAAGGTTCGAATACTCGAACCAGCACTTCTCGGTTAGCTTTCGCAACTGTTTGCCAATGGAGGTTTCTATCCCAAATTTCAATCGGTCTCCAAATCTCGACCAGATAGTCGAGGGCATTAGCATTACATATTCCAGCCGATCGAAGACTCAGCACCAGGGAGACGATCTTCGGAATGCGACGGAATGAGTGATTCCGCTCTAGCGGTGTAACCCACTGGCACCGATCTTCATGACGGACATAGTCGACATAGAGTGGGCCTTCCCGGTGGTCGATGATCGCGTTGCGGAAGATCCAATCGACGTCGCTTGGCCCATCGAGGAAGTGGGAGCGCCGCTCCATGTCGAGAAGGCGTTCAATCTCGCCTAGAGTCGCCGGGCAGCCGTCATAGGCTTCTACGTATAGACCTCGCGAGAGGTGATCGTTGAATCTTCTTATCTGTTCGTTAATGCGTGGGGTACTTATGCTCCAGCCAGCGCGAGCCAGGTCCACCAGGATGGCAAACGACGCTGCTTGCTCACCGGCGAAGATGTCAAGTATTGCCGCCGACTCGAATCTGCCGTCCTTTTGCATCCAGTTCGCATCGGTCACCAACCGCTCAACGTAACGACCGAGCATCTCGAGCCCTTCGGCGATGACCTCGTTTCGTTCACTCGCGGGAAGGTTGATCAGGCACTTGAGTGCCCTGGGCTCCATTCGCCGCTCCTAAAGCTCTGCACATGAACATGACAGCCATCAAGTCACCATGCCAGATCGATGTCGACCGGGTCCGGCGACTGTGATCGCCGTAACCCTGCAGGGGGATTGAAGCACGGTAGACAGCGTGCTGAGTTGAAATGCTTGCCGGCAACGCTCGAGTGCTCGACGCTCCCAGTGCAATGGGATGGCGGCGGTCGCCCTCGTAGTCAAGCCACTTCGGTGACTGAACACTTACCTGTGGAGAGTCCGGCACCCTTGCACGTAGCAGTTGCACGTGCTGCGCTCGTTCTGCGAACGAGAGGGCTAGGCTTCGACCGTGCGGTTGGTGTCACGGCGGCGGGCCCGAGCAGCTACTATCGGACGTCTATGAGTGGATCACCGACCGTCCGCGTGGCCGCCAGTGACGTGCAGAGTTTCGAGCCAACGCGGCTTGGTCCGCTGGTGGTGCGCTACCGGGACTTGCTAGATCGCTTGGCGGACACGAAGCAATCACAGATGCTTGACCTTCTCGAAAGAGAGGCCAGCGACATAGGCGAAGACGTGCACGACGTCGAAACGCTCGTTTTTAAGGTCGCAGTGCTCGTGCTTCGGGATTACATACTCGCCGGCTACTATCCACTTGTCCGAGACGGGCGGTGTTTTCTCGCAAACGCTGGCGGATCCGCGTCGCTTGATACGACTGTTCAGCGAGCACTGCTTCGATCGCGGTATCGCGCTGGTCGGGCGCATGCTTTCGTCGACCGTGGCCAGACGAAATGGCTTGATGACGCGGCCACGCTGCTTCGCAGCACGCAGTACGCTCCCCACCACGCCCTTTCCGAACTGGCTCAGCAGCCACCTGCAATTTCTGTACGCAGTGCGTCCAACGTCGACAACGACGCGGAGTCCCGCACGCTTTGGCGGGCAGTGCGCGCTACGTGGTCGATGGGCGTCGAGGCTTCCGCGCCCGGACGTGAAGTTTCTGTCCTTGTAACTGATTCTCGTTGGCCGCGTTTGCCACTCGGGATACTGCAACTGCGGAACGTCGTGCCCGAGATCCGAGCACGAGACGATTGGCTGGCAACTTCTGCCGGAGACGCATCAGGCAAGGTTGGCTTCGTCGGGCGGTTGGCGGCAGACCCGATTCGTGCGCCAGAACGGGCGGCCGCGACGCGTGACGTCCTCGAGCGGTTACTTCGCCATGTAAATACTGATGGCTTAGCTGATGCGGCGGAGACCCGCGACGTCGAAGCACTGGGTCGATTGGTTCGAGCGCATCGGGAACTTTTCGACGAAACTAGAGCCACGGGTAATCAGGGCCTTGAGAATAGGCATTTACGTATCGTGAAGCGGGCGCAAAGTGCGTCAGATCTCATACGTGGCATCGAAGTTCTGGGTCGGATTATTTCAGGCGCACCACTGGAATTATTGTCGGCCAAAGATTTGCAAGATTTGGACGCAGGCCTTCGCAAGCTCTGGCATTATCACATGGGCTTTGTCGCTATTGAGCTTTCGATCTGCGGCGCTGCTCCGCCGTTCGGGCCAATTAGAATGGGAAAGCTTATGGCCGCGCTCGCCGGATCTGCAGAGGTGATCTCATTATGGGGAGTTGACAGACCCCTCGGCCAAATCTCGACAGTCGTATACGACGAAGGTGTGCGAGATGCCGTACCGAATCCTGGTCCGCTTGTGGTCTTCACATCTGGGCTGTACCCCGGCCACAGCGCGCAGTACAACCGAGTCTCGGTTGGTAAAGCAAAATGGCGAAAAGTAGGCGAGACAACGGGCTTCGGCAGCTTTCATATTTCCTTCCAGACGACCGAAGCGATGCGCGCTCTTAATGCAGCCGCTGACGGGTACACGCATATATCGCGAGCTTTTGGGGAAGGATCGGGAGCACGGTTCCGTTCAGTTGGAAGGGCGTTGTCTTATGCGGGCTTGCCGGACCTTCGCCGGCACGCCACGAGGCGGCCTCTGTATGTGCTCCCTTTGGTCGATGACCCCTCGGCCGTCATTCTCGGCTGGTCAGAACCTCCCCGGCTCCACCTACCATCGGCTACTGAGGTCGCCGAGCAATGGTGGGAACGTTGGGTTCGACCCACGGCTGACGCGCTGATCCGCCGGGCTAGATTGGAGACTGGGCTCGACGCAGAGTTGTACGACCTCATTAGCGAGGTAAGGCGCATCCAGTTCTCTAGACTAAGTGCACCAATGACTTTGTTCGACCAGGACAACGCCACGGGTACCTAGAGTCAAGGAGAAGTGTTGGCCGACCAGGCAGGACGCAGCGAGATTCGGTCAATTTTCGAGCGCGGCGCTGTGTACGCCGACCGCTGGACGGCGGAGGTTCGAGCGGCATTGGACGTACCGGATGAACTCGCTGACGTCGTGGCTGCTTCACTCGCGGCGCGACGGTCGGTCGTAGTCGCTGGTAACGCCGGGGACGGAAAGTCTCATCTCGCCCAGTGCGCACTCGACAGACTTGCAACGCGCACATGTTTTGAGGTGACACGAGATTCACCAGTTCCTCTCCCTGTTCCGAAGGACTCTGTCATCTTCATTCGAGACGCCAGCAGTCTGTCCGACGGCGAGATCTTGGCAACCGTCAAGGCCACTGAGGCCGCTGACGCAACCTTGCTTCTGACAATCAACGAAGGACCGTTGAGTTCACTTGCACAAGCATCGGAGGATGCGTTTTTTCCCGAAATACGTGAGGTACTGCACCGGAGGGCCATGGGAGACGAAGAACCTGATGAGGAGTCGGAGTTTCTTGTGATCAACTTGGCAGGACGGCAGCTACCTCGGTCAGCGTTTGCTATAGGGGCGCTCGAAAAGCTACTCCCGGTCGCCGCAACTTCGCCGTGTTCTACGTGCAGAGATTCGTCGTCCAAGGCCTGTCCGCGTGTCGTTGGGGCAAAGATGCTTAGGGCATCAAAGACTGCGCGCGGCCGCATCGGCCAATTATTGAAGATGCTGAGTGATGGTGGCCGGCATCTTTCGGCGCGTGAGGTGTGGGTATACCTGATAGATCTATTTTTTGGATGGACCTGCCCGCCGGGTGGCGACGAAGTGGACCGCTTACATGGTTACTTCTGGATGCAAATATTTGAAGCCGCCAATCGAGTTGCCGGCGAGATTTCAGTTCAGTTCGACCCGGTCACGGTACCGATGGCCCGCGAAGATGTTGACATTTGGCAAGGCCGCTTCGGTAATGTGAAACTCGATTCAGTAGAATATCCGGGGCCAGTGCCAAGTATAATTGCACGCGAAGACGAAGATCGCGGGCTCGAAGCCTTCGAATGTGCGAAACGGTGCTACTTTTTCTTTGGCCGCAGACTTGATGTTGCGAGCTTGCTGTCCCGCAAATCTTCAGCGCCTGAGTATGGACGAATGCTTGAGGACGCCCTGTCGAATCCGCGTCCGATCGTACGTGATCTGGTGCGACGGATAAATCGGTATCGTCTTGAGAAAGACACCGAAAACGACCTGTGGATAACTCGACAACACGGATTGACGGCGCATCGAAGGCCGTCAGCATTAGCGTCTACAGGTAAACAGCCGATCGATTCTCTAGAACTACGCGTCCCATACGCGAGGGAGTATGAAGCATACCAGCAGTCAGGGTTTTTCCCGACGCAAGTCTTCCTGACCTGGGCTGATTCCGATCAATATCTATTGATTGATTTTGACACGTGGGTACGCTTGGGGGCCGACCGCGTTCTGACGGTGGACCGAGGTCAGGAAACCCTTGACTTCGCTGTAGATCTGTTTCTTTCGCAGGCCGGCATCGCCGCAACAGAAGACCCGGAAGTTCACATATTCGACCATCGCACGAGCGAAGCTACTCAGCTTCGTATAAGGCCCGAAAAACTCGAGATCGAGGTAATCAATTGACGATCGCGGCGCCGCTCGATCTCAATGAGTGGTTCAATGACCAGACCACTAAATTTCTCGTCATCCTCCCAACTTCAAACTCGCCAAAGCCCGTACACGTCTTGAATGGATTTTTTCATAATTGCCTCTCAGGTCAGCGCTCTTTCAGGCCGGCAGTCGATCTCGTCGCGACATCAGACAGAAACCCGGGGGGTTGGGCGATCGGAAATGACCAACTATTGGAGAAAACACGCTTAAAGTTGCCGAAGGAAGATTTCCGGCTGGACCGTCTAAGGCGAGCAGTGCGATCGCTTATAGCATCAGACGGCGCTGTCTTTTTGGCCAATGCGTCATTTCAACTTGCCCACCTAGGTCTAGTGACATCCGATAGAACTCACTTTCGTCTAGGGGAATTGGCGGCGCGTTTGGCTTTTCTCAGACCGGAAGCGCCCGAACTAATACGGAATCTGACAGCGCGGCTGCGACAAGCGCAACCAAATCCGTACTGGGCAATAGAGAAATTGCTGTCAGACGATGCGACAGTTGAGGCACTGGACGTGAAGGATCCGTCACCGGCAACGTGGTGGGCCGAGGAGGCCACTGTTGCGAATCTTGCCGAAGACCTTGCTGGGCTGGTAATTCGTGCTTTGCAACTGAGCGTGCAGTCCAAGGATTCTCTGTTGGGACTTCAAACTTTGGCGTACAGCGCGACGTTCGCTGGTCTACTCGCATTTGCACAGGTGCCCGAAATACTTGTGTCTGGTGGACAACCCTACACACTTCTTTGTGAAGCCGGCGACCCTGGCTCGCTGTCTACTGTGCGCGCGGCTTCTGCTGAATCATTGAATCGGGTTGATCAAAGTTTTAGGGAGTATCTATACACGGCTCTTCGGGCCGAAATTGTCGACCGGTTCGACGGCGCAGTTCCCGATGGGAGCGAGGCTGTGACCTATATTCAGCAATGCAAGCAAAAGAAACTGGCAGGCGGTCGCGAACTAGCGCCAGAGAAATTGCGAGAACTCTACGTTAGTTGGCGGGCCGACTATGACCCTGAGATCTCGATGGCTAGGACGCTCGAAGAAGCACTCGCAAGCGCGATGGGGAACAAGCCCCGTGATTGGTTCTCTGCGGTCGGTCGCCATTGTGGGTTCGTCGGCCCAAGGCGCGGACCTATGCCGCGCTTGCGCATAGAGGTGGCCCTTGCGCCCGCGCTCGTTTTAGCAGGTATCGACGAAGATGACGATCGCGCGGTGCCGATGTCGGTATGGAGTGATCGACTTGCTGAGCGGTTCGGCTTGGTGTTCGGGCCAAGTGAACGCGCGCGCGAAATGGCCCAACGAGCAGCCGAAGATGAACTTGAGCAGAATCAGATTTTCCTAGCGCGCCTTCTCTCTTCGCTTGGGCTTGCGCGACGCTACAGCGACGGAGTTACGGAAGTGCTCAATCCATTGAAGATTTGGGCAAAGCAGTGACCGGCGAGGACAGGCTAGCGGCTGCCGTATGTCAAGCTGTTCGAACGCGGCTGGACGAAGGAGTCGCGTTTGTCCGCGTACCGCCGGCTTTCTCTCCCATGCCGTTGGGCACGATCATGACTGAACTGGCCGCGCGGGGTGGCGTTAGGTTCGCCGTCTTCCTCGATCAGGAATTACCTGAAATAGGCGAAATCATTGCGACATCGGACGTGACTACAGCTATCGACTGGCGCAACGATGCGTTGACTACCGATGCGATTGTGATTATCGGTGATCTCGAACGCGATCGAGCAGCCGGGCTGGCTGAGGTCCCAGTCGTCTCAGTGAACACAATCAAGGTGGCGATTTTCGACGACTTACTTACAGAACTGCGGAGCCAATCCGCACCACAGCCGGCAATTCGCCTAATTCGGAGTCTTCAGACTTGGTCGCAGATAAAAGACCTGGTGGGTTGCGCCGATTATTGTGAAGCCGCTCTTCCTTATGACTCGGGCACTCCAGAACGCATTCGCAAAGAACTATGGCGGTTAGGCCTGCTGCCTGATGATCACGACAAAGCTATCGATCTTAACCGCCTCAAAGCTAACCTTCAGTTGGTTTCGCAACTTCGCACGATGGATGCGAGCACTAGGCAGCGCTTAATCCGTCTAGTCGCTACCAGCGGGACCGAAACTAAGGGAGGGGACTATGCCCCGCTTCGGTTATTCGCCGCCACTGGCGACAATTCGCACTTGAGAAGCCTTAACTTCGCAGACGTCCAGGCTGCGGTGAAGGCGAGCAGCGGCGGCCGAGGAGAGAAGAAGAAGCAGGAAGGTAGCTCGGATTCATTTAACGATCTTATCGATGAATTTACCAACAATGAATTTGACGAAGACGGATTTCTCGCCCAAGTGGTGGACGATGCCTCCGACGATGTGGCAATAACTGTCGGCTCGACCGAGATTACAGACTGGGTGTATGACAATCTCGAGGGGTTAGATCCGTTGATGTCGGACCCAAGCGCTTCGACGACTTATGCTGAGCAAGCCGGATCAATAGAGGAAGTTCCCGACGAGGCCCCTTTTGCCATTCCTGGTCTGGGCGAAACCGAGTGGCGTGATCTTACCAAGATAGCAGAAAAACTCAGCATACTTGAGATGGAACGGGCTGGTAGGTCGGTCGCGACATGCTCGCAGTTGATCGAAACAATTATCGAGTTGCGGGCCGCTCTTGATCCGTTTAGGCGATCCCTTGGAAGTGAAGGCGTAAGGCTTTTTATGGGGTCGCCGACCGTGCGCGGAATCGCAACGAACCTAGTGACATCTTGGATTGACCTCTGGAAGTCTCTCGAGATGCTACGAGACAATTTAGATAAGGGAGACAGAGTATACGTTCGAACTCTTGCCGAGCAACTCGCTTCGACCGACATGCGCATTACGGTTCACCGCGGAACTACTAACGCATACGTGCTGCCCCTTCATCCGCTTTTCATCGAACCCCGTTTGCGTGCTGCGGAGGAATTTCTGGCGAGTCCGACAGACCTCTCTACAATGTACGACCTAGTGGTTGGATCACTGGATCCTGCCGTGCCGTCTATTTCGGTTCTGGTAGACGGGTCAGCTATATCTCTCGGATATACCGGCCAATTCAAAGGTGCACTGCATTACGCCAGGCAACCTCGTCAAATCGATTCCGCCGATGTCACCCAATCGCTGAAGCAACTAACATCACGCTTTCTCAATGTCCACCCGTACTCGAAGTTAAGTTTGGCGGTTGGTCTGTTGAACCCACCCATTAAAACCACCAAGGCACTATTAAAGTGGATCGCTGATGATGTAGCGGATCGCGTGAGCGTCACGGCATTCAGCTCAGACGCCAATATCGAGGAGCTGCGGAACGCCGTCGCTGAGGCGAAAGAGGAACTCGTCAGCGGAGAGATTGCCAGTCGCGCATTTGACTTTGAAGTCCGCGAATTGAATGATGCAAGTGACTTACCGCGCGTGCTTGCTGACTCTGAGGTTGTCCCACATGTCATGTTCATGTTCGATGTTGCGGACGTAAAGAACTCAGCTCAAGGTGCTGAATTTGCGACACCGCCGCTTGGCAGCCTAATATCCGAATGGATCTTTGACACTGACCCCCTCGAGGATTCAAGGCCGATCATTAGGCCTCGCAGCGGATCGGGCCTTCTCAGCGAATTTATAGAGGCGCAGGCCGGCCTCTTAGAGATGCCGATACCAACTCAGCAGCGATCTCCACTTTTGTCCGATAAGATGTCTCGGACAATTGCTAAGCTAGCCGAGGTATGCAGTTGGCTGGTCTTGTGCGAGGGCGTTTCGTCTCTTGTGCCCCCCCTAGAACTCGGGGGTGCCCGCCTAGTTGGCAGAATGCCCACTGCAACACACGTCGCTTTCGTTTATTCCTCACAGATTGTGCTCCTCGTGGAGCCGGTTCTGGCCTACCTGCAGCAAACAACCTGGATCGCACCAAATCCGGAATCGACTGTTAAGTTTCTTCTGGATGCTGTGCGTATGGCGCTTCCGGAGGGCCTACTCGGGTTCTTTAAAGCGCGTGGCGCCCTTTCAAAAGAGTCGGTGCTGGGTCGACTGGGTCTGGCAGCCGCGGTGGGGTATCTAGCTGACGAGGACGATTCCCAATTGATCGTCAGTCTCGATACAGACGGTGCTCGGCGATGGTTGGGCTTGAGGGAGGGAAGCGATAAACGCGCTGACCTCATCGTCTTCCGCAAAGGCGATGATGTTTGGTCCGTTCAGCCTATCGAGGTAAAGGCCCGCACAGAAGCGGACTCGGCCAGTCTTGCGAACAGTTCAGCCGTCGGAGAAGCGATCGATCAGGTGCGCGTGATGGAATCGCTTCTCCGCCAAGTGTTTGGTCAAGAATCGCCAGAACCTTTCACGACTTCCCGGCGCGAGATCCTCAAGCGGCAAGTATTTCTCGAGGCGTTGCAGCAGTGGGAGCCGATCCGCGTATCGCTTGCCGGGGTTTACCGCGAACGGCTCAAGGCGCTGAATGAAGTCTTCGAGTCCAACAATCCTGGGCAAATCCAGATTGAACCGCGTCTGTTTGTCGTCTCTCCGACCCAGTCGGAGGCTGTCGAGGAGACGGACGCCCAGGATGAGAGCGGCTCAATTTCGGTGACTGCGCTCGGGGTGCCTTGGCTAAAGCGTGCCCTCGACCAACAGCCAGGGTCGGCCGTTGAGATCCCATCCAACCTACTCGACCAACTCGGCGCGGCAGTTGGAGGAGATGCTGCTGACACGGGTCCGACTGATTCCGCCCTTGACGAGGTGACTCCAACGACAAGCGGCGGACAGCGAGTTGCAGGTGCCGTCGTCCAAGAGACCGCTTCCGGAGAAAGACCGTTGGAGTCTGCAGACCGGGACGAAGTTGAGACGCAAGCGGCGCGTCTTCGGGACGCCTTTATTGCCCGAGATGTTCCTTTTCTTCGGATCGATGTTGAGCAGGTGGTCCAGGGACCGGCTGTCATTCAGGTGCCCTTCGTAGTAAAACCGGGAGCGAAGCTTGCCTCAGTTCAAGCCCAGGAAGAAGACTTGGCGCGCGATTTAGGTGTGCAATCGGTTCGGATTGCCAATCTTCGGGGAGTTCCAGGTTATGCCGTAGCGGAGTTGCCAAGGCGATCACGGGTCATACCCGATGTAACGACCTTGCGGGTGCCCGAAGGTGCCGCGGAATATCCCATGCTCGCGCTGGGGGTTCGATCCGATTTCTCACCCGAGTGGGTGAGCCTAGACGCTTTGCCTCATCTCCTGGTCGCAGGTACGACCGGCAGCGGTAAGAGTGTCTTTCTAAGAAGCCTGTTGTGGCAACTGACGCAGCTTTACTGGCCTGAGGACATCGACCTTGTACTGATCGACGCTAAGGGGCTGGCGGACTACCTGGACTTCAGTGATGCGCCTCAGTTTCGCTCGTCGACAGACTTCCATTCAGGCGTATCGGGTGCGCTAGAACTCTTCCAGGAAATTGTTGAGAAACGACTCCCTGAGCGTAGTGCAACCTTCCGTGCCTACGCGCAAGAAGCATTACGCCGCCCGACACGAGTCCAAGTGACGAATCTTCGGCAACTGCTAGCAGATGTCGAAAATTCCGAAGCCGAGGCTCCGCTGCGCCCACTCGTCGTGATCATCGACGAGTTTGCGGAGTTGGTCCTGTCCACAGCAGACCGACGCCGGTTCGAATCGCTAGTCACTCGGTTTCTTCAAGTCGCACGCGCAGTCGGCGGCCACCTAATCGCCGCGACCCAAAGACCCTCGACAGATGTTGTGACGGGCCTCATGAAGAGCAATTTCTCTCGGGTTGCATTGCGAGTGCAGCAATCTGTTGACTCGCGCGTAATTCTTGATGAAAACGGAGCCGAAACACTCCTTGGTCGAGGGGACCTCCTGTTCAAGTCTCAAGAGACGGGCTTACTTCGCCTGCAAGGTTTTTCGGCAATTGGACCATACTCAACCGTAGTCCCGTAAGCGTTGTACGGCACTCGTAAAAGGTCAGGGTTATGGAGTCGCAACGGCTTTGGAGCACGCACCGTGGACCCTGACGATGCTCGCCAGTGCGCACACAGCCCGCAGCCCACTAAGCAAGCACTGGCAAGTCGTACCGTTGGAGTAATCTACTGTGTCTCAGGTGAATAGACGCGCATACACATGCGTATCAGCTAACACTCGTAAGTATCGGCCACCGGCACATTTGCGAGTTGCGCGAGCTTCAAATTGGTGTCCTCTGGCCTGCAGATGGTCCAAAGGCCTACCGGGAGGCACGCATGAGGCCAGGCATCGACGGTCACCCGCTAGCCCCCGCCATTGGCGTGCGTACGACCCTACCGATCCTGGGATCCGCCATAGGTTGAGAAAACGCGTCCGCCTATCCAGACTGGCTCCACGACCCGCAGTGTGACGAGGGGAGTAGTGATGGGACGAGCCACCAATTATCTGAGCGTGTCCCAGTTCGAGCTGCTGCGGTGGGTCGCTGACGGATGCGGAGATGGTGTATACGAAGGTGGCTCGCACCGCGTTTCCGCGCGCGCACTCCATAACCGCGGTCTCCTTCGCGTCGCAGGCAGCGGTGCGACTTGGTCGGCCCAGATCACAGCCGAAGGCAAACAACGCCTGGAAGAAGAAGCCAAACGCCTCGATGCAGAACGAGAACGCGCCCGCCGAGAGGAACAAGCTAGGGAGGCGCGTGAACGCGAGCAACAGCAACTCCGCGACTGCGCAAAAGAGTTGCTGTGTGATGTCATCGCAGCAGGTGGTCGCCTAGACCTCGGGACTAATGCTGACCCTGACGACATCCAGCGGATGCGGGTCAGTCTCGAAAACTCGGGTCATCTGCCCGACAATCAGCGACTTGCCCAGGAATCAACGCGCATGGATCCCGTCCTGGGAGTGACCGTCTATCTGGAGCCAAACTTCGAGACCTTGACTGCCATCCGCTCGTTCGACATTCCCCGTCAGCTTCGAAACCCGCACCCCGCTGTTGTTGAGTTCCAGACCAAAAAGTCATTGGTATCCAAGGCCGAAATCGGTCGTGCAGCGCGCTTCTTGCAAGGGTTGATAGCAGCAGCCAGCGAGGTTGGCTGGAAGATCCCTTCGAGAGCGCGCAGCTGGTCGAGGGGCCGCGCCGAACCAGTTCCTGACCTCTCGCTTCAACTTCCATCGCGAGAGCTTGTCCTCACCGTGCGTGAACTCGATGAACGCGGCCGCCACGTGCAGGCATACGTCACTGAGACCGACTACTACACGCGCCAGACGCGAACAATTGCGAATAAGAATTTTCAAGCGTCGGGTAAATTGGAAGTCACGATCACCAAGATTTGGGAAGACAAAGCGATTCTGTCCTTCTGTGACGCCCCCGGTGCATCGATCGAAGAGCAGTTGCCCACGCTGATCCACAAACTCGAGATCGCCGAAGCTGAAGCCGACTGGTCTCGGCAAGAGGAGACGCGACGCTCAGAGATTCGGCAGAACCGATGGGAGGAAGTAAAGAAGGAGGCGTTCACGAAGCTCACCTACGAACGCAACGCTGAAATGCTCCGCGACCAACTTGAACGTCGGCAGGCCGCCGCAACCATGCGGACATACGCCGACGAAGTCAATGCACGAGCCGATCGGCTCAACGATCCTTTCCAAGACGAAGCCAGGAAATGGTCCGCCTGGATTCGACAGCATGCTGATAGCACCGATCCGATCAACGGGCCGCTACGCCTACTTTGCGTGACATCCGCTAGCCACAACGATCTCGAGCCCCATATGAATGGCTGGAGCAGCTACGGCCCTTATCGGCGGTAGCTCGCACCGGACGTTATCCGACTCGGCGCGCCAAGGCGATCGCGGATCTCTTGGGCGAATGAACGTCACGGTGCTGACGGCAGTCAGCACGTTCCTCAATGTCAACCCATGTTCGCCCAAGTCGTGCCGAGCTGACCCTTCGAGTATTCGCGCAGGTCAACCGTATTATATGCGTCTTGGTTCCCAACGTGACGGTTTCCGATTCCACCCGCATCGTCACTGCTTATCCATCCCTACCGGCTAGCCTCCGCACGGCCCCACACAGGAATCGATGTCATGCGGCCCCTGCCACACTCGACCCATGGACGCACCGGTCGAAGTTGATCCGGTCACCGAGGACTACACGTTCGCCAGTGCTTGACGAACCAAGCTCGCCAATCGCCTCAGCTGTTGGAAGAGCCCTCGGGTCGCAGGCGTATGAAAGCTGTTACAACCCGCAGAAGTACGGGCTATGCATGATTGATTCACGGGTGTGCACGTCGACGTAAAACCCTCGATCGATCCGGGGGAGGCCGCAGACATCGGTCGCATACTGGACGCCGAAAGCGGATTGGCTGATTGAGTGGCCGAGGCCAACCGCTTATCGAGACTTTGGAGTCCATCAATTGAAGGCCACAGCCTGCTAGCGGCCCCGGATTATGGCAGGTGACATCATCTTAATGGCGATTGCTTAGGGGAGGATGATGATCGAGGGGACTCCGTTCGGACGGTACCGGCTCCTAGAGTTGCTGGGTCGGGGCGGCATGGGTGAGGTCTGGCGGGCCCACGACACCGTCATTGATCGGACGGTGGCCATTAAGACGCTGCTCCCGCATTTCGCTGAGGACAGGACATTCGAGCAGAGGTTCCGCAGGGAGGCCCGCGCAGCCGCTCGGCTAGACGAACCGCACGTCGTTCCCATCTACGACGTCGGCGAAATCGACGGACGCCTCTATGTGGCGATGCGTCTCATTAAGGGGCAGGACTTGCAGACCCTTCTCGACCGTGGGCCATTGGAACCCGGTCGGTCGGTAGGCATCGTTGAACAAGTCGCCTCGGCACTCGATGCAGCGCATCAAGCTGGCTTGGTCCATCGAGATATCAAGCCTTCCAACATCTTGGTAACCGATGACGACTTCGCTTACCTGATCGACTTCGGCATTGCCCGCGCCGCCGGAGAGACCGGTATAACGTCCACCGGGGCCACCATCGGCACCTGGTCTTACATGGCCCCCGAAAGATTCAGCAGCGGGGAAATCGAACCCAGCTCCGACATCTACGCGCTGGCATGCGTGCTTTACCAATCGCTCACCGGCAGACTGCCCTTCCCCGGTACCACCTTGGAGCAGATCGCGATGGCGCACATGACCGCGCCGCCGCCCAAACCTTCTGCACAGCGTCCCGGCATCTCCACCGCAATGGATGACGTGATCGCCGCCGGCCTGGCGAAGGGTCCCAGGGACCGATACCCAACACCGAAGGATTTGGCGCATGCAGCACGGGCGGCGCTCAACCAAGACCAGGCTGAAACAGTGGCAGCCCCTGCTTCTGGGAGACCCGCTACCAAGTCAGTATCCGTCGGATCCCGGCGTCGGCGGCTTGCCTCCGGTGCCAGTCTTGCAATCATCCTGCTCGTAGGCATAATCGCGTCGGCATGGCGTCCGTGGGAGGAGCATCAGTCCGGTTCCGCTAATACGATGCAAGATAAGGCCTCGACCGCCAACACACCGACACTGACGGCTTCGAGTGCGGTAGCTCCTAATTCGCTGCCGCCAGCACTTCTCCCCACTACAACGACAGTCACTAATGCGTACCGCTACGCATTACCGGGGTGCTACTCGAAAGACGATCCGCCGACAGAACGTCCCGCCGCAGTCACATTTCAAACCTGTGCCGATGGCGGACAGCGTCTTGAGTCCATGTCATGGAGTTTTTGGGGCGCGGCGGGCGCTCAAGGAACCGGCATCCTCAGCTATCAGGTCTGCGAACCCAGCTGTGCAGAAGGCCACCGTGAACAATACGCCATAAACGTATCGGCGTTCGAGGCACGACCAGCAGTCGACTCTGGATGCCCAACGGACATGATGTTCTACAGCGAAATGATCCTCTCGTTTCCTGCCAGCGCACCAAACTCCACTGAGATGGCAACCGATACAACTTATCTCGGAAGGCCTGCCATACGCTTCACCACCTCACCTGGTGGATCGGCCCGAGGTTTCCTGGGCAGGCAGGTCTGCTACTGAGCGGGGTGGCTGACGCCTGTCGCGAAATAGACGAGTTGTGCGGTGCTCGAAGGAATGTCGCAGAACTCGATCTGACCTTCTGCGTGGTCGGACGCATGCTGAACGAAAATCGTAACCATAGCTAGAAGGTGACCGGCCTAGTCGCCAAGTGCTCGCCTTATGGGGAACGCATGGTTTCCATGGCGGTCGCCCTGGCGCTCGTGTCAGCGCCGGCATGTCTCACAGCGGCCGGATTCGTCGCAGGTGAGCGCGGGGCAGCGGGCGCTGCGCACTCCGAGGCAGGGGGCGCGGGCGTCGGCTCATGTGGCTCAGTCTCCCTTTACGCCTGCGACCTTTCATGGCCTCACCGCGATGGTCAGAAACCGCACAAGGCTACCTAAGCCATTCCGCGTAACGGTCATCGTTACCGAACACACCGGCTGCCTGCCACCTTCCAAAGTTGTCATCGCTGACTATAGACTGCTGCCGAACAAGTGATCCTACGTCTTCTCCGTAGCCGTCGAAGGCCGAAATCGGTTCTGTCGGTTGGATTTTCTGCCACTGGGATCCCTGTTGGACGATGAGCGCGGGATACGCCTTGCGCGAATCCCAGCAAGCTCTCATGCCGCCAGTCAAATCGACCACCAACTTGCAGACCGACTCGCACAGTCCATCGAGGATGTCTTCGCTTGGGCGCGTAATGAAGGCGCCCCAGAACGTCTGGTCATGTTGCGGTCGGCCGTAGATCACAGATTGCAGTTCGCTCCACCTGCCCTGGCGGTAGAACAACCGCACGATATGCAGGCCTCTTTTCGCGTCGCCGTTTAAGAACAACACCTTTGTCGCTGGCGATCGGTGTGTCATGGCATTGCGCGTATCGCGCAGCCAGTCCAGCCACCCCGGTGGCCCGAAGTCGTCCGGTCTCGTGACCGGTTCGAGAAGCTTTTCTTGGAGTGCTCGGCCCCGTGTTGCTGGCGGCTCGACCCTGTTACGAGGCGCCGGTGCTGCCAAGTCCTGAACCAAGCCAGGTCGTTTCGGGGTTCCGACGATAGTCCCCCAGTCGGCGCTAACAACATCCCCCACTCCGAAACCGCCGACGATAATCAGCGCCGCCGAGAGTCGGTCGAGTGTCTGCCCGAGGTGAAAGAAGCAATGCTCTGCCGAACTGACGATGTTGCGCTCTCGCCGGATAGCGGCGTCGTCGTCGTAAATGGCCGCGAAGGCCGCTTCCGGAGTCGTCTCGCCCGATTTCGCCCGCGCTCGCAATGCGTTGGTGTAAGCCACGCTGGCTGCATAGTTTGACTCGCGGTGTGTTTTCGCGGCGAACGACGCGGCGACCAGCGCTTCGCGCGCTCCTCGTACTGATTGAATCAAGTAATCAGCGATCATGGTGAGGGTCTTCCAATTGGAATGGCCGTCCCACCAGGGAAATGCGCCGTTCTGCTGATCCAGCTCCTCGTTGAGGGCATCGTCGAAGGAAAGCAGCGCCGAGTCCGCCGGCTCGATCCGGCGCTCCCATGGTTCATGTCCCGTTACCACCCGACCGATGTTAGGGCCGAACTTGTGACAGCGGGAGCTATCGACGGCCACGGGCTGGTCCGCGCTTGGGTTAACGAGTAATGCGGCCGGGATGGGTGAAAGCTAGCCGGCCTCCTGCCCGCAGTCGGCGAGTTGGTCTGCTGCAGCGATGCCTAGTTGGTCTTCCACACCAGTATTGGATACACAACGCCACCCCCAGGGTGAACCGATCCGGCGAAGTGCTCCAATGGGCGAAGGGTGCTGACGGCGGTCAGCACTCACGTCCTACCGGCTGGTATAGCCCCATGTCACCTCGTGCTGACCCATTTCGCGTCTGCGCAGGTCAACCGTGTTATATGCGTCTTCGATTCCCGGCAGCTCCACCGAGAACTGACTGGTCAGGGCCACAAGCTCTGGCCATTCTCTTTTCCCGTCAACATCAACATTTGTTGGTTAAGCCCACCCACGACGGCCGCCGTCAGGGCTGACGCGCCACGATCACCGGGATCCTGGCCCTGTTGACCACCGCCGCCCCGACGGATCCCAGCAAAGTGCCCCTGAACCGGCCGCAGCCGTGGCTGCCGACCACAATCAGTTGCGCCTGTTCGGACGCCTCGATCAGCCGACGTGCCGGATCACCGGTTTCGATTCTGCGACGGATCCCCACGTCGGGATAGCGTTCGCGCCAACCCGCCAGCCGTTCAGCGAGCGTCTCCTCCTCCTCGGATAGCTGAGCGTCCCATTTGGCGTCCTGAAACAACCCCTTGGAGCCGGAAACCCGGGGATCGGTCCAGACGTGCATAGCCATGAGACCGACACCTCGTCGGGAGGCTTCGTTAAATGCAATAGCAGTCGCCGCTTCCGACGCCGGCGAGCCGTCGATACCCAACAGCACCGTCGTCCGTGCGTCGTCGCCGATCATGGCTCCGTCGTCGTGGATCACGGCGACCGCGCAATGCGCGTGGTAGACCAATGCCGAACTCACCGAGCCCAGGGAACTGCGGGCCAGCGCGCCGCGATGTCCCCGGTAGCCGACGACGACCATCTCCGCGTCTGCGGAGATGCCGACGAGCGTCGGGATGGTCGCCGAATGAAACACCTTGCCATCGATCTGCACCGGACCGCACTCATCAGTGCTCGCCTTGGCGACCTTGATCGCCGACTCGATGAAGCCCCGTGCCCGCTGTTCCTGCCATTGCCTGAAGCCGGCTGGCGCGGCGACCTCGAACCACTCCGGTAAGGGGGCGTCGACGACATGGACCACAGTCAGCGGCACATTCCGCAGCGCTGCATCACGGGCCGCCCACCGGACGGCAATCAGTGCCGCTGCCGAGCCGTCAACGCCTACCAAGATCGCGCCACGTGGTGGTTGCCACATCTGAGTTCATTTCTGATCGGCGATTACCCACCGGCACGATCGCTCAGGGTGGCCGTGACCGTCAGGGCCGAAGAGATGCAAGCCGAAGGACCAAAGGCACCGATTGAAACGCCCAACGCACTCTGGCCGACGCGGCGGCGCTTGAGGCCACAAAGGACATGGAGTGAACGAGGCTGCGACGTAGCCGCCGGACCGCGGCGTCCGTCTTGGCACCACCTGCGCCCGGCGACTCACTGCTTTGACCACTCTTGACGCCGCCAAGACTCGAAAACGAATCGGCAGGTAACGAGCGGGACCGAAATCTGACGAGACGTAACGAAAACGCAGCTCAGAATCCAAAATGCCTGGTAGGGCGTCGGGTTCGTCCCGGTAGCTCCACCATCGTTTACGCCGCTCACAGGGCCAATTTGGTTGGTCAGCCGGCTTTACGCTCGCCCGTTTCACTCACCTCACTCGGGCCCGTCGAGTTGGCCATTAGCGCCCTTTGCGACACGCCTCGACCTGCTGCTGCCGAGCGCCGAGACACCCACGGCGGTAATACTTAAAGTTTAGACAAGACATCTAGATCATGCGTCGAGTATGTAATATCATCGTTAAATGAGCTACTGGTTTGCTCATCACTCCGCGCCAGCCGGGATGCCTGGCGCGGGCGTGCCTCAAACCGCCAGCAGCCGTCGCGGTCGATCTGTCCGGTCAGGAAAGCCGATGTCGTCCGTGGCCACTGCCGGGTGCTGCACCACAACGACAGGAAGAAACGACAGAAAGACCAGTCAAATGGCAACGTACTCTTGGAAACCGGCTGCCCGCAGCATCGCGCCGCTGGCAGTGGCCGCCCCGCTCGTCCTGACGGGCGCCCTCTGGCATGCGTCGCCCGCACACGCCGCCGCCACCTGGATGGCCGGGGCGGTGAGCTCCAGCTCGACGAGCAACAAGACCCAGGCGTTTTTCTACACAAACGCCTACACCCAGTCTGATGCCGAGCAATACGCGATGGCGAACTGCCGCGCGAAGTTCCCGACCGGCTGCCAACTCGTTGGAAGCACCACGAGCTGCATGGCCATCGCCCTCGGTGCGGGCAGTAATTACGCCGTCGCCTACGCCCCGACGGTGCAGACGGCGCAGGTCTTGGCCTCCATGGAGATCCACGACCGCGTCAACCTGCCCGGAGGTGGGCGTTGCAGTTGGGACTGAAAGTCCCCGCGACGGTCTTGTGCCCGTGTCGGATCCTGTCCAGGCAGTCACGGCAAACTCGTACGTGACTCCTCGGGGCAGGCATAAGCTCTGGCTGATCGGCGATTGGTAATGGGAGCGGCGCGGTGTCGTATGTTGTTGCGTTGCCAGAGGTGATGTCAGCCGCGGCCACGAACGTGGCTTCGGTTGGTTCGGCGGTAGCGAAGGCAAACCAGGTCGCCGCTGGTGCCACCACGAGAGTGGTGGCCGCGGCCGAGGACGAGGTCTCCCTGGCGGTCGCCGCGCTGTTCTCCGCCCACGCCCAGGGCTATCAAGCTCTGGGGTCACAGGCGGCGGCCTATCAGAAGTGGTTTGCCCAGGCATTGACCGGCGCGGCCGGCGCGTATGCCGCCACCGAGGCGGCCAACGCATCCCCGTTGGTGGCCCTCGAGCAGGCGGTGCTCGGTGTTCAACAAGAAATCCAGCAGCTCCCCACGACGCTGGCGAGCGGGTTGAGCCAGGAACTCAATTTCCTGTTTTTCGAGCCGGGTTCCCCGCTGTTAGCGGCGTTTACCGGCGACAATCCGCTGCTCGGGATAGGCGTGTCCAACACGCCGCCGCGGTTGCTGCCGCTGCTGCTCGGCGAAACGGTGCAGCACACCACCTATAACGGCATGCCCGTCGTACAGATCACCCCGGCTCATCCGACCGGCGACTACGTGGTGGCCATTCACGGCGGCGCGTTCATCTTCGGGCCGTCGATCTTCCACTGGCTGGATTACACGGTGATGGCCTACCAGACCGGCGCGACGATCGAGGTGCCGATCTACCCGCTGATGCAGCAGGGCGGCACCGCCGGCACGGTGGTGCCCAACATGGCCGGCCTCATCTCCTCGGAGATCGCCTTACACGGGGCCTCGCACGTCAGCGTGACCGGTGACTCAGCGGGCGGCAACCTCGCCCTGGCCGCCGCCGAATACCTGGTGGCCCACGGCCAAACCGTGCCCGCGTCGATTGTGTTGCTGTCCCCCTGGCTGGACTTGGCGCGGTCCGGGGGGCAGATCGGCACGGTGTGGGCGGCCAACCTTCCTCTGACCAACTATCAGGTGAGTCCGCTGGATGGGTCACCCGCGCAACTTCATGGCCTTCCGCCGACGTATGTCTACTCGGGCTCGCTGGATGGACTCTTCAACGAGACGCTTGCGCTCCAGCAAGCAGCGTTGGCCGACGGCGCCCCGATGAGCTTCATACTGGCCAACGGCCAAGTTCACGACTGGATCCTGCTCACCCCGACCGGCCCCCGCTACTGGGCGCAGATCGACCAGGAACTCGGCCTCGTGCACTGAGCGCGGGTCAAAAAGCCGGACCTCCACACGACTTCCCACCCATCGGCCCCGGTTCCGGGCAACTCCGTTGCTACGCCGACGACTCGTCGGCGTCCTCGGAGTCCTTCGAGTCGTCGGAATCGTCCGATTTGCCGGAATCCTCGGGCTCGTCGGCTGCGTCAGCGTCCTCGGAGTTGTTCGTCTCGTCGGAATCGTCAGACTTGCGGGAGTCCTCCGCGGCGTCGAGCTTGTCGGCGTACTTCGCCAACAGCCCGGCCAATGCACGGGCCTCATCGGCTGCCAGCAAGTCGTCGAATACCCGCTCGTCGCTCTCGGAGACGCGCTCAAGGTAGACCGCCTTATCCTTGGTGCCGACGTCCCACCGGCCCCCCTCTTGACCAACCATCTGATGCCGCCTTCCGACTACTGACCTGGTTTCCCAACCTGGTGCCATGCTGTTTGGGTTGTTTACCCACTTCTGCTTGCGGCGCCGTGATTTGTCGGTGTCGGTCCGGCAGTCGACCGCCTGATTTGGGCTTCGTGTTCAGTCGATCGCTCAAGGTGAAGGGCGCGCGTTCCCGGGACGAATTACGATTCAGGGCGCAACGCCGGTGAGCCGAAGGGGGGCCGTCGTGACCGATGGATTCAAGGTCGATCCCGCGGCACTGCACGTCGGCAGCAACGACATGTTCAACGCAATCGGTCAGGCGGCTGTGGAGTTCCTCAGGCATGAGGAAGGGCTTGCCGGGGCCGCGCCGGGTTGGGTCGGGTCCTCGCAGCTGGCATTGGCTGAGCTGGCGGCGCGGTGGGAGATCCGGCACGACCAACACCGGCTCCGCGTGGACGGGCTGGGGTCGCATGTCGCCGAGGCGATGTTCAGCTATGCGACCAACGAGGACGACTCGGCGCGGGCTTTCGGGTCGCTGCGGGACGAGGGGTAGCCCGTGGGGCCGTTGACCCCAAATGACGTCAAGCGGTGGGATCTCGGCGCGATCCAGCAGGTGTTCGAGACGGCCAACGGACGCGCCGCCACCTTGCAGCGGTTGGGGGACAACCTGCAGCAGGTCAACAGCGTTCTTGCCGGTTGGGACGGGGAGGCCGGCGAGGCGTTTCGCGCCGACTTGGGTAAGGCTCGTCGCGACGTCGAGGCGGACGGCCAGGAGTCCAGGCAGGTGGCCGCCGCGGTGTCACGCGCCGAGGCCGACGTGCGCGCGTGTAAGGACGAGCTGGCGGACATCGAGCGCGCCGCTGACGCCAAGGGCTGGAAGATCACGCCGGACTGGCGAATAGACGTGGGCGACACCTGGATTGGGCGCGACACCTTGGAGTTCGCCGCACAGCAGCAGCTGTTGCAGGATCGGCTGATTCTGTTGAAGGCGCACGCCGACAGCGCCGACCACGAGCTCGCCGCCGCCATCCGCGCGGCCGTGAGCGAGGTCCCGTTGGATGCCGGCGGACGTCCGCCGGCCGGCGGTCCCCCGCCGGCCCAAGGCCGGCCCAAGCCCCCCGGAGCACGCCACCCGCGGTCGCTGGAAGACATGCTGTTGCCCGAAGGCGCCGCAGATCCGGCGGCCGGTAACGGCCCGCCGTCGGACGCACCCGCCCCGGCGGCGGGCGCCGCGGGCAAGCCGCCGTCCCTGCAAGACCTCCTGCTGCCCGACGGCAAGCAGCCCTCGACCGGCCAGGCCGAACAGCCGCAACCGGGCAGCCTGCCGGACCTCTTGAGCCGGCTTCATCAACCCGTTGTCCCCGGCCCGCCGCCACAGCTCAAGCCCGCGGACGTGGAGAGTTTCAAGGCGCTGGCCCGCCAATCCATGATCCGCGATGGCGTGCCGCCGGAACAGATCGAGGCGCGCCTGAACGACATCGTGGGCCGCACCCAACAGTGGATCGACAGCGGGATGCCGAACTACGTTCCGCCCGAGCCGAAGGCGCCGCCGCCCCCGGGGTTCGGCGAAGGGTTCGCTGACCGCTGGCTCGCCACAGAACAGGGCATCCACAACCTTCTCGGGGTAGGAGGCCCGGGGGCGCCCGGCGTGCTCGAGTCGTGGCAGCAGATGCTCAAGGGCACCGTCGAGACGGTCCAGAACCCGTTCGGTGCGGCGGTCGGCGAAGTGAAGAACATGCTGGACTCGCCCAGTCCCGCCTACTACCTGGGCGGCAAGGCCTCCGACGGCGCGTTCGCCCTGCCGGGGTTGCTGTTCGGTGGCGAAGGGGCGGGCGTGGGCCGACTGGCCGACATCGATGCCGCCGCCGCAATCGATTACGGTCCAACGCATTTGCCGCACGTACCGGTGGGCTTCGATCACCCCGTCACTTACCAGCCCTTCGCAGACGAGGCGGCGCAGGATCTCTATGCCTCGTTCGTGCACGGGGAACCCACTGCGGGGCTCAGCCAGCAACTCGCTGACATGTCGACTCACTACGTTGGTGACAGCCCGGACCGGGTGGTCCTAGGTAAGTGGGCGGGCCAGGATGGTGGCTACATCGGGGAGGCCCGGGGCACCGGCGGAATTTATTTCGATACCGGCGACCCGGTTTGGGACGCCATGACCTTCGGGCTGAGCAAGCCTGACGCCAACGGCCTCGCGTGGCAAGTGAACGAAAACTTCCTCCGCAGCCAGATGGAGAACGGTGTGCCTCGCATCGAATACCATTTGCCGCAACAATTCAGTAGTGTGGAACAGGTCTTGGCGCTGGATGCAGATTCCTTCTCCGCCAAGGAAATTGCGTTCTTGAAGAGCAACGCCGAGGCGTATGGCTATCGGCAGGTCGGAAACACGTGGGTGCGGATTGGGGGTGGGCGGTAATGACGGAGGAGTTCTTGGCGGGAGTCAAGTCCATTGTCGAGCCTCTGCTCAACGAACTGGGCTTTCGGCTGGAGGAGTACGACGGTGATGTTGACGAAGGCGGCCGGAACGGCGCCGTCGCCTTCTTCCGTTCAAGTGATTGCAAGATTCAGATCTATGACTCAACGCGGGATGGATCGATCAATTGCATGATTGCTCCGCTTGATGCGATGAATGTTTTTGGCCCGCACGATCAGTCCGGGAAGTGGCAATACCTTCCCAGATTTGCCATTCGGCAAGGGGTCCCGGCCGAAGAAATCATGAAGGACAAATTGCCGGTGGACTTCCCGACGACTGATCAGTTTCTTGAGTCAGTGCGCCGCCGCATCGAAAAATATTATCCGGTTGCCCACGATGGCGTTCTCGAGATGGATGGACCGGAATACTGGGACTCGAGCGGCGAACGCCCTGGCCGGTAGGCCGCGGCGACAGCCTCCGCAGCGCCCAGCTGCGATGACGCAACGAAAGTTGCCGCCGCGCGTCCTTGCGGGACAAGGACTTTCGCCGTCGCTATGGCAGCCAGACGGAGGCGGCTAGGAAGCGTCCCGCAGTCGAGTCTCCACATCCTTGATGCCCTGGCGCAGGTGCTCGGCCAGATACCATTCTTCGCCGCTATTAGCGACGCGTAAGGCCGTGTTGACTGCCAACTTCGCGTCGCAGAGGTGTCCCCGGCGTTCGTCCCCGCCGGTGGTGATGGCGTGTAGGACCGCCCTCACGGCCTCCTGACAGGCGGTCCCGAAACCGCTGAGATGTGTGACCGACACGCTGGCCCCTTCTTGGTAGATGCGGACACCGGCTGTAGACCGGTGTAGTCAGCTGTTTGAGAGCCATGCCCGCTTTACCTGACCGCAAACATTCTTTTCGTCGCTTGTCGGCGCGTCGGCTGGCCGGTGCCCAACACGAAGCTCAGCCGCCCGCCTCGATCGCCGCGACTCTCGCGGCGGCGTCGGGTCCGCAGAAGCGCTGAAGATCCACTGGACCGGCGGATACCAGATCGTTGATGCGCCGCTTCAGGTCTCCTGAGGTGAGATGGGCATACAAGTTCGCACCGGGGCACGAGGTCTGGGCCAGGTCGCGATGGCCGGCCAGCGTGTCGGTCGCGATGCGGAAGTTCTGCACGGCCCAGGCGAACGCCAGAGCCGCGCCGTGCAGCTGGGCTTCCGACACGGCCTCTTGATCGAAGTCTCCTTCGCAGAGAACGAGGAAATGGCCGGTCGTGTTGTAGTCCGTCGCGGTGTCGCCGGCGATTTCGGTGCTCCGCAGTTCGTAGATGTTGCCGTTGCGATCGACACCGACGTGATACGCGATGTCGATCCAGCCCTTCTGGTCTTGGTGGTACCGCTGGTCCTCTCGGAGGCGGCTCGGAGCGTTGCGGTTGTCGCCGAGAACCACGGCCTCGTGGTGCAGCGTCATGCGGGTGATGGTGTGCGGCTTGCCGCCGGGGCGGGCGGCCCGCGCGCCCCAGGCGTCTCGGCACAGCAACTGAGCCGACGTCGCAGCGGTCAGCCGGACACCGGTCGTCGACGTCGAGCACGCACCGAGTATGGACGCCACGCCGAGGCCGCCCGCCAGCGTGAGCAGCTGACGGCGGTCGAGCAGACCCGGGGGTTCGCCGGGCCGGTCGGGTGTGGGCATACCAGTTGAACCTCCCCTGCGCTCCCGACGCGGTCAAGACCCGAAAACGCACGGGCGACGCCATCCTTCTCACCCGTTCGTGCGTCGACGGACTGGCTTCTCGACCGCCTGGGCTCATCGATAGCGGATCCCACGCGTTGCAGGGCAAACTGCCGCCGTGGAGGTCTTCACGCTCCACGAAATGTGACGTACGTCACACTCGCCTGCTTCCGCGAACAGACCCTCGCTGCCGCTGGTAGAACGCACCTACCGCTGATAAACACACGTCAAACACGCGTAATCTTTGCTGGGGGCGAAGTCCTGACAGCGATCAGGAAGGGATTTGCCGTTGACCGCAGGTGTCCACGACGCGACAGCGGCTGAACCGGCCACCGAGACAGAAGGCAGTGAAGTCTCCTGTGTCGATGTCGACGCGAGCACCATCACCGACGGCGAAGACGTCGCCCATCCGCTGGAGGCCGCCGGGCCGGAAGATCGGCCCGCCGTCGAAGGGCCCGCCGGCGGGCGAATCGTCCCGCTGCTTGCCAAACCGCTGCGGTACGGCCTCAACCAACTCGATTCCTCGTTGCAGACGCTGGGCCGCTTCTTCGACCTCGCCGCCCAGTCCTTCGTATACCTGCTCAGGGATTTGATCAGGTTGCGTCACCCGTGGCGCGACACCCTCAACCAGGCCTGGTTCATCATCAGCGTCACGGCGATACCCGCGTTGCTGGTGTCCATCCCGTTCGGGGTCATCGTCGCGGTACAGGTGGGCAACTTCATCCAGCAGGTCGGCGCCTCTTCGGTGTCGGGTGCGGCCGGCGGCCTCGGGGTGATCCGGCAGGGCGCACCGGTCGTCGCCGCGCTGCTGCTGGGCGGTGCGGCGGGTTCGGCGGTGGCGACCGATCTCGGCGCCCGCACCATCCGCGAAGAGGTCGACGCGCTGCGCGTCATGGGCATCGACCCGGTGCAGCGGCTGGTCACCCCGCGGCTGGCGGCGATCGTGATCGTGGCGCCGGTGCTGTGCTCCTTCATCATCTTCATGGGGCTCGCGGCGGGCTACGCCATCAACGTCGGCTTCCAGTCCGGCACCCCCGGCAGCTATATCGCGTCGTTCGCGTCCTTCGCCAGCGTCAACGACGTCGTCGTCGCCGTCCTCAAGACGTGGCTCTTCGGCGTGGTCGTGATCCTCGTGGCCTGCCAGCGCGGCCTCGAGGCCAAGGGCGGCGCGCGCGGCGTGGCCGACGCGGTCAACGCCTCCGTCGTCATCGGCATCGTGGCGGTGTTCCTGCTGAACCTCCTGATCACGCAAGGGTTGTCGATGTCCATGCCGCTGAGGGTGGGCTGATGGCCCGCATCGCCGTGCCGGCACGCTACCTACCCGCGCCGCTGCGGGCCTCGCGGTGGGTCGCCGGACGGGGTGATTCGCTGCTTCAGCGCCTCGGACACCAGATCACCTTCCTGTTCCAGGTGCTCGGTGCGATCCCGCACACGCTGAAGCGTTACCGGCACCAGACCGGGGTGTTGTTGGTCGACATGATCTGGGGGAACGGGTCGCTCATCGTCGGTGGCGGCACCATCGGCGTGCTGATCTTCATGGGCGCGGCGGTCGGCGGTTCGGTGGGAATCGAGGGATACGGGGCCCTCGACATGGTCGGCATGGGCCCGCTGACCGGGTTCGTCTCCGCGTACGCGAACACCCGCGAGATGGCGCCGATGATCGCGGGGATCGGCTTCGCGGCACAGGCGGGGTGCCGCATGACCGCCGAGATCGGCGCCATGCGGATCTCGGAGGAGATCGACGCGTTGGAAGCCCTTGGCATTCAGTCGATCCCGTTCGTGGTCACGACCCGGGTCATCGCCGGGATGATCACCATCGTTCCGCTGTACGTGGTGACGCTGGCGTTGAGCTATGTGTCGTGCGCGTTGGTGGTCAACGTGCTGCACGGGCAGTCCTCGGGCACCTACTACCACTACTTCGACTCGTTCATCCACCCGTCCGACGTGGTGTTCTCGGTGCTCAAGGCCGCCATCTTCGTGACGCTGATCATTGCCATCCACTGCTACCAGGGCTACTTCGCCAGCGGTGGTCCCGAGGGGGTCGGGCGGGCCTCGGGCCGGGCCATCCGCGCCAGCATCGTCACCGTGGTCGCCGCCGACATGGTGCTGACGCTGTTGTTCTGGGGCAACAACCCCGGCATCCGGATATCGGGGTAGTCGTGCCGATACTGCCGGGGTCGGACCAAGGAGTGCGGGCGCCAAGTCCGCGCTCGTTGCGGATCCGGGGCTTGATCGCAGCGGTGACGCTGAGCATCGCGGGCGTCTCGTTGTATCAGCTGGGCAACGGCGGCTACGACGACACGTTCAAGCTGACCGTGGTGGCCGATTCGATCGGTGAGGGCCTGACGCCGGGCGCGGAGGTGAAGTTCCGCGGGCTGACGATCGGATCGGTGAAATCGCTGGAATCCGCCGGATACAACCGCCAGAAGATCACGGTGGAACTCGAGCCGCGGCAAGCGCGGGCCCTCGCCGCCGACACGACCGCGAACTTCATGTCCTCCAACACTTTTGGCCTCGCGGCGGTCGAACTCGTCAGCAGCGGCACCGGCGCCCGGCTGAGGCCGAACCAGACGCTGCTGATAGGCGCCAACGTCCGGTCGGCTTCCATCACCGGCCTGCTACGCCAGGGCCAGAAAATCGGCAAGATGGTGGACTCGCCCGACGTCGACCACATCATCGAGATAGTGCGCCGACACGCGGACCTGACCGAGCCGGTGACCCGGTCCTACTTCGATCTGATCAAGATGCTCGTCGACGCCCAGAAGGTGCCGTTCTCACAGTCGCTGTCGGTGTTCGCCTCGGTGGTCAACGGCGCCAGCGACGCGATCCCGCTCATCGGATTGGCCTACGACCTACTCAATGGGATGGAATTTCTGGCCCACCCCGACGGGGTCGAGCGCATGAACCTGATCCTGGACCAGACCGCGAAGCTCCTCTTCAAGACGGACGGGATCTTCGCGAAGAACATCGCGTGGCTCGCGCCCTTCATGAAATCCGTGATGGACGTGTTGCTGCCACTCTCGTACCTCCAGGGCAGCCAGGCGCCGGTCTATGACCGGCTCTCGGGTCTGCTGGACCGCACCAGCGCGGCGTTTCCGATCATCAACGGCAAGGTCCGCATGCAGATCGAAGTCACCCTGGACACGATGCCGGGGCTGGCGGCGGCCCTACCGTCCCCGCCGCCCGCGCCCGCACCGCAGCGGGGTGGCCGATGAGAAGTGTTACCAAATCGGTGATTTGGCTGACCATCTTCACCGCGGTGTCGGTGGTCTGCACGCTCATCGTGCTGACCGCCTTGCGCAGTCCCGTCACCGGGGCGGTTTCCCACTACACCGCGGCATTCTCCGACGTGTCGGGCCTCTACGCCGGCGACGACGTCCGCATCTCCGGCGTGCAGGTCGGCAAGGTGGAAACCATCCGGCTCGACGGCCGGATCGCCAAGGTGGATTTCACCGCGCAGGACGATCACCCGGTGTTCACCAACACCGTTGCCGCGGTGCGCTACCAAACCCTGGTCGGTCAGCGCTACCTGGAACTCGTCCAGCCGGCCAGGCCGGATCAACGGCTGCGGGCCGGGGCCACCCTCGGCCTGGCGCAGACGATTCCCTCGTTCGATGTGGCGAAGCTGTTCAACGGGTTTCGGCCGATATTTCAAACCCTCGACCCGGCCCAGTTCAATCTGCTCGGCGAGAACCTGCTGCGATTGATCCAAGGTGACGAAAACGGCATCGGCCCGTTCCTGCACGACCTCGACGTCATCTCCAAGTTGGCCGTGAACCGCCAGGCGGTCATCACCGCCGTGCTCCGCAACCTCAGCGCGATCTCGGCGGACCTGGGCGGCAAATCGCAGCAACTCTTTCATCTCATCGCCACGCTCAACGACGTGGTGACCAAGTTCGGTTCCAAGGCCGAGGAGTTCCGTGCGGCGATGGACGAAGGGCTGCCCGTCCTGCGGAACACCACGCACATCTTGCAGTACACCGAGCACACCTTCGACGGGACCACGGTTCCGCTCTACGACCTGACCAGCCGGATGTGGCCGCAGACCGCGACGATCATCGCGGGCCTGTCGCTCGCGCCGTCGCTGATCCAGGGAATGCGGGACTGGCTGGCCGACGACCAGCCCGCCAGACCGTCGTTCTCGTGCTCGCACGGCGAAGTCACCCTGCCGGGGATCGGGCAGGTGTCCTTCGCGCAGCAGAACTTGGTGGTGTGCCGATGATGCCGTTCGGGGACAAGAGCGTACGGCGGCGGCGTCCGGTGCTCGACGAGCGCGCCGCGGCGGTCCGCAATCGCCGGCACGGGATCGTCGGTGTCGTCGTCATCGTCGCGGCGCTGGCCGCCACCGCGATGGCCTACCTCAATCCGACCGGCCAGACCGCTTATGTCGCGCGCCTGTCCAACTCCGGCGGTGTGCGCGCCGGCGACCAGGTTCGCATCGCCGGCATCCCGGTCGGGAAGGTCACCGGCGTGCGGCTCGACGGCGCCGTCGTCGAGATGAAGTTCGACGTCGAGCGTTCGGTGGCGGTCGGTTCGGAATCCACGCTGGACATCAAGCTGCTGACGCCGCTGGGCGGCCATTACGTGGCGCTTGACCCGAAGGGTGCTCTTCCGCTGGGCCACAACGTGATTCCGCCGCAACGGGTCGCGCTGCCGTTCGAGGTCAACGACATCATCCAGGCGGCGACCCCGCTGATCAAGGAAGTCGACGGCCAGGTCATCCACGACACGTTCACCGAGGTGGCCAACGCCGCCAACAAGTTTCCCGAGGCGGTGCGCGACCTGCTCCGCTCGGCCAATGCCTTGACGACGTCGATGAGCAAGTCCACCGCCGACTTCCATCGCAGCCTGGACTTCACCAACAACGGCCTGCGGGCGGCGGTCGCCGCGCGTAAGCAGCTCATCACGCTGTTCGAGCAGCTGGACATCATCGGCCAGTCCTACACCTCCAAGTCGGTCGACATTGTCGAGTTCTTCGGCCTGTTCAGCGAACTGGCCCGCATCCTCGACCGCATCGTGGTGTTCTACGGCCGCGAGGTCGGGCCGGTTGTCAACGGACTCGAAGACATCACCGACACGCTGAACGCCCATCCCGAGCGGTGGGGCGAGGCGCTCGAGGGCCTGGGGCAGAGCCTGAACATCGTGTTGCCGATGCTCAGCGGCAACGGGGTCGTCTTCGACAAACACAGCCGGCTGGTGCCCGGACAGGACCTGTGCCTGCCCAACATCATGAGGAACTGTTGAGATGAGCAGGTTGTCGGCTGTCGGCTCGCGGCTGCGCTCCCGGTGGGGTGTCGCCGTGGTGGTGGCCACGGTAGCCGCGGTCGCGGCGGCGGTGATCTTCGGCACCAAGACGCTGATGCGCACACCCACCCGCGCGATGTGCGCCGAATTCACCGACGCGGTAGGGCTCTATCCCGGCAACAAGGTGGCGCTGCTGGGTATCGAGGTCGGCACGACGACCGCGATCGTCAACAAGCCCGACCATGTCGAGGTCGACTTCACCGTGCCCACCGACCTCGACCTACCGGCCGACGTCGGGGCGGTCACCTACTCGCAATCGATTGTCACCGACCGCCACATCGAACTGACCAAGCCCTACACCTCGGGCCCGAAGTTCACCGGGCCGGGGTGCATCAGGCTGAAGTCCACCAAGACCCCGATCAGCATCAGCGAAACCTTCACTGCCATCGGCAAGCTCGCCGACGCCATCATGGAACCTCAACACGGCCAAGACCCGTCCCGGGCGCCGGGCGTGCAAGCGATCAACGACAGCCTGCGCGCGGCCAGCCGCTCGCTGGACGGGACCGGCACCGGCCTCAACCAGACCCTGCGCAATCTGGTCACCATGCTCGCCGACCCCTACAAGGCCGACGCCGACTACCGGCAGCTGTTCGAGAACAGCGAGATCCTCACCTCGGACTTCCTCAAGAATTGGGACAGCTTCGCCGGGTTTGTCGAAACGCTGCCGGCCACGACGCAATTGGTCGAGGGCCTGTCGGACAACTTCGGGGCGGCCATGAGCCGTCTGTCGCACCTGCTGCCGATCTTGGTGGAGGCGATCAACCGGTGGGGGCCGCGGGTCTACCAAAGGTTCGACCACTGGATCGGCTGGCTGAGCGACATGCTGAACCGACACACCCCGGCCATCATGGCCATGATCAAGTCGTGGCCGCAGTTCAGCCACTGGCTGAGCGACATCTACGAACCGGCGTGGGGAACCCACAACGTCACCTATATTCCGCCGCAGGTGGCGATTTCGCCGTCGCAGGCCGGCGCCATCTGCGAGGGGCTGCGGCAGCGCAACGTCCCCGGCGCCGCGGCGGCCTGCGCGTCGGGCGCCGCGTCGGACCCGGTCACCCTCGGCCTGACCGATCTCATCCTGGGGGCCGCGCTGTCATGAAGCTGGGGACCCGGAGCTCGGTGCGCGTGCTGCTGACCGCGATGGCGATCTGCCTGACGGCGGCGTGCTCGCTGGATCCGACCCGGCTGCCGGTCCCGGGCGCCTACAGTCCCGACCACGCCTACCGGATCAAGATCCAGTTCTCCAGCGTGCTCAACCTGCCCGCCCGGGCCAAGGTGGACTCCGGCGGAGTGCAGATCGGCGTGCTCGACCACGTCCAGCTCGACGGCACCACGGCGGTCGCCTACGTCGATATCGCCGGCGGCACAAAGCTTCCCGGCAACACTCGCGCCGAACTGCGCCAGGCCACCCCCCTCGGCGACATCTACATCGCGCTCGTGCCGCCAGAGGACCGGGCCGGGGACACCGCAATGCTGCGCGACGGCGGCACCATCCCGTTGCGCAACACCGCCCCAGCCGACAACGTCGAGGATCTCTTGAGATCGGTGTCGAACCTGGTGGCGGGCGGCGCGATCGGCACGCTGCAGAGCACCGTCGTCAACGTCAACAAGTCGTTCCCGAAAAACCCCGCCGAGCTGACCCGGATGCAGCAGACCCTCGCCGGCGTCCTCAATGACCTGGCGGCCAACCAGGACACCATCGACGGCATCCTGTCCAGCATGGAGAACATCACCACCAACATGGCGGCCAATACCGCGGTGTTCAACCGGCTGGTGACCGAGGGCCCGCCGAAGCTCGAAGGGCTGTCGGCGATCACCATGGCCATCCTCGACGTCGTCGGGGACTCCCGAGACGTCAGCAAGCTCGGCGGAGAACTCACCAACCCGATCACCGGCGACATCATGCAAATGCTCTCCTACCTCACGCCAATGGTCGGAACGGTGGCAACCCTTGACACCACCATTCCGGTGCTCGCCGACAAGCTGATCGCGTTCCTGCACTACAAGCTTCTCGGGTTCTTCCGCAACGGAGGCCCGAAATACATTGTCTCCGAACTTCACCCACCGACCGGGCACGAGGGCGTGGATCCCGCCGACAAGGCCGACCAGGCGGTCAAGGCGATGCAGAGCATGGGAATGCTGCCATGAAGTTCGGTGCCCGCGCCACCCTGGCCATCCTGGCGGTGATGACACTGGCCGGCGCGGCGTACATGTCGATCGGCGTGCTCGACATCAGCCCGACGAAACAAGTCACCCGACTCACGTTGATGCTCAACACTTCCGGCGGCCTGATGCCCACATCGGAGGTGACGATGCGTGGCATCAAGGTCGGCCGGGTGAGGAGCATCGAGACCACGGCGAGCGGGCTGGCGGTGTCGATCGACCTCGACAGCACGCACCCGGTGCCCGCCGACAGCGCGATCAGCGTGGAAAACCTCTCCGCCGCCGGCGAGCAGTACGTCGACTTCAAGCCGAAACTGATTGCGCCGCCGTACTTCAGCGACGGGACGGTGATCCCCGCGGACCGGGTCGCGTCGATGGTGACCGGCGCCGACTTGCTCACCAAGGCCAACGCCCTGATGTCGGCGCTGAACCTCGAGCAGGTGCACACGATCATCGACAACGTCTCCGCGGCGTTCGCCGGCAACGACGACACGGTCGATTCCCTGGCCACAACCGCGGGGCTGACCGCGAAGGTGATCCACGACGACAAGCAATTGCTGGCCGCGCTGTTCAGCAACTTCGCCACGATGACCACCAACCTGGGCGACATCAACGCGGGCGAAGTGATCAGCGAGACCGGCAAGCTGCTTCCCCGCTCGGTGCCGGCGTTTTTGCGGATGATCCACGAAATCGAAACGCTGTCGCACACCGGCGTGGGCGTCGTCGGCCCCGACGATCCGGCGGGGGTTCTGGTAGCCAAGCTCAGCCAATGGCTCGACATGCTGGCCGGCCCGCTGAGCACGTTCACGACCGTCCTGGAACCCGCCGTCGCACCGCTGCACGACATCAAGGTGGACGCCGGGCACTGGCTCGACTTCTGGGAATCGACTTTCAACGACACCGGCGGCATGCGGGTGCAACTCAACGTGCCCGAATGGCATCGGTGATCGGCGAAGAAGGCAACGGCAAAGAAGGAACTGACATGACCAATTCCATCGTCAGCGAAGACGAAAAGGCGGACGAGGCAACGCCGGCGGCCGACCGGGACGAGACCGGTAGCGCCGCAGACGACCAGGCGCGGCCCGACCGGTCCTCGAGGTGGCGACTGCAGCCCCCGAGGCTGGAAAAGCCCTGGCACTGGGTCGCGGCCCTACTCGTGGCGGCGGTGCTCGCCGGTGGCGTGTTCGGTTACCTGAAGTATCGGCAGGTGACCGGCCAGCTCGCGGAGCTCCGTCGACAGCAGGCCGATCGCGACACCGTGGCGCAGCTGGCCAAGGACTACGCGCTGAAGTCGCTGACCTACAGCTTCGAAGACCCCGACGCCTTCTTCCGCTCCGTCGAAGACGGTGTGTCGCAGCAGCTTAAAGACAAATACGTCAACGCCAGCGATCTGCTCAAAAGCGTGATGCTGCAGGCCCAGGTCACCTCCACCGGCGAGGTGCTGGCCATCGACCCGGTCGCTCAGCCCGGCGGGGTCTACCAGGTAGTGGTGTCGGCCCACCAAACCACCCGCAATCTGCAGAACCCGACGCCGAAGGTGTCCATCATCCTGTTGCAGGTCACCGTCAACAAGGTGGGCAATACCTGGCAGGTTTCCGATATCGGCCCCAAGACCGGGTCCCACCCGCCGGTCGAGCAGCAGATGCACCGAGCTCCGGGTCCCCAGCTTCATGGCAGCGCGGCACCCACGAGGAGATCGGTCAGGCCGAGG